>NZ_JBSGFR010000065.1:0-42002 GCF_053603475.1 Actinoplanes sp. NPDC004185 | reverse complement strand
GGCCCGCGCGTGCGGAAGTGGCAGCCGTCGCTAGGACGGGCGCCAGCTCTGCGGGCACGCGGTGTTCACGCGACCGATATTACCGCCGCGGGCGGCACAATGTTTCCCGTGAAACCTGTCGAGCCCGGCGCGCACATCCACTCGAGTGATCCGTTCGCCACCCCGGAGCAGGACAAGTCGGCGGTACGGCGGCTGCGCGGGCGGCTGGCCGCGCCCGTCACGCTCTGGACCACGCCCGGACCCGCCGGTCTCACCGTTTCCTCCATGCTGGTCGCCGACGGCGAGCCCGGCCGGGTGCTGGGACTGGTCGACGAGGAGAGCGACTTCTGGGACGCCGTCTCGGTGGCCGGGCGTTTCGCCGTCACCCCGCTCGGTCCCGGCGACCAGCAACTGGCTGATCGTTTCGCCGGCCTGATGCCCGCCCCGGGTGGTCTCTTCGCCGGCGACGACTGGACCGATACGGACTACGGCCGGGTGCCGGCGGGCGCGGGCACGTGGGCGGGCTGCCGGCTGGACGGGCAGCGACCGTACGGCTGGGGCCTGCTGGTGGAGGCGACGATCGAGACGATTCAGCTCGATGACGCCGGGCTCGTCCCTTTGCTCCACTTCCGCGGCCGGTACCGCGGGCTCGACCGGTAAGCGCAACAGGGGCGCCGCTCGGCGCACCTGACGACCGGCAGCCAGTGATCGCCACCACTGCTTCGTACGGTGCGGAAAAGACCCGCCCCCACGAAGGTGGTGAGCCACGTTGACAACCGAAGTGACCCCGACCGAGAAGTATCTCGAGGTCCAGCGATCCGATGAATTCGCCGGGTTGCGCCGCAAGCTGCGCAACTTCATTTTCCCCGTGACCGTCGCGTTCTTCCTCTGGTACGCGCTCTACGTCCTGCTCTCGGCGTACGCCCGGGGCTTCATGTCCGTGAAGCTCATCGGGAACATCAACGTCGCGCTGCTGCTCGGCCTGCTGCAGTTCGTCTCGACGTTCGTGATCGCCTGGTACTACTCGCGGTTCGCGGCCCGCCAGATCGACCCGATCGCCGACAAGATCCGTGACGATCTGACGGCCGGCGCCGCGGCCCGCAGCGCGACGCCCGCCACCCGCGCGGACGACGCCCCGGAGACCGACACGGAGGCGGCCAAGTAATGGAACCCCACCTCTACCTCGCGGCCGAGGCCACCTCCTCGACGAGCCGCACCCTGACCATCACGCTGTTCCTGATCTTCGTCGCGATCACCCTGGGCATCACCATCTGGGCGAGCCGGCAGACCAAGACGGCGACCGACTTCTACGCCGGTGGCCGGTCGTTCTCGGGTTTCCAGAACGGCATGGCGATCGGTGGCGACTACATGTCGGCGGCCTCGTTCCTGGGCATCGCCGGCCTGATCGCCCTGTACGGCTACGACGGCTTCCTGTACTCGATCGGCTTCCTGGTCGCCTGGCTCGTCGCGCTGCTGCTGGTGGCCGAGTTCCTGCGCAACTCGGGCCGGTACACGATGGCCGACGTGCTGGCGTTCCGGATGCGTCAGCGCCCGGTGCGTACGGCGGCGTCCGTCTCCACCATCGTGGTGTCGATCTTCTACCTGATCGCCCAGATGGTCGGCGCCGGTGCGCTGGTCAGCCTGCTGCTCGGCATCAAGCCCGGCACCACGTTCCTGGGCATGGACGCCGACACCGCCAAGATCGCCACGATCATCATGGTCGGCGCGCTGATGATCGTGTACGTGGTGGTCGGCGGCATGAAGGGCACCACGTACGTGCAGATCGTCAAGGCGTTCATGCTGATGACGGGCGCCCTGCTGATGGTCCTGCTGGTGCTGGCGCACTACAAGTTCAACCTGTCGTCGCTGCTCGGTGACGCCGCCGAACAGTCCGGCAAGGGTTCCGCGTTCCTGGAACCCGGTCTGCGGTACGGCGTGGAGACAGCCGGTGACGCGGCGAAGACGTTCTACAGCAAGATGGACCTGCTGTCGCTCGGCATCGCCCTGGTGCTCGGCACGGCCGGCCTGCCGCACATCCTGACCCGGTTCTACACGGTGCCGACCAGCAAGATCGCCCGCAAGAGCGTGCTCTGGGCGATCGGCATCATCGGCGTCTTCTACCTGTTCACCCTGGCCCTGGGCTTCGGCGCGGCGGCTCTGGTGGGCGGCAAGGCGATCACCGCGCAGGACAAGGCGGGCAACACGGCCGCACCGCAGCTGGCCCAGGCGCTCGGCATCGACTACTTCGGCGGGGACACCGGCGGCGCGGTGCTGCTGGCGATCATCGCTGCGGTCGCCTTCGCCACCATCCTCGCGGTGGTGGCCGGCCTGACCCTGGCGTCGTCGTCGAGCGTGGCGCACGACTTCTACGCCAGCGTCATCAAGCGCGGCCAGGCGTCGGAGCGCGACGAGGTGCGGGTCGCCCGGATCTCGGCGTTCGTCATCGGCGCCATCGCGATCCTGCTGTCGATCTTCGCCCAGAGCCTGAACGTGGCGTTCCTGGTGGCGCTCGCCTTCGCGGTGGCCGCCTCGGGCAACCTGCCGGCGATCCTCTACAGCCTGTTCTGGAAGCGGTTCAACACCTCCGGTGCGCTGTGGGCGATCTACGGCGGTCTGATCTCCGCCGTGGTGCTGGTGTTCTTCTCGCCCGTCGTCTCCGGCTCGCCGACGGCGATGTTCCCGGACAGTGACTGGCACTGGTTCCCGCTCAGCAACCCCGGCATCATCTCGATCCCGATCGGCTTCCTCTGCGGCTGGATCGGCACGGTGATCTCGAAGGAGACGGACGAGAACAAGTACGCCGAGCTCGAGGTGCGGTCGCTGACCGGCTTCGGCGCTCACTGACGGACAGGTAGCACCCCTCCGGGGCCGACGCGCGGGATGCGCGTCGGCCCCGGTCGCTTAGAGTGGCTTTCATGTCAGTGCAACAGCGGTACGGCGCAGGCCATCGGATTCTCGTCAGCGGCGGCGCCGGCTTCGTGCCGTCCCACGTCGTCGACGCCCTCCTGGACCGGGGCTGCACCGTCGTGGCGATCGACAACTTCGTCACCGGGGCCAAGGAGAACGTGGCCCACCGGGCCGGCGAGCCGCGCTTCACCCTCATCGAGGCCGATCTCACCGAGGGCCTGCCCGCCCACCCGGCCATGGCCGAGCGCTTCGACGCCATCCTGCACATGGCGTCCCCGGCCAGCCCCACCGACTTCGCCAAGCTGCCGCTGGAGATCCTCAAGGTCGGCTCGGTGGGCACCCTCGCGCTGCTCGACCGGGCGGTCGCGGACGCGGCGCGCTTCCTGATGGCGTCGACCTCCGAGGCGTACGGCGACCCGCTGGTGCACCCGCAGCCGGAGACGTACTGGGGCAACGTCAACCCGATCGGCGTGCGGTCCGTCTACGACGAGTCCAAGCGGTTCGCCGAGGCGGCCACGATGGGCTACCACCGCTTCCACAACCTCTCCACCGCGATCGTGCGCATCTTCAACACGTACGGCCCGCGGATGCGCCCCGACGACGGCCGGGCCATCCCCACCTTCATCAGCCAGGCGCTGCGCGGTGCCCCGATCACCGTGCACGGCACCGGCGCCCAGACCCGGTCCATCACCTACGTCGACGACCTGGTCCGCGGCATCCTGCTGCTGCTCGACTCGGACGAGACCGGCCCGATCAACTGCGGCACCGAGCACGAGCTGACCATGCTCGAGCTGGCCGAGCTCATCGTCCGGCTGTGCGGCAGCGACTCGAAGATCGATCTGGTCGAGCGCTCGGCCGACGACCCGGAGAAGCGCCGTCCCGACCTGACCCTGGCCCGCACCCTGCTCGGCTACGAACCGCAGGTCGGGCCGGAAGAGGGCCTGCGCCGCACGATCGACTTCTTCAAGGGCTGAGCATTTCGCCACGGTAGTGAACGTTTCACGAACAGTAATTGTCTCCTCCCTTCGTGCCGCGCCAGTGTCGATGCACGCAATGCCCGGTTCCGGGTACGTAACCTGAAGTCATGTCTGCGACCACGTCCCCTTGGGGTAGCTCCTCCGGCCGGGCTTCCGTGCCGGGCTCGATGAGCCGGGCCTCGGTGCCCGGTTCGGGCCGCGTCGGCGGCGGCGGTCCCGCGTCGGCCCGCGCCGGTGTGCCGCGTGGTTACGACGACTGGCCGCCGCGCGGCTCGGGTGGTGGCCCCGGTGGACCGGCCGGCCCGCCGCGGGGACCCGGTGGCGGCAATTACCCCGGGCGGCCGTACAAGGGCAAGCGCAAGCCGCGCTGGGGCCGGATCGCGATGGTCGTCGGCGCGGTGGTGCTGGTCGGCGGTCTGGTCGCCGGCATCTCGCTGTACGGCTACGCCAACGGCCTCAACGACGATCTCAAGCGCACGGACGCCTTCTCCGACATCACCAAGGGACGTCCGGTCAAGACCGTCGACGGCGCGCTCAACATCCTGCTGGTCGGCAGCGACTCGCGGGACCCGGACGCGACCAAGGACGACACCAACGCCTGGCGCGCGGACACGCTGATCGTCATGCACATCCCGGCCGACCACAAGTCCGCCCAGCTGGTGTCCATCCCCCGTGACCTGTGGGTGCAGATCCCGTCCGGCAACTCGGCGGACTGCAGCAGCGGCAGCCGCGCCAAGATCAATGCGGCGTTCGCCTTCGGTGGCCTGCCCCGGGCCGTCCGCACGGTGGAGTGCATGACCGACGTGCACCTCGACCACGTGCTGGCCATCGACTTCGGCGGCTTCAAGGAGGTCACCGACGCCCTCGGCGGCGTGGACCTCAAGGTCGAGCAGAGCATCACCTCGATCCACAAGCCGTTCCGCAAGTTCAAGAAGGGCACCATGCACATGAACGGTGCCGAGGCGCTCGACTGGATCCGCCAGCGCAAGCAGTTCGCCCGCGGCGACTTCGCCCGCATGCAGCACCAGCAGGAGTTCCTGAAGGCGCTGATGGACAAGGCGGCCAGCTCCGGCACGCTGAGCAACCCGGCCAAGCTCAACGACTTCCTCAAGGCGACCACCAGCGCGATCACCGCCGACCAGGACTTCTCGCTGACCGACATGGCCGTGCAGTTCCGCAGCCTGCGCGGCGAGAACCTCACCTTCATCACGAGCCCCAACCAAGGCAGTCAGACCATTGCCGGACAGAGCGTCGTCGTCTCCGATCGGGAGAAGGCTCTTGCTTTGTACAAGGCGATCGCTGCCGACAAGATGAATGAGTGGATGACCTCGACCAAGACGCCGGCCAGCCAGGCCAACGGCTGATCCGTCGCTAATCCGGGCAAAGGGCGCGGGTCGGCGGTCACCGCCGGCTCGCGCCCCTTTGTTTAACGCTGCGTGTCATCGACATGAAACGCTCAAGGCCTCGCAAGAGATCGAAGTTGAACGTACAGTGATGTCCGCCCGGATCCCGACCCGCTTGGAGAGCGCATGACCGTCCAGACCCCCCGACGTGCTTCGTCGCTGGATCGGGACGCCGTCACGGCCCCCAAGCGCACCGCCCCGGCCGGCCCGCCCGGCCCACCCAAGGGCGGCAAGAAGGGCACCAAGGGCAAGAAGGACCCGATCTGGGCCAAGGCGACGCTGATCTTCGGCGCGGTCCTGATGATGGCCAGCGGCGCCGGCATCGTCGGCACCAAGTGGGTGGTCAGCAGCGCGACGGGCGCGGTCACCCAGGACAACCTGCTGGGCGACACCAAGAAGACGGCGGCCGAGGGCGGCAACAGCCTCAAGGGCCCGATCGACCTGCTGCTGATGGGCGTCGACGCGCGCAAGCGCTGGGCCGTGGACGACCTGCACGCCGACACGATCATCATCCTGCACATCCCGGCCAGCCACGACCAGGCGTACCTCGTCTCGGTCCCGCGTGACACCGAGGTGCAGGTCCCCGCGTTCGCCAAGAGCAAGTATCCGGGCGGCACCGCCAAGGCCACCGAGGCTTTCTTCCACGGCGCCCAGAACGGTGGCGGCTGGGCCGGCGGTGCTCAGCTCATGGCCCAGACGCTGAAGAACACGACGGGCATCAGCTTCGACGGCGCGGCCATCATCGACTTCAACGGCTTCAAGGGCGTCATCGACTCGCTCAAGGGCGTGAAGATGTGCGTGGATCAGCGGGTCAAGTCGCACCACATGGTCAAGGTGGGCGGCAAGCCGATGTATCTCGCGGAGGCCCGCAAGACCGGCAAGTCGCAGACGCCGATCTGGCACGAGAAGGGCTGCCGGGAGATGGAGGGCTGGGAGGCCCTCGACTACGCCCGCCAGCGCTACGGCCTCAAGAACGGCGACTACGACCGCCAGCGCCACCAGCAGCAGCTGATCAAGGCGATGGCCAAGAAGGCCAGCGGCAGCGGCGTGCTGACCAACCCGGTGAAGGTCAGCGGGCTGATGAAGGCCGCCGGCAAGGCGTTCGTGCTGGACACCGGCGGCGTACCGGTCGCGGACTTCATCTTCACCCTCAAGGGGGTGGCCGCCAACGATCTGGTCCTGCTGCGCAGCAACAACGGCTCGTTCGCCGGCAACGGCAAGGGCCGCGAGGCGATCACACCCAAGACGATGGACATGTACCGGGCCGTCAAGCAGGACAAACTCGCCGACTTCATCATCGGCAACCCGGACGTCGTGGCCCCGGAGAAGTAGCTCTACGCTGGTCGGGTGTTCGGACCTCAGGTACCCAGCGTGACGCCGTCCCAGGTGCAGCCCACGGCCTACCTGCTCGACGTGCGGGAGCCCGACGAGTGGACGGCGGGCCACGCGCCCGGCGCCCACCACCTGCCGATGATGGAGGTCCCGGCCCGCATCGCCGAGATCCCCCAGGACACCGAGGTCGTGGTGGTGTGCCGCTCCGGCGGGCGCTCCGGCCAGGTCGTGTCGTACCTGATGGGCAACGGGTGGGACAACGTCCGTAACCTCGACGGCGGCATGCAGGCGTGGGCCGGCGACGGCCGCGATGTCGTCAGCGAGAACGGTCAGCCACCCCAGGTCCTGTGACCTCCGGCCGGCCTCTGGTCTTCGCCCACCGGGGCGGAGCCGACGCGCTGCCGGAGCACACTCTGGCGGCCTATCTGCGAGCCCTCGACGAGGGCGCCGACGGCGTGGAGTGCGACGTCCGGCTGACCCGTGACGGGCATCTGGTGTGTGTGCACGACCGGCGGCTCAACCGGACCAGCAACGGCAGCGGCCTGGTCAGCGCCAAGACCCTGGCCCAGTTGGAGGAGCTGGACTTCGCGTCCTGGCACCCGGCCGCGGCGGCCGAGGAGTGGCTGGACGAGCACGTCCGGCTGCTCACGCTGGAACGGTTGCTCAGTGCCCTGCGTGACCGCGGCCGCCCGGTGCGCCTACTCATCGAGACCAAACACCCGTCACGGTACGGCGCCGAGGTCGAGCGCCGGCTGGTCGAGATGCTGCGCCGGTACGGCCTGGCGGAGCCGAAGCCCGACGATCCCGTCCAGGTGACCGTCATGTCGTTCGCGGCCCTGGCCCTGCGCCGGATCCGCCGGCTGGCCCCGGACATCCCGACCGTCTACCTGCTGGAGATCGTGCCGCCGGGGGTGGGCCGGGGCCGGTTGCCCTTCGGCGCCCGGATCGCCGGTCCCGGGGTCGGCCTGGTCCGGTCCCGCCCGCAGCTGGTCTCCGCGTTGCGGGCCGCCGGTCACCAGACCTACATCTGGACGGTCAACGAGGAGCCGGATCTTGATCTCGTCCTCGCCCAGCAACCCGACGGCATCATCAGCGACCGGCCGAAATTCGTGCTCGATCGCCTCCAGAAGGTACCGCCCGTGTGACCCCGACCACTCTCAACCCGGTTAGCGGCAAGATCCACACCAACCGCTCTGCCCAAAAGCGCGTAAGCGAGGCAGACTCGCAGACATGCCGGATCGTCCCGACTACGCCGCGCTGACGCGAGGGCAGATCGAGCTTCTGCGGCGGATCAACGCCGGTGAGGCCGGCCTGGCCGTGCTGAACCAGCTCGTCCGCCTGGCTCAGGACGTGCTGGGCGGGCTCGGCGCCGGCTTCGCCGAGTACAGCCCCGGACACGGCCGGATCATCGCCGCCAGCGGCATCTGCGCCCGCGCGCTGGGCCGCCGGGTCGACCGCGCGGACGCCCGGCTGACCACCGGCAGCCGCACCCAGCTCGTCCCGCTCGACGACGAGACGGCGGCCCAGCTCGACGGTGAGCACCACCGGGTGCTCGGCGCCCGGTGCGAGATCGGCGGCCTGGTCGTCGGCTCGCTGCACGTCTTCTACGGCGAGCAGGACGGCGAGCCCGGCCCCGAGCACCACGACGTGCTGGAACTGCTCGCCACCAACATCGGCCACATGTACGGCGACCAGGCCGGCCTGCCCGTGCACGGCGACGGCCCGGTGGTGGCCGCCCTCTCCGACGGACTGACCGTCATCGACCGCGACGGCATCGTGCAGCTCTGGAACCCGGCCGCCGAGCAGCTCACCGGCCGTACCGTCGGCGAGATGCTGGGCCGCCCGCTGCAGTTCCCGGTCCCGCCGCCCGGCCAGGTGCTGGTCCACCGGCTGCCGTCAGGCCGGCTGCTCAAGGTCACCGCCGGGGATCTGCCCAACACGGCCGCCATGCGGGTCGTCACGTTCCGGGACTCCACCGACCAGGACCGCCGGCACGAGGACCGCGACCTGTTCGTCGCCGTCACCAGCCACGAGCTGCGCACCCCGGTCACCGTGATCAAGGGGTACGCGGACACCCTCACCAACCACTGGGAGACCCTCGGCGAGGAGGGGCGCCAGGAAGCCGTCCGGGTGATCGGCGCCCGCGCCGGTGAGCTGGCCCGGCTCGTCGACCGGTTGCTGTCGGCCACCAGCGACGACGGTGAGGTCGGCGTCCACCCGCCCGGCCCGTTCGATCTCGTCGACGGCCTGCGGCACGCGGCCGGGCAGCTGCCCGAGGATCTGCGCCGCCGGCTGGTGCTCGACCGGCTGCCGGGCGAGCTGCCCAAGGCGTTCGGCGACCGCGAGTCGCTCGCCACGATCCTCACCGAGCTCGCCACCAACGCGGACAAGTATTCGGCCCGCGACACCGAGGTCGAGCTGAGCGCCGAGGCCGACGAGACGACGGTGACGTTCCGGGTCGCCGACCGCGGCATCGGCGTCAAGCCCGAGCACGTCGAGCGGGCCTTCGAACGCTACTGGCAGGGCGAATCCCACGACCGCGGCCGCAACCCGGGCGCCGGCCTGGGCCTCTACCTGGTCCGCCGCATCGTGGAACGCCAGCACGGCTGGGTCTCGCTGCGCCCCCGCGAGGGTGGCGGCACGGTCGCGGAGGTCCGTCTCCCGCGGGCCTGACCTGATGATCCTTTTCGCCGCGACGGCCCGGAGTGCCTGGATCCCGCGGCCACCGCCTAGGCTGGTTCGCCGTGAGCAAGCGTCGAAACCCCCGCGCCGCGGCCAACGCGGCCCCCAAGCGCCAGAAGGTGCGTGACATCTTCGTCGCCCGGCCGTTCGAAGGCCTGGCCGACGAGCCGGAGTGGATCGCGCTGCGCGAGCTGGTTCCGGCCGCTTCCGCGCCGCTGACCCTCAAACCCGAGATCATCGAGGAGTACGGGGACCGTCCCGTCACGCTCTCGACGGTGCTCCCGATGGCCTGGCCGGCGATGACCCGTCAGGACGGCCGGGTGTTCGTCGGGCTGCAGCGGCACGTGCAGTCCGGGGACGTGTCCCGGGACATCGCCGTGGCGATCCTGTGTGCCCTGCAGACCGAGCCGGGTGACACCGTGGCCGTGCCGGCGCTGCCCGGCGAAGGACCGCGGCTGCAGGACATCCTCGTGGACGGCCCGCTGGACATCACGATGCACGACGGCTTCGAGTACTGGCTCGACGCCGAGCAGGCCGAGGACGCGAACGTGAAGGCGTCGCTGGAGCGGGCCAACGCCTCGATCTACCCGACCGTGCGGCTGGGGGTGCCGGCCGCGTACTGGTGCCGGGTCCAGCCGGACAAGTCGCACGTGCGCTGGGTGCTGCCGCAGGAGGAGGACCCGGCGCTGGACGCGCTGGCCCGCCTCTCCGCGAGCGGCGACCTGCTGCTCGGCGAGAACACGAAGTTCGCCGGCATGTTCCGGGCGCACGGCCTGCTGGTCCCGGTCTGGGACGTCCCGGGTGAGCCCGAGGCCGGCGACTGGGAGGCCCCGCTGGCCGACTTCGCCAAGCGCTACACGGACATCCTGGCCGAGACCGCCCCGCTGGACGCCGCTGCCCGCCGCGCCAAGCAGGGCCTAGTAAGCCGGCAGCTGACGCTGAGATGATGGCCTCGCTCCGCTCGGCGGGATTGCGCCCCGCGAGGTCGCTGTCCGCTGAGGGGATACCTTGCGGTGATGGAGGACCACTTCGCCGGCGACGCGCTCGATCTCTCGGTGTGGTTGCCGCATTATCTGCCGCACTGGAGCTCGCGCGCGTCGTCCGCGGCGACCTACGTGGTCGCCGACGGCGAGCTGCGGCTGAGCATCCCGCCCGAGCAGGGCCTGTGGTGCGAGGGCGTGCACGACGGCCCGCTGCGCGTCTCCGGGATCCAGAGTGCGAGCTTCTCCGGCCCGGTGGGCAGCCCGGTCGGGGGCCAGCCGTTCCGCGACGACCTGCTGGTCGCCAGCGAGGAGCCGGAGTTCTGGGGCTACACCCCGCTCTACGGCCACATCGAGGTACGCGCCCGCGGCGTGCTGTCGCCCCGGTCCATGATGGCCTTCTGGCTCTCCGGCATCGAGGACAAGCCCCAGCACTCCGGCGAGATCTGCGTGATGGAGATCTTCGGTGACGCGGTCCGGCCGGGCTCCGCCGACGTCGGCATCGGCCTGCACAAGTTCCGAGACCCCGGACTGACCGAGCAGTGGTCCACAGTGCCATTGCCCATCGACGTGTCGGAGTTCCACACGTACGCGGTCGACTGGCAGCCGGGATCGCTGGAGTTCACTGTGGACGGCACGCCAGTGCGCACGATCGGCCAATCGCCGAACTACCCGGTGCAGCTCATGCTGGCCGTCTTCGACTTTCCGGACAAGGCCACGGGTGACGACGACGTGCCGGTGCCCGAGATGATCGTCTCGCACGTCCTGGGCACCTGACCGGCCTCAGCCCGGCGTGCGCTCGATGGGGCAGCTCATGCAGCGCGGACCACCCCGGCCGGAACCGAGCTCGGAGCCGCTGATCGCGATCACCTCGATGCCGGCCCGTTCCAGCTGGGCGTTGGTCTCGACGTTGCGCTCGTACGCCACGCAGAGCCGGGGCGCGATGGCCAGCGTGTTGTTGCCGTCGTCCCACTGCTCGCGTTCCGCGGTGACCGGGTCCAGCCCGGTGTCGATGATCCGCAGCCGGTCGATGCCCATCGCCTCCGCCGCCGCGTCCAGGAACGGCCGGGACGGGCCGACCACCGGCTCGCCGTCGAAGCCCGCGGTCACCGGGTACGCCCGCAGGGTGTCGGCGATGTTGGGATACATCACCACCGCGTCGACGTCGACCATCGTGCAGACCGTGTCGAGGTGCATGGTCGCGCGTTCCTGGGCGATCGGGACGGCCAGGATCGTGTGGGCCAGCCCGGCGGCGAAGACCCGGCGGGCGAGGCGCTCGGCCCCGGCCGGGGTGGTGCGCTCGCCGACCCCGATGGCCAGCACGTTCGGCGCCAGCAGCAGCACGTCGCCGCCCTCCACGTGCTCCAGGCCCGGCTGGTAGAGCAGCTCGGTGCCCGCGAACCGCGGGTGGTGGGTGTAGATGGCCCGGGTCAGAGTGGTCTCGCGGTTGCGGGCTGGCATGGCCAGGCTGGTGACCGCGACCTGGTCGCGCACCCAGACCGAGGAGTCGCGGGTGAACAGCAGGTTGGGCAGCGGGTCGATGACGAAGTCGAGGCGGTTCATGAGCTGGTAGACCAGCCCGCCGGACCGCCCGGCACCCGGCTTGACCTCCTCGTGCGCCAGGCCGGCCATGAGCACCTGGGCCAGTTCGCGGGGCGCCAGGTCGGCCAGGTGGGCCGCCACCCGCTCGCGCAGAGTGTCGCCGAGGCGCGGAGTGTCGAGCACGCTCTCGGTCAACGCCGCCCGCGCCGCCTCCACGGCGAGCGTCTCCTCGAGGAGTTCACCCAGGTAGAGGACCTCGACGCCGCGGTCGCGCAGGGCTGCCGCGAACGCGTCGTGCTCCTCCTGGGCCCGGCCGACCCACGGGATGCCGTCGAAGAGCAGGGAATCGTTGTTGCGCGGGGTCAGTCTCGCGAGCTCGGCGCCCGGCCGGTGCAGCATGACCGTGGCTAGCCGGCTCACTTCGCTGTCGACGTAGTGGGCCACGGGTCGAGCCTAGGGGCTGTCGGGCCTCGGGGCGCGCCCACCGGCGAGGCTGAGCACTGGCGAGCCGCACGGCCCGGAGCCATGCTGTGACTTAGCGCGCAGAAACTTGAGACAACGCTGCGCGATCAACGTAGGTAAGGCTAACTTGGCGGGGACGTTTCGGATTCTCGGGGAGCCCTAGGTCGTGTGATGCACCATACGGAAAAAGTACTTGTGCGTGAATGCGGCATTCATCCCCACTCATTCCGCTTTCTTTCCGGTCCGATGACTTGCTTGAGTACCGGGTCCAACACTTACCGTAGTGGAAAGAGAGCCCGATGGACCTTTTGCCGGAGGTCGCAGTGACTGTCTTCCCCGCACGTCCCGCCCTGCCCGTCCCGTCTCGCAACTACCCACCCCCCGCCATCGATCCTCGACGCACCGCACCGCCCGCGGCGCTCGAGCCCCGCCAGAGCCCCGTCGAGTGGGCCCGCCGTCGCCGCGCTGAGCGCGACGCCCGCCGCCTCGAGGCAGCCGGTGCCCGCGCACTGACGCGCCTCGACCGGCTCGGACCCGCCTGGCACATCATCGACTGGCCCCGCACCGACTCG
Source organism: Actinoplanes sp. NPDC004185 (assembly GCF_053603475.1). NCBI lineage: Bacteria > Bacillati > Actinomycetota > Actinomycetes > Micromonosporales > Micromonosporaceae > Actinoplanes > Actinoplanes sp. NPDC004185. Next base: position 29,166 of record NZ_JBSGFR010000065.1, on the reverse strand, counting down.
CTGGGCTACGAGAGCGACCCCACCGACGACCGCGCCGGATTCCTCGCGATCGGCCCGGGCGGCGTCTACGCCGTCACCGTCGCCGACCACGGCCGCGCCCGGGTGCTGATCGCCGGGGACGTCGTCCAGATCAACGGCAAGCGCCCGGCGTACGTGGCCGAGGCTCGCCGTGACGCCAAGCGGGCCGGCCGGGCCATGAGCTCCGCCGTCGGGCTGAGCGTGCCCGTCACCCCCGTGCTGGCGTTCGTCGGCTCCGGGGTGATCAGCGTGCACGGCCTGCCCAAGGACTGCCTGGTGGCCACCCACAAGGAGCTCGACCGGCTGCTGATCGCCGGTGGTGCGCGGATCTCACCCGCCACCGCCAGCAAACTCTCAGCGGTGGCACAACACCCGGCCACCTGGGCAAACGCGCCTTATCGGCCGAACGGCGACTACCGGTGGCTGCCAAGCGGCCAAACGGCCGCTGACAAGCGGGCGACCCGCCGGTAACGTTCCCTGCAGAGCACCGCTTGCCGTCGAAGGTTGACGTGAGCGACGCCGGCCGGACACTCGAGGAGCCGAGGCTAAGCTTCGGACCCCGGGCAGTCCGGCCGGAGTCAGGTCACGCCGGGCCGGGCCATACCGGGCGGGACGGCACGGATGAAGAGGGAGGTGCGGGTGGCGCACGTCGAGCTCTCACTCTCGGGAGCGTTTGTGCCGCAGGCGCGTACGCCGGCCGAGTCCGAGTTCGTCTCTAGCGTCGACCGCTGGGCGGCGACGGTCTGGCAGGCTGTCGAGCCCTGCCTGGTCATCGACACGGCGTTCAGGATCGTGGCCGTGTCGCCGTCGGCGAGCGAGCTCCTCGGACTGGGCAAGGGCCTGGACGCGGTCGGGCAGCCACTGCTCGGTGGCGAGGGCTCACTGCGCCTGATCGACTTCACGGCCGGCGGGGGCGACCTCACCGAGCAGGAGATCGAGAAGATCCCGCCGCTGCTCGCCCTCACCAGCGAGCGACTGGCCCGCGGCCTCATGCGCGTGCAGCCCAACGGCGAGGACAGCCACCTCACGGTCGACGCGATCGCGAGCCCGCTGTCCGAGGGCGGCCGGGTGGCGGCGTCCCTGACCTTCTTCTCAGCGATCCGGTACTAGTAACTCGTTCGTGTGGCGATCAACGCACCGGCTACCCATTGGGATCGTGGGGGTCCGGACCGTAGTGTTCCCCTCATGCTCGATCTAGATCTGCTACCAGCGGAGTACGCGGTGTGCCGGCTGCCGGCCGGTTCAGCCCTGCCGGCCTCCCTGAGCAGCGGTCCGGACGACAAAAGCGTCATCTCGGTGACCTGGGCGCCCGACGAGCTCTCGGTGATCTGCCCGGCCGACCGGGTGCCGGAGGGCGCCGTCGTCGAGGCCGCCTGGCGCTGCCTGCGCGTCGTCGGCCCGCTGGACCTCGCGCTCACCGGAGTGCTGGCGTCGCTGATCAGTCCGCTGGCCGCCGCCCGGGTCAACATCGTCGCCTTCTCGACGTACGACACGGACTACCTGCTGATCCCCCAGGTGCGGCTCACCGAGGCGGTCGACACGCTGACCGCCGCGGGTCACCGGCTCGCCTCGGCCTGAGGTCCCCACCCGCGCTCGATCTCGCGCCCGCCTGGTCTCGCGTCGCCCGGTCGCGCGTCCGCATGGTCTCCCGTCGCTCGGTCGCGCGTCAGCCTGGTCTCGCGTCTGCGTGGTTTCACGTCGCCTCAGGGGGGCGTTCCCCGGCCCGACCACCTACCATGGGCCCGTGCTGCGCATCGTCTGCTGCCGATTTCTGGCACTCGCCGGGCTGGTGACGCTGCTCGCCGCGTGCGGGGAGCCACCGGCCCCGGCGCCCACCGCGCTCCCGGCCGCGCCGGGCGGTGCCAGTGCCTCCTCCGGTCCGGCCTATCCGCTGCCCAGCGGCATCACCGCGCCGGCGCCGGGGCCCACCGGCGGGTTGCCGCCGGGCGGCCTCCCGCCGGGTGCCCTGCCGCCGGGCGGCCTGCCGACGCTGCCCTACGTTCCGCAGGCGACGCTGCCGCCGCCGATCGTCACCACGACACCGCCCCGCACCACGATCACGACCGCCGCGCCCACCCCGACCACGAAGCCCGCCCCGAAGTGCCGAAGCGGGCCGACCGCGGCGCAGATGGTCGCGGTCCTGAAGGGCCTGCCCGGGATCCCGGACCGCGAGCTGGCCGTGTCCGACGGGCCGTTCTGTGCGGGGTCGTGGCAGTTCGCCCAGGTGCAGATCGCCGGCGAGGACCCGAAGAAGGCCGAGCAGCTCTTCGTCGTCACGACCGGCACCCCGACGGCCCTCAAGGTGATCGAGGCGGGCACGGACGTCTGCAGCGTCGAGGTCCAGACCAAGGCCCCGGCGGGCGTCCGGGTCCGGGCCTGCGGCGCCTGACCGGTACGGGGTGAGCGGCCCCCGTTGCCGCTAGGCTCGCTGACATGCCGGGAAACCCGCCCACCCGCTTCGTCTACCTCGGTCCCGAAGGCACCTTCACCGAGCAGGCGCTGCGCACCATCCCCGCCGCCGAGCACGGCCTCCGGACGCCCGCCCGCAGCGTCCCCGAGGCGCTGGAGGCGGTCCGCGCGGGTGAGGCCGACGCCGCGCTCGTGCCGCTGGAGAACTCGGTCGGCGGCGCCGTGCCGGTCACCCTGGACGAGCTCGGCACCGGAGCGCCCCTGGTCATCACCCGCGAAGTGGTGCTGCCGGTGGAATTCGTGCTGGCCGCCCGCCAGCTCACCGGCCTGCACCGGATCCGTTCGGTGGCGGCCCACCCGCAGGCCTCCGCCCAGTGCCGCAACTGGCTGAGCACCCACCTCCCCGACGCGGTGGTGGTCGACGTCCTCTCGAACGCGGCCGCGGCGATCAGCGCGGCCACCGGCGAGCACGACGCGGCGATCTGCGCCCCGATCGGCGTACCCCGCAACAACCTGACGATCCTGGCCGAGAAGATCGCGGACCACGCGGACGCGGTGACCCGCTTCGCCCTCCTGACCCGCCCGGGCCGCCCCGCCCCACCCACCGGCGACGACGTGACCTCCCTGGCCGTGATGATCGACCATGACCGCGTCGGAGCGCTGCTGTCGGTGCTGACCGAACTGGCGGTCCGCGGCATCAACCTGTCCCGCATCGAATCCCGCCCGACCGGCGAACAGCTGGGCGTCTACGTCTTCTTCCTGGACTGCACCGGCCACGTCGCGGAGCCCCGGCTCGGCGAGGCACTGCAGGGGCTGCGGCGGATCTGCGCGGAGGTGCGCTTCCTGGGGTCGTACCCCCGGCACCGCTGGTCCAAGGCGGCAGCCGAAGAACCGGCGCCGTCCCAGCCGGGCCTGACCAACGCGGACTTCGCCGACAGCGCGGCCTGGTTGTCCCGCCTCCGCTCCGGCGAGCCCAGCTGACCGGCCCGTCCCACCAGCGGTCCGGGGGATGGTCGCGCGAAGCGCGGCTTTGGAGCGCGTAGCGCGGGGTTTGTCGAGCGGAGCGAGACGAGGGGGACCACGCACGGACCTGGCAGGGTGCGGGCGTCCGCGAGCGAAGCGGCGGATGCCCGCACCCGGTCTCGGCGGGAGCGACGGTCGGTGCCATGCAATCAGGCACGACCGCCTGATTTTGATCTTGCTCTGGGGAAAAAGCTCAGTTCCCCAGCAGATTGCCGAGGATCCCACCCTGCTGCTGCTGGCCCTGCGCTGCGCCGGCGAGGCCGCCCGGCGGCTCCTCCGACGGCTGCACGACCACGAAGCCCTGGCCCGCGAAGCTCATCGTGAAACGCTCGCCCGTGCTGCGGCCCAGCAGGGTGCCCAGGCCCATCTGCTCGGCGCGGTGGTAGCCGGTCTGCAGGTTGGCCGACCAGCAGATCGCCGCCTGCGGGTCCACATAGGTCGGCTGGTCGACGCTCAGCACCACCGGGGTGCCCTTGGTCGTGACGGCGATCCGGCCGTAGCCGGAGAAGACGCAGTTGAACAGGCCCGCGTTGGACATCATGCCGACGCCCTGGACCATTTTGATGTCGTAGTTCAGGGTGCTGTCGAAGGCCAGCACGTTGGCGCCGTTGATGGAGAGGGCGTCGCCCGGCTCGATGTCGATGATGTGGATGTCGGCGGCGTTCTCGGCCAGGAACACGTCGCCGCGGCCGCTCACCTTCATCAGCGGTACGCCTTCGCCGGTGAGCTTCTGCTTGAGGAACTTGCCGATGCCGCCCGAGCCGAGGGCTTCGAACTGCACCTGACCCTGGTACGCGACCATCGTGCCGACCCGAGCCATGAACTCGCCGTTCAGCTCGGCTTTGAGAAGTTTCGAGTTCTGCAGTCGCAGTCCCGGCTGGTTCGATTCCTTCTCGAGGTTCTCGGCCGAGAACAGTTCGCTGCGCATTGGGTCCTCCTGTTGGCGTGGAGTACCAGGGTAGGCGCAGTCAGCAACGGCCGGGTCCGCCTTTCAGCCCCATCCCAGCTCGTGCAACCGCTGATCGTCGATCCCGAAGTGGTGGGCGATCTCGTGGACGACGGTGATCGCCACCTCGTCGACGACGTCCGTCTCCGTGTCGCAGACCTGCAGCGTGGGCAGGCGGTAGATGGTGATCCGGTCGGGCAGCACGCCGGCGTAGTCCCAGCCGCGGTCGGTCAGCGCGGTGCCCTCGTAGAGGCCGAGCAGGCCCATGCTGCCGTCGGGCGGCAGGTCCTCCACCAGGATGACCACGTTGCTCATCACTTTGAGCAGCTCGGGCGGCACTTCGTCGAGGGCCTCGCCGACCAGGTCCTCGAAGCGTTCACGGCTCATCTCGACCGGCACGCCGCCCATTGTGCTCCACCCGCGAGCAGACGCGGGTGGAGCACGGCCGGGCGTCAGGCGAGCTTGGCGCTCAGGGTGATCTCGGCGCCGGGCGACAGCAGCCGGGAGATCGGGCAGTTCTCCTTGGCACCTTCGGCGATCTTGGCGAAGGTGCCCTCGTCGATGCCGGGGACGTCGCCCACGGTCTCGAGGTCGATGCGGGTGACGCCGAAGCCGGCGTCGCCCTTGTCGAGGTGGACCTTGGCGGTGGTCTCGACGGAGGTCGGCGTGAAGCCGGCGTCCGCGAGGCCCTTGGAGAACGCCATCGAGAAGCAGCCGGCGTGCGCGGCGCCGATGAGCTCCTCGGGGTTGGTTCCCTCGCCCTCCTCGAAGCGGGACTTGAAGGAGTAGTTCCCTTCGTACCCGCCCTTACCGGTCTTGATGGTGCCGGAGCCCTCGGTGAGATTGCCCGACCAGCGGGCGGAAGCAGTGCGAATAGGCATACGCCTGACGCTAGTCCATGTCCGTGAGCACTGGCCGGTGGACGGGGTACCGGCAATGATGGATCTCATGCCGGAGACCGGAGAGGCCGTCGTCGAGTTCGGCCCGGACGACAACGCGGAACGCCCGCCGCGACGCCGTGCGGCCGTCGGCGAATTCCTGACCGGGCTCGCCGGTGACCGCCGCGTCGTGCCGCTCGCCGCGGCCCTGGGCGGGGTGGCCCTGTTCGGCTCGCTGGTCTCCGAGTGGCAGCTCACCGAGATCGACGCCACCTTCTGGGGCGACGGCGAGGTGGGCACCCGGGCGGCGCAGACCATGCTCGCCGACCTGGACGGCTGGAGCGGCGGCTATCTGACCGGCCTGTTCCTGCTGATCGCGGCGGCGGTGCTGACGCTGTTCGGTCCGCCCGCCGGCCGCCGGTACGCCCGGCTGGCCGCGCTCAGTGTCGGCGGGACTTTGCTGGCGATGGTGGTGGCCATCGGGTCGTACCTGGGCGACATCAGCGGCTCGGTCGGCCAGCTCACTCTGACCAACCTCAAGGAGGACCAGGTCACCGTCTCGAACGGGCGGGGCCTCTGGTGCGCGGGTGTGGGCGTGGCACTGGTCCTGCTGGCGATGGTGCTGGCCGGACGGCATCAGACTGCTCCGCCCGGGCCGGTCGACGCCCCGGCTGAAACGGCCGAAGCAGCCGAGCCGGTCGAGGCCGCGGCCCCGGTCTGGTCGTGGCGGCGCCCGCCCACCGGCGATGAGGACTTGCGGCCCGACGCGCCGTTCGACCTGACCGTGACCGCCGCGAAGCCGTTCACCACGTCGCAGGACAACACCGACAAGCCCAGCTGAGGCATATCGGGGTGAAAGCGGGACATCGTCGCCGGTAGGCTCGTCGTCGTGATTGACCTGCGTCTCCTCCGTGAGAATCCCGACCTGTTCCGCGCCAGCCAGCGTCTGCGCGGCGAGTCCCCGTCGAAGGTCGACGACCTGCTGCGCGCCGACGAGGAGCGCCGGGCCGCGACCCAGAGGTTCGAGGCCGTCCGGGCGGAGCAGAAGTCCCTGGGCGGCGAGGTGTCGCGGGCCAAGGGCGACGAGCGGGCCGCGCTGCTGGCGCGCACCAAGGAGCTCAGCGCCACGGTCAAGGAGCTGCAGGCGGCGACCGTCCGGGCCGACCAGGCTCTGCGCGAGGCGCACCTGGCGGTGCCCAACCTGGTGCAGGACGGCGTCCCGCCGGGCGGCGAGGACGACTTCGTCGTGCTGCGTGAGGTGGGCGACCTCCCGCAGATCGACGAGCCGAAGGACCACCTGGAGATCGGCGAGGCGCTGCGGGCGATCGACACCGAGCGCGGCGCCAAGGTGTCGGGCTCGCGGTTCTACTTCCTCACCGGGGTGGGTGCCCTGCTGCAGCTGGGCATGTTGCAGCTGGCCATCGCCCAGGCGGTCGAGCACGGCTTCATCCCGTCGATCACCCCGGCGCTGGTCAAGCCCGAGGCGATGGAGGGCACCGGGTTCCTGGGTGCGCACGCGAGCGAGATCTACCGGCTCGAGGCCGACGACCTCTACCTGGTCGGCACGTCGGAGGTGGCGCTGGCGGCGTACCACTCGAACGAGATCCTCGACCTGGACAACGGGCCTGAGCGGTTCGCCGGCTGGTCGTCGTGTTTCCGCCGGGAGGCCGGCTCGCACGGCCGGGACGTCCGGGGCATCCTGCGCGTCCACCAGTTCGACAAGGTGGAGATGTTCTCCTTCTGCAAGCCGGAGGACGCCGCCGACGAGCACCAGCGGCTGCTCGCCATGGAGGAGGAGATGCTCGCCAAGGTCGAGATCCCGTACCGGGTGATCGACGTGGCGGCCGGTGACCTCGGCTCCAGCGCGACCCGCAAGTTCGACTGCGAGGCCTGGGTGCCGTCGCAGGGCCGCTACCGCGAGGTCACCTCGACATCCAATTGCACGACGTTCCAGGCGCGCCGGCTCAACATCCGCTACCGCGACGAGGACGGCAAGCCGCAGACGGCCGCGACGCTGAACGGCACGCTGGCCACGACCCGCTGGCTCATCCCGATCCTGGAGAATCACCAGCAGCCCGACGGCTCGGTACGCGTCCCCAAGGCCCTCCAGCCGTACCTGGGCGGCCGGGACGTCCTCGAGCCCCCACGTTGACCAACTGGTAACCGGCCCGCTACCTCGAGGCATAGCCGCTGGTAGCCGGGCCGGTGTAACGTTTTCCTTCCGCCCTCCGCGGGGGTTGTCACACCCTCGGAGGAACACATGGCCAAGCCTGGACTGCCCAAGCTGATCGCCACGGACCTTGACGGCACGCTCGTGCGCAGTGACGACACCGTGTCCGAGTACACCCATGAGGTCCTGCAGCGGGTCCGGGCCGCCGGCATCCGCATCGTCGGCGCCACCGGCCGTGGCCCCCGTCTGACCAGCCTGGTCCGCAGCGACATCCGGGACGCCGATTTCCTCGTGCTGGCCCAGGGCGGCTGGGTGATCGACCAGCAGGAAGGCCAGATCCTGCGCAGCGAGCGGCTCCCGGGCTCTGACCTGTCCGTCGTCCTGGCCGAGCTGGAGGCGGAGGTCGGACCGCTGTCGGTGATGGTCGAGGCGCTGGAGCATGACGACTCGCCGCTCTGGGGCGACTACGACCCGACCTGGCGCTACCCGGTCGTGGTCGAGCGCCGCTCCCGCGCCGAGTGCCTGACCGGCGACGTGATCAAGGCGTTCGCGCGGTCGTTCGACCACCACGTCGACGACCTGCTCGCCGTGGCCCAGCGGATCGTGCCGCCGGACGTGGCTTCGGTCACTCAGGCCGGCCTGAACTACATCGAGATCTGCCCGCCGGACGTCGACAAGGGCACCGGCCTGGCCGTCGTCGCGCAGGCCGTCGGCGTCGACCCGGCCGACGTGCTGGTGTTCGGCGACATGCCCAACGACCTGCCGATGTTCGCCTGGGCCGGGTGGAGCCGGGTGGCGGTGGCCAACGCCCATCCGACGCTGCTGGCGGTGGCCGACGAGGTCACGCTGGCCAACGACGAGGACGGCGTGGCGGTCTATCTGGACCGGCTACTGTCGAGGTGATGCCACCCTTTCGCCTTGTCGCTTCCGACATCGACGGCACCCTGATCCGGACCGACGGCACGCTCAGTCCCCGCACCATCGGGGTCCTCGACCAGCTGTACACCCGCGGCGTCCCGACCGTCCTGGTGACCGGCCGGCCGGTGCGCTGGCTGCGCCAGCTCTACGACCAGATGGCCGAGCCGCTGCCGGCCGTCTGCGCCAACGGCGCCGTGGTCTACGACCCCGACACCGACGAGATCCTGCGGGCCGCGCCACTCACGGTCGAGCTGCTGATGGACGTGACCCGGCAGCTGCGCGAGGCCGTGCCGGACATCGCGCTGGCCGTCGAGGTCGAGGACGGGCGGAGCTTCTGGTACGAGGAGAAGTGGCCCCTGCACTGGGACGGCGAGCACAAGCAGGTCCGCTTGCTCGCCTCGCCCGAGGAGCTCACGTCCGTGCCCGCGGTCAAGCTGCTCGCCCGCTCGGCCAGTTACGGCCCGGACGACTTCGCCGAGCTGGTCAGCCGCACGCTGGGCGGGATCGCCGAAGCCACCCACTCGTCGTCCTCGGCGCTGGTGGAGATCTCCGCCGCCGGGGTGACCAAGGCGGCCGGGCTGGCCTGGCTCTGCGAGCGGGAGGGTTTCACCGCCGAGGACGTCGTGGCCTTCGGGGACATGCCGAACGACCTGCCCCTGCTGGCCTGGGCAGGCCGTTCCGTGGCGATGGGCAACGCCCATCCCGCCGTCCGTGAGGTCGCCGACGAGGTGACGCTCACGAACGACGAGGACGGCGTGGCCGTCTATCTCGAGAAGCTCTTCGACCTCTAGAGATACTGGCCGGTGCGGCCGCTGCCGTCGCCGGCGCCCTGGCTCGGCATGCCGGGGATGACGCCGTTGGGCCCCATCGGCAGGGCCGGGCGGCCGGCGCCGCCGCCGCGCATCTGCTCGAGCTGGAGCCGCGCCGCCATCTGCTGCGCGACCAGAGCCGCCTGGATGCCGTGGAACAGGCCCTCGAGCCAACCCACGAGCTGGGCCTGAGCGATGCGCAGCTCCGGCTCGCTGGGCGGCGTCTCGCCCTCGAACGGCAGCGACAGCCGTTCCAGCTCCTCCTGCAGCTCGGGCGCGAGGCCGTCCTCGAGCTCCTTGATGGAACGCTGGTGGATCTCGCGCAGCCGGCCCCGGCTCGCCTCGTCCAGCGGGGCGGCCCGGACCTCCTCGAGCAGCTGCTTGATCATGCTGCCGATCCGCATGACCTTGGCGGGCTGCTCGATCAGGTTGCCGGGCTCCTCGGGCTTGAGGTTGCCGTCGGTCCCCACCGTGCCCAGGGGGCGGCCGTCGGGGCCCACCACGATGACGGAGTCGTCTTCCTGCTGGTCTGTGGTGCGGGTGTCGTCGGTCATGCGATCCATCTTGCCGCAGCCGGCCCAGTGCCCGGTCAGGGGCGTAGCTCCGCGACCGCGCATTTGACCGATCCGCCACCGCGCTTGAGCTCGGTGAGCTCCACCAGCACGGGGGTGTAGCCGTGCGCGCGCACCTTGTCGGCCATGGCCGTCGCCTCGGTGTTGAGGATGACGTGATGACCGTCACTGACCAGGTTGAGGCCGAAGGCCTCGGCGTCGGCCCGGTCGGCGATGACCGCGTCCGGGAAGAGCTGGCGCAGCACGCGCTGCGAGGCCGCGGAGAACGCGTCCGGGTAGTAGGTGATGTGCCGGTCGTCCAGCGCGGCCAGTGCGGTGTCGAGGTGGTAGAACGCCGGGTCGACCAGCTTGAGCGAGATCACCGGCCGGCCCAGGACCTCCTGGGCCTCGGCGTGCGCGGCCGGGTCGGTGCGGAAGCCGTGACCGGCCAGGATCAGACCCCCGTACGCGCCGGGCAGGTACGCGAAGTCGCCCTCACCCTCGTTGACGTGCTCGGGGTCGGCGAACGTCCACGGTCCGCCGGCGTAGAACAGCTGATGGGCGGCGGCCTCGGCAGCGCGCTGGGGAAACTTGAACCGCGCCCCGTAGACCCGGCCGTCGACGGAGAAGGCGCCGTTGGCCGCGTAGACCATGTCCGGCAGGCCGGGCCGGGCCTCCAGGACGTGCACGGCATGCCCCAGATCGCTGAGCGTGTCGCGGAGCAGGTGCCACTGTTTGAGCGCCAGGGCCGGGTCGACCGGGACGGTGGTGTCCATCCAGGGGTTGATCGCGTACTCGACCGTGAAGTGCTCGGGCGGACACATGAGATATGTCCTGTTTCGCGGCAAGCGCTCCGTGTGGCTCATGAGGTAAAGGCTAGGTACGCTGGCACGGCGGAAAACAGCCCTAACTCTTGCTCGTCGGAGGCGAATCGTTGCGGATGGACGCCGTTGACCAGCGAATCATTGCGTTGCTCGTGGCGGACGCGCGCGCCTCGTACGCGGAGATCGGCGCCAAGGTCTCGTTGAGCGCGCCCGCGGTGAAACGACGCGTCGACCGGCTGCGTGCCAGCGGGGTCATCAAGGGATTCACGACCGTCATCGAGCCGGCCGCCGTGGGGTGGACCACCGAGGCGTTCGTCGAGCTGTTCTGCACCGGGCGGACCACTCCGGCCCAGATCACCGTGGCCACCCGGCGGCATCCCGAGGTCGTGGGGGCGTACACGGTCTCCGGTCAGGCCGACGCGCTCGTGCACCTGCGGGCGGCCGACATCGGGCACCTGGAGCAGGCCCTGGAGCGGCTGCGGGCCGAGCCGTTCGTGACCTCCACCCGCAGCATGGTGGTGCTGTCCCGGCTGGTCGAGATCCCCACCCCGGTGCCCGCGCCGAATTAGCCGGAACCCGGGACGGTCACGCAGCGTCCCACCCCCATGTCGCGCCGTCTGCTGTTCTGCGCCGTCCTGGCACTCACCGTCCCGCTTGCCGGCTGCACCGCTGATTCCCCGGCACCCCCTTCTCCGCTGCCCACCTCCTCCGGCGGTGACGCGATGCGGCTGGTCGCGTTCGACTCCTGCCGGCAACTCGCCGACGATCTGCGCAGGGCGGCCAAGGCCAGCGTCGGGCCGTACGGCCTGCCCGGCAACCAGCTGGTCTATCCCGAGGTCCTCCGCGGCGGCGCCCGGACCATGGCCGACGCGGCGCCCGCGGCCGACGCGGCGCCGGTGGCCGCGGCCCCGGACTTCTCCGGCACCAACGTGCACGAGCAGGGCGCCGACGAGCCCGACCTGATCAAGACTGATGGACGGCGGATCGTCACCGTCCGCAACGGCACCTTGCGGGTCATCGACGTCGCCACCCGCAAGGAGACCGGCCACGTCGACCTCGAGGCCGGCTGGGGAGGCGATCTCCAGCTGCTGCTGGCCGGCAACTCCGCCCTGGTGCTGGTGCCGACGACCGCCCATCGGACGTCCATCGCCGATGGCCCCGACCTGGGCGAGCAACGGGCCCAGGTGCTGCTGGTCGACCTGACCGGCGCGCCCACTGTGGTCAGCCGCTACCGCGGGGAAGGCAGTCTGATCGACGCCCGGATGACCGGCAGCACGGCCCGGATCGTCCTGCGCAGCGCGCCGCGGATCAAGTTCCCGCTCGACCGCGGCATCGCCGACGAGAAGAAGCGTCTCGCCGAGTACCGCGAGGCGATCGACGCCGCGCCGGCCGAGGCCTGGCTGCCCCGCTGGGAGGTCACCGACAAGACCGGTACGACGAAGGGCCAGGCGGACTGCGGCCGGGTCAGCCGGCCCACCGACTACTCGGGCGCCGCCCTGGTCAGCGTCCTCACCTTCGACCTGACCCGGCCGACCCTGGGCAGTGGCGACCCGGTCTCGGTCGTGGCCGACGGCGACACCGTCTACGCCACGCCGGACAGCCTCTACCTCGCCAACGACGACCGCTGGCGCTTCGACCGGCTCCCCGGGCGCATCCCGGGCCGGGAGAAGCAGCGGACCGAGCTCTTCAAGTTCGCCCTGACCGGCAACCAGCCGCCGGTCTACCGCTCGTCGGGCACCGTGCCGGGCTACCTGATCAACCAGTACGCGATGTCCGAATGGGACGGACACCTGCGCGTCGCCACGACGGACGGCGCGACGGAACGCTCAGCCGTACGGGTGCTCGCGGACCGCGACGGCAAGCTCGTCCAGACCGGGATCGTCGACGGGCTCGGCCAGGGTGAGCGGATCTACTCGGTGCGCTTCATCGGCGCCCGCGGCTACGTAGTCACGTTCAAGCAGACGGATCCGCTCTACAGCCTCGATCTGCGGGACCCGGCGCAGCCCACGGTCACCGGCGAGCTGAAGATCACCGGCTATTCGGCCTACCTGCAGCCGGTCGGCGAGGACCGGCTCATCGGCATCGGCCAGGAGGCGGACAGCAACGGGCGCATCCAGGGCATGCAGGTCTCCCTCTTCGACGTGGCCGACCCGAAGAACCCGAAGCGGCTCGCGCAGCACCACCTGCCGGGCGCCTACTCCAGCGCCGAGTACGACCCGCACGCCCTGCTCTGGTGGCCGGCGACCCGGATGCTGGTCGTGCCGGTGGAGTCCCGCGGCGCGCTGGCCCTGCGGGTGGCCGACGACCTCGAGCTCGCCGCCGAGGTCGACCAGCCCGGGTTGCTGCGCTCGCTGGTCGTCGGGACCGAGCTGTGGACCCTGTCGGAGACCGGCCTGCGGGCCTCCGACCTTTCCACGCTGGACCAGGTGGCCTGGGTGCCGCTGAGAACCTAGAGGTACATCCCCGGCCGGTGGTCGTCGCCGTCCTTGGCGTCCTTCGGCGGGGCCGGCTTGTCACCCTCACCGAAGAACCGCTTGCCGCCGAACTCGCCGTGCAGCCGGTCGTCCAGCTCGTCGGCCAGGCCGGTCATCACCTGCACGGCGAGCATGAGGTGGGTGGCCTGGAAGTTGCGGCCGAAGACCGGGATCGACGCCCACACGGTGTCCTGGGCGCAGTAGAGCCGGCCGATGGGCATCCTGTTGGTCAGCTCGGAGAGCTTGACGTAGAGCTGCTCGGTCGGCTCCACCTCGGTGAGGATCGGCGAGAAGACGTCGACCAGCGGCGGGTTGTCCCGGCACCGCACGAAGACCATCGCCGAGCCGGCCCGGATGCCGATGTCCCCGTCGGTGTCGACCTGCAGCTGGTCGACCGTGGTCTTGCTCATGGTGGCGACGACCGTGCGCACCCGCTCCTCGAGGGGAATGACCTCGTCGGCGGCGTTGGCCAGCGCCTCGGAGAGCACGCCGTCCTCGTCCAGGTCGTCGAGGCTGAGCTCCTCGTCGATGCTGGGCTCGTGCCGGGCGGTGCCGAGCGGTGTCGTCTCGATCGGCTCGTCCTCGTCGTCGTGCACGAGGTAGACCAGGAACGCGGGGTGCGGGGCGCCGTACACGTCGCGCAGGGTGCGGGACACGACCGTGGCCAGCTGCTTGGCGCCGTCGGTGGTGGTCCGCAGGCCGAACGAGTCCCGGGAGCCGGGCAGCACACCCGGCGGGGACCAGCCCAGCGCGACCAGGTCGGCGACCGACGCGCGGTTCATCCGGAAGCCCTCCGGCAGGCCGGCGTTGCCGACCGCGAGTGCCTCGATGACGCCGCCCGGCAGCACCCGGATGCTCACCGAATAAACGGCGGTGCCGGTGCCCGAAGCGGTCGGGTCGAGCGTGATGTCGACGTGCGCGCCCTCGGCCAGCGTGGGCAGCAGCGTGGCCAGCGCGCTCGCGAACTCCCGCCAGGCCTCGGTCACCTTCGCCCGCAGGTCGGCCGTGGTCGGCTCGTCCAGCAGCACGCCCTCAGGCTGGTCAGCAGTGTTCTCCGCCGTCATGATCGGTACCTCCGCCCGCCACCCTATCGAGCGCGCGGCGCGCTCACCGGCCGCGTCTCATTCCCGGCCGTCGGCCGGCCAGTCCAGGGCCAGCGAACTGAGCCGGGCGGCGACATCCGCCGGGTCTGCGCCGCGGCCCACAGCCAGACCCATCAGGTACGCCGTGACGGGCGCACCCGGGCGCACGACGTTGTGGGCGACATCGCGGGCGACATCCAGCACGGCCTTGGCTTCGACGTCGTCGGGGCTGAGGCCGAGCTCATCGCAGGCCGCGGCGATCCAGGTGTCGAGCACGTTCACCGGCTTGCTCCTCCGCGGTCTTCCGCCGTGACCGGGCCGCCCCGCCCCGCCGGGGTGCTCGCGATCACCGAGCCCATTCCTCGGCGGTCCGGAGGTCGTCGTCGGTGTCGCAGTCGAACCAGGGCGGGGGTCCGGGGCGGCGCCAGGACACCTCGATGAAGCGCAACTGGTCCATGAGCGCGTGCATCGGGGCGCCGTGCAGGCTGCCCCGCTCCTCGGCGACCCGCTTCAACGCGTCCCGCAGCGCCGTCGTCCGCCAGACCCCGCAGAGCGACTGCAGGCGGCCCTCGGCGTCCCGGTAGACCGCGCCCTGCATCGGCGCCGACTCGACGGTGAGCCGCAGCACGTCGATGGCCTCGCCGGTGAGCAGCGGCAGGTCGGCGGCCAGCAACGCGGTGAAGCTGACGTCCGCGGGAACCAGCTCCAGGCCGGCAGCGGTCGCGGCGACCGGGCCACCACCGGGCGGCTGCTCCGTGGTGGAGGCGACCGGCACGGGCAGATCGGGAGGCACGCGCCCGACCACCACCTGCGGGTCGGCATCGTGCACCGCGGCCAGGACACGCGTCAGCATCGACTGCCCGGCCACCGGGATGGTGGGCTTGTCCGCACCACCCATCCGACGTGCCGCACCGCCGGCCAACACCACCGCCGCGAATCCCCCCACGTACGTACCGTATCCCGTGGGGGACATGAGCGTGACTGTGCGGACGGCATTGCGCCGTGCGCGGGTGCCGGCTTGCGCCCTGACGTGGGCCGCAGCGGCCGACATACGCTCGGGTGATGGCGCGCACGATGAACCGGCGACCCGTGATGAAGATCGACCTTGATGGGGCGGCCGAGCCGCGCCGGCGACCGGACGACCTGGCCGCCGAGGAGCCGCTGGAGATCCGGCTGCGCAAGACCCCGCTGGCGGTGACGATGCGGACGCCGGGGCAGGACATCGACCTGGCCATGGGCTTCCTGCTGACCGAGGGCATCATTCGTACGGCGGCCGACGTGGTCACCGCCCAGTTGTGCGCGGGCACGGACACGCCGAACACGTACAACGTGGTCGACGTGGTGCTCGGTGCCGACGTGCCGCCGCCGGTGACCGACCCGAGCCGCAACTTTTACACGACCAGCTCGTGCGGGGTGTGCGGCAAGGCCAGCATCGACGCGGTCCGCACCCGCTCGCAGTTCGACGTGGCCGCGGACGCCGGCACCGTGCCGGCCCGGGTTCTCGCCGAGCTGCCGGACCGGCTCCGGGCGGCGCAGCGCACCTTCGACCGTACGGGCGGGCTGCACGCCGCCGGCCTGTTCACGGCCGCGGGCGAGCTGGTGGTGATGCGCGAGGACGTCGGGCGGCACAACGCCGTCGACAAGGTGATCGGCTGGGCGCTGCGCGAGGGGCGGCTGCCGCTGACCGGGCATGTGCTGCTGGTCTCCGGCCGGGCCAGCTTCGAGCTGACCCAGAAAGCCTGGATGGCAGGGATTCCGCTGCTGGCGGCCGTGTCGGCGCCGAGCACCCTGGCGGCCGAGCTGGCCGACGAGGCGGGGATGACGCTGGTCGGTTTCCTGCGCGGGCAGACCATGAACGTGTACGCGGGGACGCAACGCGTGACCGTCTGAGCTTCGTACGGTCTTCCACGGCCCTTCACCCCGGCCACGTGGGCCGGACATTCACAGTCATGAGGCTGCCGGCATGGCACTCTCACGACGTACTCTCCTGCTCAGCAGCGCCGCGGTGGGCGCGGCCGGCGCCGCGAGCGTCTGGCCGTTGGCTGCCTCGGCGGCGCCGTACCGCGGGCCGCTGCGCGCCGATCCGTTCACCCTCGGAGTGGCCTCCGGCGACCCGGAACACGACGGCTTCGTGCTCTGGACCCGGCTGGCCCCGACCCCGCTCGCCGACGACGGCCTGGGCGGCATGCCGTCCCGCGACGTGCCGGTGAAGTGGGAGATCGCCGCGGACGCCCGCTTCCGCCGGGTCGTGCGCCGCGGCGTCGCCGTCGCCCGGGCCGCGGCGGCGCACACCGTGCACGTCGAACTGCACGGACTGGCGCCGGCCCGCGAATACTTCTACCGCTTCAAGGCGGAGCGGTACGTGTCACCGACCGGCCGTACCCGCACGGCACCGGCGCCGTGGGCGAGCGGCGGCACCCTGGCGATGTCGTTCGTGTCCTGCTCGCAGTACGAGCACGGCTACTTCACCGCGTACCGGCGGCTGGCCGAGGACGAACCGCAGCTGATCCTGCACCTGGGCGACTACCAGTACGAGTACGGGCCGGACACGTACAACATCCCCGGCGGCAACCCGCGCGACCACCAGGGCCCGGAGACGGTGACCCTGGCGAACTACCGCCAACGGCACGCCCAGTACAAGAGCGACCCGGACCTGCAGGCCGCGCACGCGGTCGCGCCGTGGGCGGTGGTCTTCGACGACCACGAGATCGAGAACAACTGGGCGGACGAGGTCCCGGAGCAGCCGGACCCGAACTTCCTGGCCCGCCGCGCCGCGGCCTTCCGGGCCTACTACGAGAACATGCCGCTGCGCCGCACCTCGATCCCCCGCGGCATCGACATGCAGCTGTACCGGCGCCTGCACTGGGGACGGCTGGCGACGTTCCACATGCTCGACACCCGCCAGTTCCGCGACGACCAGGGCTGCGGCGACGGCTACCAGGACTGCCCGGCCGCAACGGACCCGGCCCGCTCGATCACCGGCGCGGAGCAGGAGAAGTGGCTGCTGGACGGCTTCCACCGCTCGACGGCCCGCTGGGACATCCTGGGTCAGCAGGTCTTCTTCGGCCAGCGCGACAACAACGCGGGCCCGGCGAAGGTGGTGAGCATGGACTCGTGGGACGGCTACGCGGCGTCCCGCGACCGCATCACCCGCGGCTGGGTGGACGCCGGGGTCCGCAACCCGGTGGTCCTGACCGGCGACGTGCACGCCCACTGGGCGGACGAGCTGAAGCTGGACTACACGGACCCGACGTCACGCACGGTCGGTACCGAACTGGTGTGCTCGTCGATCACCTCCACGGGAGACGGGGCGGACGTGCCCTCGGGGCAGCACCCATGGGCGGCCTGGAACCCGCACCTGCGCTTCTACAACAACCAGCGGGGTTACGTCCGGACGACGATCACGAAGGACGCGATGACGGCGGACTTCCAGGTGGTGCCGTATGTGACCCGGCCGGGGGCGGCTGTGCATACGCGGGCGAGCTTTGTGATCGAGGACCGGGTGCCTGGGTTGCAGCAGATCGCGGACAACCCGACGCCGGGTGGGGCTGCCGCTTTGCGGAGTGCTGGGGATCTGGGGGCCGCTACGGTTCGGCAGGAGTCTGAGAGGCCTTGATCGGTTGGCCGGGCCATCTCGTTGATCTTGGATGGCCCGGCCGGCGGTGGGCTGGCCGGTTGGTTTCCTGGGGGGGCGTCTCGACCGCCCAGTTGGCGTCTCGATCGGCCGGCTGGCGTCTCGATCGGCCGGCTGGTCGGATCTTGGAAATGGGCATCGCCGGCCGGGTCGGTCAGGTGTGGTCATCGCGGCCTCCGGGCGCGAGATCGGATTCAGATCGGGCGGTGAGCTGCTCGGCGAGGACGGGAGCCTCGTCGTTCATGCTTTCCCGCTCCGTCGCCGGGCCGGGTTTCGGGCTTGGCGGACGAAGCGTCGGGGCCGACCCGGACCGGGAGCTTCTCGCGGCACTTGACGGTGTCCGGCTTCGGGGCGTGGCCGACCGGCCGGGGCATGCCCGGGCTGTCCGCCAGAGGTTCGGCTCGGTCCATCGCTTCCCTCGCGGACTGTGGTGCGGCTGGATCGGTTGCCCTTCTTGCGGCCGTCCCCTCCGAGCCGGTCGGGAGGTGGGGCGTCGACTTCCCGGACTGCGCTTGCCAGGAGCCAACGCTGTCGTTAGGCGCTTCGGCTTCGGCTTCGGCTTCGGCGGAATCGTCCACTGCTGGCAGGCCTTCCACGGCCGGCCAGCCGTCGAGCGCCGACGGGGGCAGCCCGGAGATGAGGGCGGCCTGCATCAGCAACCCCAGCTGGTAATGCTCCTGGTATTCCAAGGCCCGTTCCACGGCGACGCCGGCCAGCGGACCCATTCCGCTGCGCCACGCCACGAACGCCAGCAGGCCCGCCGGCGCCGAGCGGTAGCGCGGCTCCACCCGGCGCACCAGGTCCGACCAGAGCGCCAGCTCCCAGTCCTCTGTTCGGGTGCGGACCCAGGCGTAGTCCCGAATCGGCATGTGCAGCAACAGCACGCCGAGCCATGCGGCGTCGTCATCGCTGAGCCGCCCGCCGGTGCTGTAGCAGCGCTCCGCCTCCCGCACCGCCAACCGGCCCGCCCGTCGCACCAGGGCGAAGAAGTAGTCCTCGTCCGACATCAGGTCCGGTCGTTCGGCGGCCTCGTCCGGCGCTTCCGGCAACGGCGTTTTCAGACCGAGGCTGGCCCAGAGCACGTTGCCCAGGCGCAGCTCGGCAGATCCGGGACGGCTCCAGCCGCGGGCGGCCGCCGCAGCCTGCTGGGCCGTCGCGTCGTGGAAGCGCGCAGGCCGGGTCGGCTCGCTGCGGCCACCGTCGGTCGGCGAAGCGCCGTCCGGATGTGGGCCATCAGGCGTTCCGGCTTCCCGGGGCGGCGGACCTTCGCCGGCCAGGGACGCCAGGCGCAGGACCGCCCGCGCCGTTGCCGCCTCCATCGCCTCGCGGTCGTCACCCGTCACCGGTGCGAGCTGCTCCGAGAAGGCTTCCCGGTCCGGCAGCGCCACTGCCCCCGCGAAGGTCGCTTCGGCTGCCACCACGCTGTGGGGCGGTTCGCAGGGCTGACCCTCCGGTGGGCAGCACGATGAATCCGTGCACAGGTATGACCAGAACCGGCCGTCTTCCACGTGCAGCTCGTCAACGACCGTCGCGCCGGCCTTGCGGAATGCGTCCGAGATGCGCATTACTGCTGGTGCCACGCGGGGCTCTTCGCCGTACCCGACGATCGTGACCGCCTCGGCGTCCTGGCGCAGCACGACCGTCGCCAGGTGCAGCACCGCGGCCAGGGCCTCTTCTTCGGGTGCGTTGACCTCGGGCAGGTCGATGCGCACGGCGAAGGTGATGAGCGTGCCCTGCATGGCCACCACGACGAGGCTGTCCGCCGGGTGGAAGCCGATCAGGAACGGCACGGTGGAGATGAGCTCGGCCGGTGAACTGACCATCTGCTTTTTCATGCCCGGCAGCGTGGCCGACTTCAGCCCGCCGCCGCCTGCCGAATTCAGCGCCTGTGGATAACCGGGTTATCCACAGGCCTTCCCCACGACCTCGGGTCAGGAACGAAACTGCAACTCATGCAACTCGAGCCCGTCCTGCTGCCAGTCATGGGCATGCCGGTCCAGGTCCATGGTCAGTTCGATCGACGACACCACGTCGTACCCGGCCGCGTGCAGGCTGCGGATCGCGTCGACGTTGCGCGACGACGGCGAGATCGTCAGCGAGACCATGTTGCGCTTCTTGGCTTCCGCAGCGACGTGCCGCAGCAGCTTGCGACCAACACCCTTGTGCCGGTGGGAGCCGGTCACGACCACCGGCTCGACCTCGCCGGCGCGGCCGCGCATGATGAGCCCGACCAGGCCGATCACCCCGTCATCGGCGTGGTCGGCGACCCAGAGCCCGCTCAGGTCCAGCCGGGTGAGGTATTCCTCGAAACCCGCGCCGGCGTCGTTGGCGGCATCGCCGTACATCTGGTTGTGCTGATTGGTCAGCTCCGACCACAGGCGGCGACCAGCGCTGTGGTCGCTCGGCCGGTACGAACGCACCGCGACAGGTGTCATGCCGACATTTTGACTCCGATCCGGGCACGCCGTAACCCGAAGTGGAAGAT
Source organism: Actinoplanes sp. NPDC004185 (assembly GCF_053603475.1). Classification (NCBI taxonomy): domain Bacteria; kingdom Bacillati; phylum Actinomycetota; class Actinomycetes; order Micromonosporales; family Micromonosporaceae; genus Actinoplanes; species Actinoplanes sp. NPDC004185. Next base: position 8,945 of record NZ_JBSGFR010000065.1, on the reverse strand, counting down.
AAGGCGGTGGATCTGGCGTACCTGCGCGCGCACCCCCAGCATCTCCCGACATTTCTCACCCACCAGCGGATCCGGGAAACCCCCGTCGGGGGCGGTGACGTATGCACCGCATCCCGCCTGACCTTGGACGATGGCGCGTCACTGTTCACCAAGACGTGGCCCTCCGGCAGCGCTCCCGAGCATTTCTTCGCCACCGAGGCGGCCGGCCTGCAATGGCTTCGGGAGGCGGGGACCGTGCCGATCCCGGAGGTGCTGGTGGCGCTTCCGGAAATGCTCGCGCTCGAATGGATCGACTCGGGCCCGGCGTCCCCGGCCGCCGCCGAGCGGTTCGGGCGGGAGTTGGCCGGGCTGCATCGCCGGGGCGCGGATGCCTTCGGCGCGCCCTGGCCTGGGTTCATCGGGCCGTTGACTCAGGACAACACGCCCTCCGCCGGGCCGTGGGGGCCCTGGTTCGCGGAACGGCGGCTGCGGCCGTACCTGAAGATCTCGGCCGACAGCGGTGCGCTCTCACCGGCGGACGTCGCGGTCGTGGAGCAGGTCATCGAGCGGATCGAGGGGTACGGCGGGGACGAAGCGCCGGCCCGGATCCACGGCGACCTGTGGCCGGGGAACGTCCTGTGGGGCGCCGGCGGGCGGGCATGGCTGGTCGATCCCGCTGCGCACGGTGGGCACCGGGAGACCGACCTGGCGCAGCTCGCGCTCTTCGGCGGGGCGCCGCATCTGGAGACGATCCTGCGGGCGTACGCGGAGGAGTGGCCCCCGGCGGACGGCTGGCGCGAACGCGTACCTGTGCATCAGCTGCACCTTCTGCTGGTGCACACGGCGGCGTTCGGCGGGACTTACCGCAGCTCAGTGCGCTCCACGGCCGACGCCGCGCTGCGGGGGTGAGCGCTCCGCGTGCCCCGAACCACAAGACGGGCGACGCCAAATGTCACATCCAAGCGCTACGTTCGATCAATGAGCGAGTGTGCCGGGCGATCCGGGTGGCACCGAGCTCCTGCCGACGTGGCCTACCAGCGGGGCGAGGGGTCGACATGAGTGTGCTCGCTGACCGCTTCGGGCGGGTCGCGACCGATCTGCGGGTATCGTTGACCGACCGGTGCAACCTGCGCTGCTCGTACTGCATGCCCGAGGAGGGCCTCGCGTGGATGCCGCGTGAGCAGCAGCTGACCGACGACGAGGTCAGCCGCCTGATCCGGATCGCGGTTGAGCAGCTCGGTGTCACCGACGTGCGGTTCACGGGCGGCGAGCCGCTGATCCGGCGAGGGCTGACGGGCATCATCGCCGCGGCCGCCGCCCTCGAACCGCGGCCGAAGCTCTCCATCACCACCAACGGCATCGGGCTCGATCGGCTCGCGGGTGCGCTGCGGGACGCCGGCCTGAACCGCGTCAACGTCTCCCTCGACACCCTGTCGCCGGCCCGGTTCCTGGAACTCACCCACCGCGACCGGCATGCCGACGTGCTGAAGGGCCTGGCCGGGGCCGCCCGGGCCGGACTCACCCCGGTGAAGATCAATACCGTGCTCATGCGCGGGGTCAACGACGACGAGGCTCCGGCACTGCTGCGCTTCGCACTCGACCACGGTTACCAGCTCAGGTTCATCGAGCAGATGCCGCTCGACGCGCAGCACAAGTGGGACCGGCACGAGATGGTCACCGCCGAGGCGATCCTGGCCTCGCTCGAGCCGTACGGGCTGCTACCTGATTCGGTTTCACGTGGAACAGCGCCGGCCGAGACCTGGCTCGTGCCCGGCTACGTCGACGCGGCGGGCAATCCGGCCCGGGTCGGCGTGATCGGCAGTGTGACCAGGCCCTTCTGTGGGGACTGCGACCGCACCCGGCTCACCGCGGACGGCCAGGTCCGCAACTGCCTCTTCGCCACGGAGGAGTCGGATCTGCGCGGGTTGCTGCGCTCGGGGCGGCCGGACGCGGATATCGCCAAGGCTTGGCAGGCCGCGATGTGGGGCAAGCGAGCGGGTCACGGGATCGACGACCCTTCCTTCCTGCAGCCGGTCCGGCCGATGTCGGCGATCGGGGGCTGACGTGCCGGGCGGCGCAGGCGTGGTGGAGATCAGATACTTCGCGGGGGCGCGGGCAGCGGCCGGCTGTTCGGCGGAAAGTGTCGCGGCCGCGTCAGTCGAGGACCTCACTGTGGTTCTGGCGCAGCGGCACGGCGAGCGGCTGGCGATGGTGCTGAAGGCGGCCAGCTTCCTGGTGGACGGGCTCGCCTGTCATGATCGAAAAGCGGCACTGCCCGCCGGCGCGACGGTGGACGTCCTGCCGCCGTTCGCTGGGGGTTGAGCTTGCTCGCGTTCGTCGCGCTCATCATCGTCGTCATCGGCCTGATCCACTTCTACCTGTGGAAGCGGCTGGTGCGGGACCCGTTCCGCGCCGGGCGGGTGCGGAGGTTCGGCGGCTTTGTGGCGGTTGCGCTGGCCGTGCTGGTGCCGGCGACTTTGATCGGCGTGCGGGCCGGGTATGTCGAGTGGCTGGCCTGGCCGGGGTACCTCTGGATCGCGCTGATGTTCTACCTGCTGGTCACGCTGGCGGTCCTGGAGATCCCGCGGCTGGCGATCAACCTCTGGATCCGGGCCACGAGCAAATCCACCGATCCAGCCAAGGTCCACCCTGGCGCCGAGGCCACAGCCACGACGGCCGCCGCGCGGCCCGTGCACCCGCCGGCCAACGCGGGAGCCGAGCACAACACGATCGGCGCGGGAACAGCCGGGCCACCTCCGGCCACGGCAGGACCCGTGCACACGCCGGCCAGGACGGGAGCCGAGCACACGCCGGCCGCGACGGGCTCCGAGCACTCCCCGGCCAGGGCGGGAGTCGAGAGCAGCGCGGTAGCTGCGGGAGCAGCCCCGCTCGCACCCGCCGCGGGCTTCGCAACTGGAGCCGACCCGGAAGACGCACGCAAGCCCGAGCCCACCCCGGACCCCTCCAGCTCGCAAGGGATCGACCGAAGGCTCCTCCTCGCCCGCGGCGCAGCGATCTTCGCCGGGCTCACCGCCGCCGGCATCACCGGTTACGGCGTCAAGACCGCCCTCGGCCCCCCGCAGCTCGACCGGGTCCAGCTCCCCATGGCCAAGCTGCCCCGCGCCATGGACGGCACCCGCCTCGCTGTCGTCTCCGACATCCACCTCGGCCCGCTGACCGGCGCCAACCACGCCGCCCGGATCGTCGATCTCATCAACTCCGTCAACGCCGACATCGTCTGTGTCGTCGGGGACCTGGTCGACGGCAGTGTCGCCGAGCTGGGACGGTTCGCCGCGCCGCTCGCCGACATCCAGTCGCGCCGTGGCGCATACTTCGTCACCGGGAACCACGAGTACTACTCCGGTTATCAGGAGTGGGTCGCCGAGGTGGCCCGGCTCGGGGTCAAGCCGCTGCGCAACGAGCGGCTCGAGCTGGACGGGCTCGACCTGGCCGGGGTCAACGACATCGGCGGCGCCGACTTCGGGGACGGGCCTGATCTGCGGCGGGCTCTCGGGGACCGGGACACCAGCCGCCCCGTTGTGCTCATGGCTCATCAGCCCGTCGTGGCCCGGGACGCTGCTCCGTTCGGTGTCGACCTTCAGGTTTCCGGGCACACGCACGGCGGTCAGATGGCTCCGTTCAACCTGCTCGTCAAGCTTCAGCAGCCGGTGGTCAGTGGGTTCGGCACGGTCGACGGTGTGCCGGTCTACGTCACCAACGGGGCCGGTTTCTGGGGTCCGCCCGTGCGGGTGGGCGCGCCGCCGCAGGTCACTGTCATCGAGCTGCGTACCCCTTAGCAGTGAATCTTGGGGGTTGCGCTGAGCCACGGGGCACATCTCCGCAGGATTCAATCGTGGATCGGTTATGTCACTTCGCGCGTGGCGGCTCGTGGCGCGCCGGGCGCTCGTGACAGGATGCAGCGTGCCCTCGGTTAGCGCAGGGTCCTCGGTCACCGCGGACACATACGTCGCGGATCTGCACATCCACTCCAAGTATTCGCGGGCCTGCAGCCGCGACCTCACCCTGCCGAACCTGGCCTGGTGGGCTCGCCGCAAAGGCATCGCCGTGCTCGGCACCGGGGACTTCACGCATCCCGCCTGGTTCGACCACCTGCGGGAAAATCTGGTCCCCGCCGACGAGCCCGGCCTCTACCGGCTCGGCTCCGACGCCGAGCAGGAAGTCAGCCGCAAGCTGCCGCCGATCCTGCAGAGCAGCACCGACGCGCGGTTCATGCTCAGCGTCGAGATCTCCACGATCTACAAACGGGACGACCGCACCCGCAAGGTCCACCACCTGATCTACATGCCGGACCTGGCCGCCGCGGCCCGGTTCAACACCGCGCTCGGCCGGATCGGCAACCTCACCGCGGACGGCCGCCCGATTCTCGGCCTCGACTCCCGCGACCTGCTCGAGATCGTGCTCGAGGCCAGCCCCGACGGCTACCTCGTCCCCGCGCACATCTGGACCCCGTGGTTCTCCGCGCTGGGTTCGAAGTCCGGCTTCGACGCCATCGCCGACTGCTACGCCGACCTCGCCGAGCACATCACCGCCGTGGAGACCGGGCTCTCCTCCGACCCGGCGATGAACTGGCGGGTCTCCAGCCTCGACCGCTACCGGCTGGTGTCCAATTCGGACGCGCACTCGCCCGCGGCGCTGGCCCGGGAGGCGACGCTCTTCGCCGGCACGCCGGACTACTTCGCGATCAAGGCCGGCGAGACCCTGGCGGGCACGATCGAGTTCTTCCCCGAAGAGGGCAAGTACCACGCGGACGGGCACCGGGCCTGCGGCATCAACTGGGCTCCGCAGCAGACGCGGGAGCACGGCGGCCGCTGCCCCGAGTGCGGCAAGCCGCTGACCGTCGGCGTGCTCAACCGCGTCGAGGAGCTGGCCGACCGGACCGACGGCGGCGAACGCGATCAGCAGGTCGTCCACCTCATCCAGCTCGCCGAGATCCTGGGCGAGATCAACGGCGTCGGCCCGAAGTCGAAGACCGTCGACGGCCGGCTCAACCACGTGGTCGCCACCCTCGGCGCGGAGCTCGACATCCTGCGCAATGTCCCGCTCGACGACATCGGCCAGGCCGGCGGCGAGCAGCTGCGCGAGGCCATCGACCGGCTGCGGCGCGGCGACGTGCGGCGGATCTCCGGGTACGACGGTGAGTACGGCGTCATCACCCTCTTCGAGCCCGGCGAACTGCGCAACAAGCAGAGCGCTCCGCAGGCCGAGACGCTGTTCGACATGCTCCCCGTACCGGTGCCGCAGCAGCGCAAGGCCGAGCCGGCGATCGGCCGCGCCCCGGTCCCGAAGGCCGCCAAGGAGCCGAAGAAGAAGGCGCCGCCGCTGCCCCCGCCGGCGAGCCCGCACGAGCCGTTCGAGCCGATGCTGGCCGGCATGGAAGAGGTCGGCACCGGGCTGCTGGACCGCCTCGACGCCATGCAGCGGGTGGCCGCCTCCGCGCCCGGCGGTCCACTGCTGATCGTGGCCGGGCCCGGCACCGGCAAGACCCGCACGCTCACGCACCGGATCGCGTACCTCTGCGCTGAGCTGGGCGTCTTCCCCGAGCGCTGCCTGGCGATCACCTTCACCCGGCGCGCCGCCGAGGAGATGCGCCATCGGCTCGACGCGCTGATCCCGGACGTGGCCGAGGACATCACGGTCGGCACGTTCCACTCGCTCGGCCTGACCATCCTCAAGGAGAACGCCAAGGCGGCCGGGCTCGGCGCGAGCTGGCGGATCGCCGACGACGCCGAACGCGCGGCGGCCCGTGAGCAGGCCGGCGACGACGACCACGCGTACGCGAAACTGCTCCGTCAGCAGGACCTCGTCGACCTGGACGACCTGCTCACGATGCCCGTCGCCCTGCTGCGTGACGAGCCGGAGCTGGTCGAGCGCTACCGCAAGCGCTGGCAGTGGATCTTCGTGGACGAGTACCAGGACGTCGACGACACGCAGTACGAGCTCCTCCGCCTGCTCGCCCCGGCCGATGGCAACCTGTGCGCCATCGGTGACCCGGATCAGGCGATCTACTCCTTCCGCGGCGCCGACGTGGGGTATTTCCTGCGCTTCAGCCGCGACTTCACCGACGCCCGGCTGGTCCGGCTCACCCGCAACTACCGCTCGTCGGCGCCGATCCTGGCCGCCGCTGTGCAGGCGATCGCGCCGACCACGCTGGTGCAGGGCCGCCGGCTGGACCCGGCCCGGGTCAACCCGGAGTCGCCGCTGGTCGGTCGCTACTTCGCCGGCAGCGTGGCGGACGAGGCCGACTTCGTCGTCCGTACCGTCGATGAGCTGGTCGGTGGCCTGTCGCACCGCTCGCTCGACTCCGGCCGCATCGACTCCCGCGCGGTCGCGCCGGGCACCCTGTCCTTCGCGGACATCGCTGTGCTCTACCGCACGGACTCGCAGGCTCAGGCTGTGGTGGACGCGCTGTCGCGGGCCGGCGTACCGGTGCAGAAGCGGTCACACAATCGCCTGCGGGACCGGCCCGGTGTCCAGGTGCTCGCGCGCGAGCTGCGGCACGCCGACGGTCTGGGCGGATCGCTCGCCGCCCGGGTGAAGCTGACCGCGCAGGTCCTGGCTCAGCGGTACGCGGCGCCGACCCTGGACGCCGAGCAACTGGCGCCGGAGGACGTGTGGACGGCGGCTGACCTGCTCATGCCGCTCGCCCACCGGATCGGCGAGGACATGACCCGCTTCCTGCAGGAGATCGCCACGGGCGCCGAGGTCGACGCGCTCGACCCGCGGGCGGAGGCCGTCAACCTGCTGACCCTGCACGCGGCGAAGGGGTTGGAGTTCCCCGTCGTGTTCCTGGTCGGTTGTGAGGACGGGCTGCTGCCGTTGCGCTGGCCGGGCAGCAAGCCGACGGATGACGAGACGGCCGAGGAACGACGCTTGTTCTTCGTGGGGCTGACACGGGCCCAGGACCGGCTCTATGTGAGCCACACGGCGCGGCGCTTCCGGCACGGCAAGGAACGCGAGCAGTCACCGACCCCGTTCCTGGACGCGATCGATGCGGGGCTGTTCGAGCGCATGGGTGACGCCGTGCCGTCCCGCCCCAAGGATCGCCAGCTGCGGCTCCTCTAGGCGATCAGGCAGCCCAGCAGCGCGCCGGTCAGCAGGGCCGGCCCCAGCGGCAAGGCGGTCCGGCGTTCTGCTCGTCGGGTGAGGAGGAGGGTCAGCGCGAGCGGGCCGTTGATCAGGTGTGGCGTCAGCAGCCCGACGGCCAGGGCCGGCCAGCCCAGGAAGCCCAGGGTGAAGCCGAGGACCGTGGCGAGCTTCACGTCACCCAGGCCGAGGCCGGCCCCGGGCAGCAACGCGATGATCAGATAGATGCCGCCGCTGAGGACAGCCGCCAGAGTCGCCCGTACGAGGACAGCAAGCTCTCCGGTCAGCAGAGCAACCACGCCGAGAGGCACCACCGTGCCCACCGCCAGCAAGGCCACCAGCGGGTCCGGCAGGCGCAGGCAGCGCAGGTCGATCAGAGCCAGCAGGATGCCCAGCAGCGCCGCGGGAAGCAGCACCACCAGCAGCGGCGCGGGCCCGATCGTGGCGCCCAGCATGCCCCCGACCAGCGCACCTGTCGTCAACGTCCACACCGGTGCGCGGGCGCAGTCGCACGATGCTCCCGCCCGTACCCAGGTCGGCAGGGTGGCCGTGCAGTCGGCGCAGGTTGATCTCGGCCGGCTGCCGCGGGGCACCGCCAGGCGGTACGCCAGGCAAGGGACGAAGGCGGCTGAAGCGCCGCCGAAGATCGCCGAACAAACCGTCACCGTGAACGACATGGGGCTGAACGGTAGTGGTCCGGCGTCCCCCGCGATGGTCGCGTTGCCGACAGACGAGGCGAATGGCCCTCTTGTAGCCGAGTTGAGCCCAGGTCGGCGCGATTCCGGGAGAGAACGATCCGGGCCTGCACGCTACGGTGGCGTACAGCGAACCCGCGCCTGGAGGAACCCCGATGTCGCAGAACGGCCCCTACCCCGGCCAGGGCTGGTCGGCCGGCGGACCGCCGGGTTCCGACGAGCCGTACACCGAGCCGGCCGACCCATGGGGCGACGCCGCGACGCATTCGTCGCCGGTGCCCGAGACGGCCTGGGGCGGCCAGCCGATGTCGGTGCCCCCCTCGCAGGAGAATTCCACCGGCTTCCACGGCGGCTATCCCGTGGCGCCGATGAACGGCGTGCCGCCCGTCTGGCAGCAGCCACCGGCGCCGCCACCGCGCAAGCGCAACACTCCAATCATCGCCCTGGTGGTCGTGCTCGCCCTTCTCATCATCGGCGGGCTGGCGACCGCCGGCTGGCTGGTGCAGCGGGCCGGCAACCAGGAGGCCGGGCGGTCGGCCCAGCCCACCGCGTCGGCGAGCGCCACCAACGGCTCGGTGCCCGAGCCGCAGAGCAGCGAGGACGCGCGCTTCGTGGGCAAGGGCCAGTGCGTGCGCAACGAGGGTACGGCGGACGACAGCCCCGACCTCAAGATCGTGGCCTGCACCAGCGGCACGTATCAGGTGCTCAAGCGGGTGGACGGCCGCACCACCGGCGAGGCTGACGCCGAGTCCAAGTGCAGCAAGGTCCAGAAGTACACGAAGTGGTACTTCTACGACAGCGAGCTGGACAGCCTCGACTTCGTGCTCTGCCTCAAGGAGTATGGGGTCGACTAGGCCTCTCTAGGGCTGACGCTAGACACTCGTAGAGAGCGTTCGATTGCGAAGTCTAGCTTTTCGGCTAGAGAGCCCGATACGGTGCTATCCGTGGATCCGGTCCGCAACCCGTACGCGCCCGGCGCCGGCCAACGCCCGCCCGAGCTGGCCGGTCGCGGCCGTGAGCTGGACGCCTTCGACGTCGTCCTGGAACGCGTCGCCCGGGGCCGCCCCGAACGCAGCCTGGTCCTGACCGGACTCCGCGGAGTCGGCAAGACCGTCCTGCTCAACACCCTGCGCTCGGCCGCCATCGGCCGGCTCTGGGGCACCGGCA
>NZ_JBSGFR010000064.1:0-43825 GCF_053603475.1 Actinoplanes sp. NPDC004185 | reverse complement strand
CGAGGTGGGCAGCCGAAATGAGAGCGACAGCCCGGACGTCTAGACCGAAGCCTGGCCGGGCCGCGGTCCTAGGGCAATGAAACAAGTAGCCGATGAGAGTGCGTAGCCACGGGTCCGAGACTCATTCAGAGCTTGTTCATGGCCGGTGTAGTTGATGCGTCGTTGCCTGGGTTGTTCGGAGGGATGACAGGTGACTGCCCTTTTCTCACGTGCAGCCTTCGCGTTTGTCATCGAGTCGGATGCGTGCTTGTAGCTGCTGGTGCGGCCGTTGGGATATCGCGCATTGTCCGGAGCAACGTCACGAAGAGCGCCGCGCTCACATGCCCAACGCGCACATCCGGATGGCCGGCCGGAGCCCCAGGGTGGCCCCGAGCGCACTGCCGGACGTCGCCGCACGCGCGGCCTCCGGGTCGTCTGCCCGCTGCCGCAACCGATGTCGTGGACGTGGTCATGCGGGCGCACGGTCGAACCCTGGAACGCGGCACCCGATCGGGCGCCGCGTTCCGGGTGTCCCGGTCAGACCGGGTCGTGAATCACGTGCAGGGTCGGTGCGCCGCCGGCCGGCGGCGCGGTGATCGCGTACAGGTGGGTGCTGTCCGGCGACCAGACCAGGCCCCGGGGTACGAGCACGTCGGTGCTGATGTCGATCCGGGCCTCGGGCACGACGCCGCCGGTCTCGTAGATGTAGATGTCGTCGCCGGTGGCGCGCACGCCGTTGGCGACGTGGTAGTCGTCCGGCGCCGCGGCGACGGCGGTCGGGTAGTAGCCGGTGTAGTACGACCCGCGCCCGGACAGGTCCGCGGTCGCGTACGCCTGGGTGGCGTTGCGGCTCCCGGCGCCGGTCAGCAGCGTCTGGCCGTACTTGTCGATGCTGATGTCGTTGAGGTTGCTGCCCGGGGCGGTCCCGGACGTCTTGGTGCTGAGCGCACCGTTGTCGCTGATGTCGTAGATGTACACGGTGGACTGGCTCAGGTTCAGCTGGGCGGCCACCAGCGGGCCGGTGGCGGCGTTGTGCGCGGCGAGCAGGGGCGCACGCTGGAAGCGGACGCTGCCCTGGGTGTTGAGGTCGATGTCCGGCTCCGGCTCGGGCGACGGTGACGGCGACGACGACGGGGTCCGGGACGGGGTGGGCGAGGGTGAGTACGGCCCGGAAGGGCTGGGCGCGGGCGAGGACGTCCGCGACGGGGACGCCGATGGTGAGGTCGACGGGTCCGGCTCCGGCTCCGGGAACGTCACCCGGCCGACGCCGCCGCTCCATGTGCCGTCGCAGCCGTGCCCGAACCAGAGCCGCTCGCCGGCCCGCACCAGGTGGGTCGGGCAGGTACGGGCGCCGGTGCTGTACCGGTCGATCTCCTTGAGCGTGTGCGTGTCGATGACCGAGATCGCGTCACCGGCGGCGAGCGCCACGTAGAGCTTGTGGTTGTCGTGGTTGAGCGCCAGGCCGGTCGCGCCGTACTGGCCGGTGATCGTCTTCTTGTAGTGCCCGTCCATGTCGGTGACGACGACGCCGTTCGCGCTGGGGCCGCCGGTGATGTAGAGCTGGTCGTGGTCCTGGTCGACGGCCAGGTCGCCGTAGGCCGGCAGGGCGAGCGGGACGGTGTTGTCCTCGGCGGCGGCCGGCCCGGCGGCGGCGATACCGAACACTGTGGACAGTGCGGCGGCGGCCGCGGCGGCGAGAATGCGGTTTCTGGTCGCCCTCATTGATTTCCTCCCCGTGACACAACAATGGCGGTGGCAGGTTATGCATGCCATTCGAGATCGCGCGGTCCCGTCCAGTCTTGATCACCGGCCCTCGGGGGAACGGACATATCGACTACGGGAGGGCGATGTCACCATTGAGGACGGTCATTGTCGCCAGCGGCGAGCTGCGCTAGCGTCACCACCAGCTATCAGCAAGATTCACTCCACGGGGGGCCGGGTCCGCTCGGTCCGGCGCGCTTCGCACGCGTCGCACTTTCTTCAGTTACCGAGACGGCCAGCAACTTCTGTTACGCACTTATGACGATTCCGCATGCCCATTTCCGCAATGGGCGTGTGGCGGTTCTGGCTGTCTCTTTTGCGCCGCACGTCTACGAGGAGACCGGACGAGCATGCACACCACTCCACCCCGCGACGGCCCGCGTCGTCGTCGCACCGCCATCGGCGCGGGCCTGCTCGGCCTGCTCCTTGCCGCATCCGGCACGGTGGTCGTCACGCAGTTGCGGCCGGACGGCGCCGCGCAGACGCGCGAGGCCGAGTCCCCGCCCGCCGGGGTGCCACCGGTCAAGGGCCGGCCGATCGCCGAGACCGCGCCGGCGCCGGGCAGCAAGCTGCCGCATCCGGAGAAACTGGCCGCGGGCAGGACGATCCCGGCCGCCAAGCGGGTCGGCGAGAAGGTCTCCGCCCGTACCGCCAACACCAAATTCTTCACCCTCGCCGACGGCCGGACCCAGGCCGAGGTCAGCGGCACGCCGCTGCACTACCGCGACTCCGCCGGCAAGTGGCAGGACATCGACACCACGATCCGGAGCACGACCAAGCAGGGGTACGCGTACGCGTCCGAGAAGAACGCGTTCGGCAGCTTGTTCGGCACCCGCACCGACCGCCTGGCCCGCTACGAGCTGGGTGGCGGCTCGGTCGCCGTCGGCGTCGACGGGCCCGCGCGCGACGTGACCCCGAAGGTCCGCGGCGCCGCCATCACCTACCCGGACGTGTTCGGCAGCGCCGACGTCGCGTACGACGTGACCTCGTCGATGATGAAAGAGAAGATCGTCCTCGACAAGGCGCCGGCCGGCGCCGCGTCGTACACCTTCACGCTCGCGCTCGACGGCGTCCGGGCCGCCGCGCAGCCCGACGGATCGATCGAGTTCCGCTCGGCGAAGTCCGACGGCCCGGCGCTGTTCTACCTGCCCAAGCCGTTCATGTACGACAGCGCCGGCAACGCCGGCACGGCCACCGGCACCGGGTGGAGCAACAAGGTCACCCAGGTGCTCACCGGCACCGGCAGCCAGGTGCGGCTGACGATGACCGCCGACCAGGCGTGGCTGCGCGACCCGGCCCGTAAGTACCCGGTCGTCATCGACCCCACGATCAAGGTGCAGCCGCAGGTCGGCCAGGCCCAGGACGGGATGGTCAACTCCTACGAGCCGACCACCAACTACGACTCGAGCTGGCGGCTGTCGGTCGGCACCAACAAGATCAACGACACCACCAACGCGACCTTCCGCAGCCTGGTCAAGTTCCCGCTCACCGAGGTCCCGGCCGGCACCAAGCTCGACTCGGCGCAGCTCAAGCTCTACTTCGACCAGACCATGGTGAACGAGCTCGACGACACCGCCGTGCCGATCAACGCGCACCGGGCCACCACGGCGTGGGCGGAGAACTCGGTCACCTGGAACAGCGTCAAGAGCTCGGTCGGTGAGATCGGCACCAACACCGAGCAGATCGACAACGTCGACCCGGGCAAGACCGCCGCCGCCGGCGCGTGGGGCCTGGGCACCGCCACCACCGCGCTCGGTGGCACCTTCGTCTCCAACAGCGGCGCCACCACCGGTGACAACTTCACCTGGGTGCCCCGGGTCACCGAGGCCGGCACCTACGAGGTCAAGGTGCACTACGTGCCCGGCTCGGACCGGGCGACCAACGCGCCGTACACCGTCTTCCACAAGGGTGGCAGCACGGTCAAGACGGTCAACCAGACCACCGGTTCCGGCAACGGCACCTGGGTGTCGCTGGGCAGCTACGCCTTCGACGCCGGCACCACCCACAAGGTCGTGCTCGGCGACGTGGCCAACAAGACCGTGGTCGCCGACGGCGTGCGCCTGGTCAAGAACGCCGCCGACACCAAGGGCAAGCTGCAGAACCACGCGTGGCACACGTTCAGCGTGCGGTCGATCGTGCAGGACTGGCTGGACGGCAAGCAGGCCAACAACGGCTTCATCGTCAAGACCGACGACGAGTCGCTGGCCCGCAGCGGCCCGCGCTACGAGGGCGCGGAGAACGCGTTCGGCGGTGAGGTCGACACCTTCCCGACCATGTTGCTGACCTGGGGCAAGCCCGGCGTCACGCTGCAGATGCCGACGACCATCCGGTCCACCGGCGCGGAGCTGGCCTGGAGCGCCTACGCCGACCCGTCGCCGAACAGCACCACCGGCGACGACATCCTCGAGTACCAGGTGCACCGCAGCACCGCCCAGAGCTTCATCCCGTCGGAGCGGACCCTGGTCGCGCCGATCCTCAAGGACCGCACCGCTTACAGCGACACCAGCGGCACACCGACCCCGGCCAACAACGCCACCGAGTTCGGTGCGCCGTTCTACTACATGATCGTCGTGAAGACCCGCGACGGGCAGCTCATCCCGTCACCGACCGAGCAGGTACAACTGCCCAAGGCCGGGCACATCGTGCGCGTCCTGCAGGGCAACTCCACCGACACCACATTGACCAGCAAGGACCCGACGGCCGGGCACGACGTGCTGGACGGTGGCGGGCTGGTCCAGGTCGGCATCGACGGCTCGAAGTACGGCACCAGCCGGGCGGTGATCAAGTGGCCCAGCATGGCCGGGCTGCCGACCGGGACCAAGGTGCTCAGCGCGAAGGTCGGCCTCTGGGGCGCGTACTCCGAGGGCGACGGCGGCGCCACCTTCACCATGCACGGCCTGACCCGCGACTTCGACGAGGCCACCGGCACCTGGAACAAGGCGAACTCGTCGACGGCGTGGACGACCGCCGGTGGTGACTACACCTCCACGGTGGCCGGCTCGGTGACCAACATCGGCACCGACCCGCGCTGGCAGAACTGGACCGCCACCAGCTTGGTGCAGGGCTGGGTCAACACCCCGAGCACCAACAAGGGCGTGTTGTTCAAGGTGGCCGACGAGACGTCGGCGAGCCGCAAGACCCAGCGGGTGCTGTTCACCGCGGGTGAGGTGCCCGACATCCGGCAGCGGCCGCGTCTCGAGGTGATCTACACCGCCCCGGCCACGGAGAACACCTACTACGCGCCGACCGTGCCGTCGCGGATGATTCCCGGCGACGAGTACACCTCTCCGGTCACGATCACCAACTCGACCGGTTCGGCGTGGTCGAAGGCGGACTGGGTGCTGTCGTACCGGTGGGAATTGGCTGACGGTACCGACGTGACCAACGGCGACAACCAGCGCGAAACGGCGTTGCCGGTCGATCTGGCCTCCGGTGCGGTCACGACCGTGCAGGCGAAGATCATGACGCCGGTACGCTCGGATCAGGGCAACAAGCGGCAGAAGTTCGTCCTGAAGTGGGACCTGAAGAACAAGACCACCAACCAGTGGCTGTCGCAGGTCTGGGAGATCCCGCCGCTGGCCCAGCCGATCACCGTCGAGGACCCGACCTCCGACCAGCTCGGCCTGGAGAAGTTCTACCAGTACACCGGGCAGAACGCCGGCGCCGGCTCGACCGTGATGGTCAACCAGTTCTCCGGCAACTCGGTGTTCAGCTACAACGCGTTCTCCAACCCGAGCCGGGGCCTGTCCACGTTCCTCCGGTTGTCCTACAACAGTCAGGACAGTTCCAACTCCTACATCGGCTACGGCTGGTCGCTGTCCACCTCGACGGTGACCCGGCTCGGCTCGCCGTTGCAGTTCTCCGGCGGCAACGACCGGTGGCCGGTGAAGATCACGCTGACCGACGGTGACGGCACCAGCCACTGGTTCGACCTGAACAAGCACAACAGCAGCAACGAGGCCGACTGGGACTACGACAACCCCGCTGGTGTGCACCTGTACCTGCAGCGCAACGGCGACGACCCGACCCGTACCTGGGTGATGACCCGCCCGGACCGCAGCCAGTTCTACTTCGACGTGGACGGCTACCAGACCGCGGTGGTCGACAAGAACGGCAACGACCTGCGCTTCACCTACGAGCGGGTCAAGGTCGGCAACCGCAACACCGGCGTGCTGAAGTACATCACCGACGCCACCGGCCGCCGCACGCTGACCTTCGAGTACTTCAACAGCGGCGACAACTTCCCGTTCTTCACCGGCAACAGCGACACCAAGCAGTCCGGCACGAACCTGGCCAACGGCCAGATCGTCAACCAGCTGCGGGCGATCACCGACGTCTCCGGGCGCCGCATCACCCTGACCTACAACGACAAGGGCATGCTGCGCGAGGTCCTGGACGGGCAGGGCACGGCGGACGAGAAGCCGTTCGGCTTCTACTACGACGACGCCGCCGGGCAGAACAACCCGAAGCTGGTACGGGTCGACGACCCGC
This sequence comes from Actinoplanes sp. NPDC004185, assembly GCF_053603475.1. Classification (NCBI taxonomy): domain Bacteria; kingdom Bacillati; phylum Actinomycetota; class Actinomycetes; order Micromonosporales; family Micromonosporaceae; genus Actinoplanes; species Actinoplanes sp. NPDC004185. The sequence goes on along the minus strand of NZ_JBSGFR010000064.1, from coordinate 37,594 downwards.
GTGGCAACGGTACGAAGCTCGGCTACTTCCCGGCGTCCGCCGGCAACCTGCTGAAGTGGCGGACGGCCAAGGTCACCGACCGCAACGACAAGGACACCGACTTCACCTACACCGACCCGGACGGCAGCACCGGTTCGTCCATCGAGAACGTCGTGACCGACGCCAACGGCCACGCTTCGACGTACCTGCTCGACGGGTACGGCCGGCCCGAGCTGCTGACCAACGCCAAGGACCAGAAGACCCGCCTGACCTGGGACGCCGACAACAACGTCCGGCGCCTCGAGGAAGACAACAAGGCGGTCACCACCTGGGTGTACGACGAGAACACCGGCCTGCCGACAGAGATCAAGGACCCGGAGGCGAACAAGAACGGCTGGCCGGCGCAGAAGATCGAGTACAAGTTCGGCCTCAAGGGCCACACCGCCGACATGATCTCCAAGACGTCGCCGGAGGGCCGCAAGCACACCTTCACGTATGACCAGTACGGCAACCTCAAGTCGGTCACCGACCCCAAGGGCACGGCCACCGCGACCGAGGGCGACTACACCTCGTTCTACGAGTACGACACGTGGGGCCAGCAGACGAAGTCGACCGACGCGAACGACCACACCACCCAGTACCGCGATTACGACCCGGTCGGCTACCCACGCATCATCGAGGACGCCCTCAACCAGGTCGAGACCTACGAGTACGACTCCATCGGCAACGTCGTCTCGATCACCGACGCGAACAAGAAGACCAGCACCTACACCTACGACGTGTTCGGCCGGCCGCTCAACTCGCGGGAGCCGAAGGACGCGGCGAACGACGTCTACATCGTCACGCCCGGCTCGACCTACGACGGCAACGACAACGTCATCCGCGAGGAGCAGGCCAACGGCGCCGTGGTCGAGGCCGGCCACGACCCGACCGACCGCCCAGCCTTCAAGAAAGAGCCGAGCGACGGCGACGGCAAGCCGGAGCGGATCACCACCTACGACTACGACAACGTCGGCAACCTGCTCAGTGAGACCGAGCCGAAGGGAACGCTGACCGCCGACCCGGACGACTACGTCACCACCTACCGGTACGACGAGCTCAATCAGGTCATCGAGGCCACTGACGCGAACCGTGGGCGGGTGACCTCCACCTACGACAACGTGGGCAAACTGAAGACGATCTCCGACCAGCGCAAGTCCGCCACCGCCGACCCTGACGACTTCAACGAGAAGTACGACTACGACCTGAACGGCCGTCAGACCGTGGTGACCGATGCCGCCGGTCACACCACGAAGACGGAGTACGACAAGGACGGCAACACGACGGCGACGATCGATCAGGACAACAACAAGACCCTGATCGCGTACGACGAACGCTCCGCGGTCAAGGAGCAGCAGGTTCCGTACGAGAGCAAAGACGGCAAGATCACTTACCGTACGACGCGCTTCGAGTACGACGAGGTCGGCAACCAGACCCGGGTCATCTCGCCGCGGGGCGTCGCCACCACCGACGACCCGAACGACTTCGCCACCGTCACCGTCTACGACGCGCTGAACCGGACCAAGGAGCAGCAGGAGCCGTACGACGCCGACGACTCGCGGTACAAGACGGCCGACAAGACGATCTACGAGTACGACGCGGTCGGCAACACCAGGACGGTGAGCGCACCGCCGTCGGAGGGTGAGAGCAAGCGGGCCGACACCACGTACACGTACTGGGACAACGGCTGGAACCGCACCAGCACCGACCCGTGGAACATCAAGACCGAGTACGACTACGACGCGGTCGGCAACCAGACCTCGCGCGAGGTCACCGGGGCCAACGGCAAGACCCGCCAGATGAACTGGACCTTCTTCCTGGACGGCAAGCAGAAGACCCAGTCCGACGACGGCGACGGTTCGGGCACCGCGCGCAAGAACTTCTCCTTCTCGTACGACGCCAACTCGAACCTGACCGAGATGCTCGACAAGAGCAGCGACGCCAAGATCGACGCGTACGTGATGACCTATGACGTCGTCAACCGCATGCGCAAGGTCGAGGAGAAGCTCAACGGCTCGGTGAAGAACACCACCAAGTACGACTTCGACGTCAACGACAACCTGCTCGAGCGCACCCACGACAAGATCTGGTCGAAGTACACCTACGACGCCCGGGACCTGATCTCGGAGGTGAAGAACGGTAAGACGTCGACCGACTCGGACGCCAAGACCACCACCTTCACCTACACGCCGGCGCAGAAGATCAAGACGGAGAAGAAGGGCAACGGCAACACCGTCACCTACGACTACTTCCTGAACCAGCTGCTCAAGCACCAGGTCGAGAAGAAGTCGAGCGGAACGGTCGTCAACGAGCACACCATCGAGTACGACGCGAACAGCCACCGCTCGAAGGACGCGGCCAAGAAACAGAACGCGGACAACAAGTCGGGGTCGATCGACACCACCACGACCTACGAGTACGACCCCCGCGACCGCATCCGCAAGCAGACGAAGGCCGGCAGCGGCGCGGGCACCGAGGAGTACGTCCACGACGCCAACAGCAACGTCATCGAGCAGACGGTCAAGAGCCTCAAGACCACGTTCGATTACGACCGCAACCGGCTGAAGACGTCGGAGACCGCCGGCATCAAGTCGACCTACAAGTACGACGACTGGGGCCGCCAGGAGAGCACCACCACCGCCGACAAGGAAACCGAGAAGTACACGTACGACGGTTTCGACCGCACGGTGGAGTACAAGAAGACGCCGGGCGGCACCACCACCTACACCTACGACCCGCTGGACCGGCAGCGCACCCGTAAGCAGAACGACAAGACCACCGAGTACTCGTACGTCGGCTTGTCCGAGCAGATGCTGTCGGAGGAGGAGGGCGGCAAGCTCCGCAAGACCTACCAGTACGGCCCCGACGGGCAACTGTTGTCGCAGGCGAAGTTCAAGGACGACGGCAGCTTCGAGACGTCGTACCAGGGCTACAACCCGCACACCGACGTCGAGCAGATCACCGACGAGCAGGGCGATTCCCGGTCCACGTACGGCTACACCGCGTACGGCAGCCAGGATGAGTCCCAGATGACCGGGGCCGACAAGCCGGACGCGTCGAACCCGGAGGACCCGAACAAGGAGCCGTACAACGCGTACCGCTTCAACGGCAAGCGTTTCGACCAGTCCTCCGGCGACTACGACATGGGTTTCCGCGACTACGACGCGGGCCGCAACCGGTTCCTGACCCAGGACAACTACAACGGCGCCCTGGACGACATGAACCTGTCCACGGATCCGTTCACCAACAACCGGTACGCCTTCGGCGGCGGTAACCCGATCTCCCAGGTGGAGCTCGACGGCCACATCTCGCTCAGCGACATCGGCCACGCGGCCCTGGACGTGGCCGGCCTGGTTCCCGGCGTCGGCGAGGTCGCCGACCTGGCCAACGCCGCCTGGTACGCCGGTGAGGGCGACTACGCCAACGCTGCCCTCTCCGCGGCGTCGGCCATTCCGTTCGCCGGCTACGGAGCCTCGGCTGCCAAGGGTGCGAAGTACGCGGCCAAGGGCGTGGACGCGGCCCAGGGTGCGGCCAAGGGAGCAGACGCGGCCCGCACCGGCGCCAAAGCCTCGAACGCGGCTCAGGGCGCCGGTAAGGCATCGCCGTCCCCGGTCAAGGCATCGTCCGGTGGGGGTGGCCCGGCTGGCAACGCCAGAGGTTCCGGCGGGAGCGGCGGTACACCCAAGGCCGGCTCCGGCGGGCGCGGGGGCGGGGGAGGGGGCGGTTCGCAGCCGATATACCGAGGAATGACCAAGGATGCGGATGGGGCACCGAAAGTCGGTGATACAGCCCGTACCCTCGGTGCCCGGAAGGGAACCGACATCAAGGCGGACGCTCAGGGTATGGTTCATCCCAAGACCGGTGGAATGTCGGTCAGCCCCGGTTCGCCACGCAATCTGCCGAGTCACCGTCGGCCGTCGGAGTGGGGTGGCAATGGTAAGGACCCGGCATGGCAGATGGACTCCGGGGGTCTACCGGACGGCTTGTCCTATCGATCCGACCCGGCCAATCCAAGCGGACACGGTTTCATCGAGCCGAGCCGACCGATGCCGTTCGAGCAGTACCAGAGTCTGATCGGCGGCACCCGAGGTCTGTGGCGAGTGATCAAGCCTGGGGAGGGCGGCTGATGGACAGGATGGAATTCCTCCGCGAGATCGACGTCGCGTTGGCGGCAGACGACCCGCTTGATGCCTCGCGGGCGACGGTGCAGAAGTTTCGCGAACTCGGCTCGTCCCCGGCGGAGATGATCGAAATGCTGCAAGCCCACGCCCTCGATCTGCGTCGAGCCGGCCGCGAGCGGGAGGACGACACTGTGCTGGAGGTGTTGGACTTCCTGTCCGGATGGTGCGCACCGCACATGCGCATCGAGTGATCGACTGATGAGGTCACGCGGTGCGGGCATCATGCCAATGGATGCCCGCACCGCTCTGCATGTGCGTGGAGGTCTCATAGGCGGGCAGTGAGGCTTTCCGGGTGACAGGTGACATCTGAGATGGCTTGCCCGCTGGGCGGCCTGGAAGGATGCCATCGGGCCGAAGCCCTATTTCCGAGAATTCCGCGATGATGTCGTGCGGGTTGCCCCAATCGCAGGCGAATCTGCCGGGAAAGGATCCCCGGTCCGCGTCGCCCGGCCTATCCGGACGGGCCCTGGACCCGAACTCGTACCGAGGGTTCTTCGAACCAGAGTGAGAATGTCGGGGCACCCCTGCAGCGGCAGGGGTGCCCCGAACCGCCCAACGAGAGAGGATCTCCATGACCACCCGGGACACCGCGGCGCTGGTGATGTGCCGGATGGCCGAGGTGCTCCGGGGCTGGTCCGCCTTCGCACCAGGCAAGTTCACCAGCCGGATCGAACGGGTTGTGGAGGAAGCCGGTCGTGTGACACTGGCACTCCGCCACTGACCTGGCCGTCGTGGGGTTGCTTGATCGGGCTCTTGATGCCGTGGCCTGGGCTTTCGTAGCCGGAGTCGGCCAGGGCGACGGGCCGGAATCCAACAATGAACAGACACGCGCGGCTACGCATTGTCATGCCGCCGTCAACGCGCGCCGACGCCGAATACGGCACGGCAACGCATACGCTGCCCCGGTGCAGGTTGACCTGGTTGCTGTGATCGTTGACGAGTACGACCCTGCCATCGCGTTCTTCACCGGCGTACTCGGCTTCGACCTCGTCGAGGACTCGCCGTCCCTCACCAACGACGGCCGGCCCAAGCGGTGGGTGGTTGTCCGCCCTCCGGGAGCGCAGACGGGTCTTCTCCTTGCTCGCGCAGATGGAGAACGCCAAGCTGCAGCCGTCGGCGAACAGGCAGCCGGCCGGGTCGGCTTCTTCCTTCGTGTCGACGACTTCGACGCGGCGTACCGAAAGATGACGGCAGCCGGGGTGACGTTCGTTCGTGAGCCTCGCGCCGAACCGTACGGCCGGGTGGCGGTCTTCCTTGACATCGCCGGTAACCGGTGGGACCTTCTCGGAACTCCCGCGAGGACGATGTGACGGCCTACCTGGAGGAGGCCCTGTGACTCCGCGCTCGCAGCAACAGCGAGGCCTCGCATCCGGATCTGCCGCGGAGCGGCGTTCTGGTCGGTCGCTGAGTCAGGTCATCCACCGGCGCCCGATCCGTCGACGTAACCCACGGCGGGGTCACCCGAAGCGATGCGGACCGGATAGTCCCACCGTCGGAGAACCTGCGCCATCTTCGCGGCTCCCGCGGGATTGGCCGAGTGGATGATGACGACACCGACATCGAGAGGCCGGCCCTCGAACGCAGCCCGCTCGAGGATTTCCACGACCGGCCAGATGGTGTCGTCGTCGCCCAGATCGTGATCCAGCCAGAGTTCGTCGAGCCGGTGGCTCCGGGGTCGGTCGAGCAGCTCGACTCCCGCCGCACTGGTGCGAGCTACCTCGGCTCGACGGCCGTCGACGAAGGAGCGGAGATCGTCGACGAGGACGATCGCCGGCTTGTGGTCGGTCATCGCACGATGATCCCGGTTCGGGCCTGGCCGGGATCAGCCGCCCCAGCGGTCCGCGTGCAGGGCCAGGGACAACGGCCGGCGTCGCCGCCAGCCATGTCGTTCCAGGTCCGGCTCGTCCTCCAGGTGACTCACCGGGCCGAGACACAGCCAGGCGACCGGCCGCACCCCTTCCGGGATGCCCAGCAGGTCGCGCACGAACTCCTCGCGGTAGAAGGACACCCACCCGACCCCCAGCCCCTCGGCCGTGGCGGCCAGCCAGAGGTTCTGAATGGCCAGGCACACCGAGTAGAGCCCGGCCTCCGTGATGGCGTGCCGGCCCAGCACCGCCGGCCCGCCCCGGGCGGCGTCGTAGGTCACCACGACCGACAGTGTCGACTCCAGGATCCCGTCGATTTTGATGCCGGCGAACCGCCCGGCCGCCTCGTGGTCGAGGGTGGCGGCGAAGGTCTCCCGTTCGGTGTGCACGTGCCGGTGGAACGTCTGCCGCAGCTGCGGGTCGCGGACCAGGATGAAGTCCCACGGCTGCGACAGTCCGACGCTGGGGGCGGCGTGCGCCGCCGTCAGGATCCGGTCGAGTACGGCGCCCGGCAGGGGCGCGCCGGTGAACTGGCCGCGGACGTCGCGACGGCGGTGAATGGTCTCGTACAGGTCGTGGCTCATGGGCAGGCTCCCGCTGCGCTCGGGCCCCGGACACGCCGGGGCCGCCGGACGCGAGGCCGGTCTTCGGACTCCCGGATCAGCGCCTCACCGCCCGCCTTCCCAGCCGGCCGGCCAGTGGCTGCGCACAGGATGCGCGTGGGCGGCAGCTCCCCGGTCACCGCGGCGGGCCCGTGCCGGATTTCCACCGGCTTCCCGATTCTCCCCGCCCGGGGGCGGGGCACCTCGCAACAAGTTCGTGCCGGGCGACACGCTACCGCCGCGGGCGGCGCGCCAGAAACGAGGGCACCCGGCGAGCACGGCAGCCCGGGCCCGCTCGGCGCCGTGGCGAAGTACCTCGAGGGACGGGGTGTCAGCGGCCCAGGATGTCGTCGAGCCAGGGGTTGCGGAAGGTGCCCTGGGGGTCGTACTTGGCGACCAGGGCCTGGAAGTCCGCGAAGCGGGGATAGCGGCTGCGCACCGTGGCCGCGTCCTGGGTGAAGACCTTGCCCCAGTGGGGGCGGGCCTCCAGCGGCGCGAGCTGCTCCTCCAACGCCGCCACCGCGGGCAGGACCGCCGCCGTGTCCGCGATCCAGGTGAAGTGCAGGCCGAGGCTGTCGCGTTCGTGGTTCATGCTCAGCCACAGGTCGTCCGCCGCCACCGTGCGGATCTCGTTCACCTGCAGGACCGGCACGATTTTCTCGCGGACCCGGGCCACCGCGTCGATCGCCTCCAGCGCGCGGTCGAACGGGACCATCCACTCCGACTGCAGCTCCGCGCCGGTGCTCGGGTTGAACTCCATCTTGAAGTGCGGCAGCCGGGCGTGCCACGGGCCGGGCACGCCGAACTGCTCGGTGCTGTTGTCCGCCGGCACGCCGGGCACCGGGTGGCGCTTGCCGTCAGCCGGCCGGGCGCCGAACATCGGGCCGTCGGGCAGCTCGTCGGTGCGCTTGAACCAGGCGTGGTTGATGTCCGCGCTCCGCCAGTTGGTGAACAGGCTGACGCTGTAGCCGGCCGCCAGGATCTCCGGCAGCTGCTGCTCCAGCGAGGCGCGGGGCAGGTCGTCGTAGACGTACTGGCGGATCTCGAACGCGGGCACCACGTCCAGGGTCAGCGCGGTGACCACCCCGAGGGCGCCCAGGCCGACCACGGCGCCGGCGAAGTCGTCGTCGCCGCGGCGCAGCGTGACCAGCTCACCGTCGCCGCGGATCAGCTCGATAGCCGCGACCGAGGCGGCCAGGTTGCGGTTGCGCACGCCGGAGCCGTGGGTGGCGGTGGTGACCGCACCGGCGACCGAGATGTGGGGCAGCGATGCCGTGTTGTGCAGCGCAAGGCCCGCGGCGTCCAGGTACGCCACCAGGTCGCCGTAGCGGGCGCCGCCGTCCACCCGTACCGTCGTGCGGTCCTCGGCGATCTCCACGACCCGGGGCATGCTGATCAGGCTGATCAGGTCGCCGGTCGTGTCGGCCATCCGGTTGAAGGAGTGCCCGCTGCCCAGGACCCGCAGCGGGCCGCCGGCCCGGAGGATCTCCCGTAGCTCCGGCAGCGCCGCCGGCCGGTGCAGCCGGCGGGCGCCGAAGGTGATGTTGCCGGCCCAGTTGGTCACCACGTTGCTCACCGGACCAGCCTAGGCCGTACCGGTCAGGAGTTCACAGCTACGGGCTCGGCCGGGGCCTCGGTGACCGGGCGCTGCCAGCGGGTCGCCTTGGCCTTGCGGCCGCTGGCCGGGCGCGGGCCGTCGGCGAGGGCCTTGGCCGCACCGCGGTTCGGCAGCGCGAGCCGGAAGACCTTGTACCAGGCGGAGCCGACCTGGCGGGGCAGCGAGCCACTGACGTACGAGAGCCCGTAGCGCTGGAACAGGTCGCGGATCTGCGGCGCGATCTCCTGGTACCGGTTGCTGGGCAGGTCCGGGAACAGGTGGTGCTCGATCTGGTACGACAGGTTGCCGGTCATGATGTGCATCGCCCGGTTGCCGTCGATGTTGGCCGAGCCGAGCATCTGGCGCAGGTACCACTCGCCGCGGGTCTCGCCCTCGATCGAGGTGCGCTCGAAGGTCTCCACGCCCTCCGGGAAGTGACCGCACATGATCACCGAGTGGGTCCACAGGTTGCGGACCAGGTTGGCGGTGGCGTTGGCGGCGATCGTGGTCAGCCAGGAGCCGGTCAGTGCGGACAGCGCCGGGTGCACGCCGTAGTCCTTCAGGATCTGCTTGCCGATCTTACGGCGGACCTGCTTGAGCCGCTCCTTGAACTGCGGCGACTGGCGGCGCTTCTTGGTCTTGAGGTTCTTGCCCAGCTCCAGGTCGTACGCGGCGATGCCGTACTCGAAGAAGCAGGCGTTGACGAAGTTCCAGAGCGGCTGACCGAGATGGATCGGGTGCCAGCGCTGCTGCTCGTCGACGCGCATGATGCCGTAGCCGAGGTCGTTGTCCTTGCCGATCACGTTGGTGTACGTGTGGTGCAGCTCGTTGTGCGAGTGCTTCCACTGCTCCGACGGCGAGGCGTTGTCCCACTCCCAGGTGGTCGAGTGGATCTTCGGGTCGCGCATCCAGTCCCACTGGCCGTGCATGACGTTGTGCCCGATCTCCATGTTCTCGAGGATCTTGGCCACCGACAGGCCGGCCGTGCCGAGCAGCCAGGCCGGCGGGAAGATCGACACGAGCAGGACCGCGCGGCTGGCCAGCTCGAGCCGGCGCTGGGTGGTGATCACCTTGCGGATGTACCGGGCGTCACGCTCGCCGCGGCTCGCCACGATCTTGTCGCGCAGGGCGTCCAGCTCGCGGCCGATGGCCTCGATGTCCTCGGGGGTCAGGTGCGCGATGGGGTTCTCGGGCTTGCGCTGCAGAGTGGTCACGGCAGTCCTCGGTTTCTTCGTGGAGCAGGAGCAGGGGAGCGGGAGCGGAGTCTCAGTGGTCCAGGTGGCAGTTGCCGGCGGCGGCCGACACGCAGGTCTGCACCAGGACGTTGTCGCCTTCGACGGCGGTGGTGACCGAGCCGTCGCGCAAGTCGCGCACGGCACCCTCGGTCATCGGCAGCACGCAGCTGAAGCAGATGCCCATCCGGCAGCCGGACGGCATCAGCACGCCCGCGGCCTCGCCGGCCTCCAGCAGCGGGGTGCTGCCGTCGGCGTCGACGACCGTGCCGGAGCGGCCGAAGGTGACCTTGCCGCCGTCGCCGGTGGCGATGACGGTCGGGCGGAACCGTTCGACGTGCAGGTTCTGGGTGATGCCGGCCTCGGCGAAGTGCGCGCCCAGGTCGTCCAGCATCTCGTTGGGCCCGCAGGCCCAGGTGTGCCGCTCGGCCAGGTCGGGGACCAGGGTGGCCAGCTCGGGCGGGGCGATCCGGCCGGCGGTGGCGGTGTGCCGCTCGACGAAGCGGATCCGGCCCGCGGCGGCCAGCGCGCGCAGCTCGTCGCCGAAGACGACGGCCTCGCGTTCCCGCGCCGAGTGCACGACCACGACGTCCGGCAGCTCGTGCAGGGCGCTGCGCAGGATGCCCATCACCGGGGTGATGCCGCTGCCGGCGGTCACGAACAGCGCCTTGGCCGGGCGCGTGGCGGGCAGCGTGAAGTCGCCGGCCGGCTGGTCGAGGTGCACCAGCATGCCGCGCTTGGCGTGGCGGATCAGGTGGTTGCTGACCGCGCCGTCCTTGACGGCGTTGACGGTCACCGAGAGCCGGCCGGGAGCGCTGGTCACCGAGTACGCGCGCCACAGCCGTACGCCGTCCACGTCGACGCCGATGCGGACGTACTGGCCGGGCTCGTGCCGGCGGAAGCCGCGACCGGGCCGCAGCACCAGGGTCACCGCGTCGCGGGTCTCGGGCCGTACCGCCTCGATCCGGGCGCGCAGCACGCTCGCGTTGCGCAGCGGCGCGATCACGTCGAGGTAATCGGCCGGCACCACCGGTGTCGTGAGGAGCTCCACGACCCGCCAAGCACGCGATCGCAGGGTATGAGTCACCGCCATGTCTCAAGCCTGCGGTGATCTCGGCACGAATGCCTGACCCGGTCAAGGGAATTTAGCGGCAGGTTATTGTTCCCTACGAACAAAAGGGGGTCGCGGTGAGCGATGTGAAGGACTTCCGCCTATCCGCCGAGGCGGCCGCCCCGCTGCGGCACGCGCTCCCGGCGGTCGCCACCCAGACCGTGGAGGCCATCACCGAGGGCGTGCCGGCGTACGCGAAGGCCTTCGCCGGGGAGCTCGGCCCGCAGATCGAGAAGGCCGTCCGGGCCGCGCTGGCGACCTTCCTGAACCTGGTGTCCCGCTCGGCCGGCAAGGGACGGGGCTCGCCGCTGACCCCGGCGCTCGAGGCAGCGTACGCGCTGGGCCGCGGCGAGGCGCGCAACGGGCGCAGCCTGGACTCGCTGCTGGCGGCGTACCGGCTGGGGGCCCGGGTGGCCTGGCGGGAGCTGGCGGCGATCAGCGTCGGGGCCGGGCAGGACTCGGCGACCATCGCGCACTTCGCCGAGCAGGTGTTCGCGTACATCGACGAGCTCTCCGCGGCCAGCGTCGCCGGGCACGCGGACGAGCTGGCCAGCTCCGGCCGGGTCCGCCGGCACCTGCTGGAACGCCTGGCCCAGGCCCTGCTGGCCGGTGAGCCCGCGCACGTGGTGACCGCGGCGGCCGAGCGGGCGGAGTGGGTGCCGCCGCAGACCCTGACCGCGGTACTGGTGCCCGAGCCGTTCGCCCGCTCGGTGCTCGACCTGCTCGACGCCCGCACCCTGCAGGTCGCCGAGGCCGGCCCGGACGAGACCTCGGTGCTGCTGGTCCCGGACGCCCAGGGCCCGTCGCGCATCCACCTGATGCGGCTGCTGGCCGGCCGGGGCGCGACCGTCGGACCGGTCCGGCCCTGGCTGCAGGCCCGCGACTCGCTGGCCCGGGCCGTGCGGACCTCCCGGTTCGCGCCCAGCGCCGGGGGAGCGGTGGTCGACACCGAGGACCACCTCGTCGCGCTCATCGTCACCGCGGACCCGCAGGCCCTGGCCGACCTGCGGGCCAAGGTGCTGGCCCCGCTCGCGGACGAGAAGGAGCCGGTGGTGGCCAAGCTGACCGAGACACTGCGCGCCTGGTTGCAGCACCAGGGCCGCCGCGACGAGGTCGCCGCGGCCCTGTTCGTGCACCCGCAGACGGTCCGCTACCGGATGACCAGGCTGCGCGAGCTGTACGGCGACCGCCTGCGCGACCCGCAATGGCTGCTGCAACTGACCGTCGCCCTGGCCCTCGAACCCGCCTGATCCACGGTCCGCCGAACGAATGACCACCGTGGTCCCGCCCCGCGCGGCGCGCTTATGGTCAGCGCGGACACGACGAACGGGGACAAGCGTGGACGATGACGACGAAGACCTACGGACCGGGCAGGATGTCGTCCGCGAGGTGCTGGCCGCGCTGGCCCCCGCCGAGCTGCCGTACGTCGGGTCAGTGCTGGAGGCGTACCGGATCGAGCCCTGGGCCCTGACCGGGCTGCCCGGTGGCCCGCACGCCGGGTGGGCGCCGTTCGTGCTGGGTTTCGTCGCCGAGACGGTGGTCTCGCTCGCCGTGGGCGGACCGGAGACGGCGCCGGTCCGGCCGGGCCGGCTCGCGGCGCTGCTCAGCCGGTGGCGCCGCTCGCGCACCGATCACCTGGCCCAGGTGCCGGACCAGCCCGTGCCCGCCTTCGACCAGGGGCAGCTGCGCGCGGTCTGGGCCGCCGCGACGGACGCGGCCGTCGAGCACGGCTGCTCGCCGGGCGACCGGGAGGCGTTCGCCGCGGCGGTGGTCGCGGCCCTGTCCGTCGGTCACCTGCCCAGGCCCCGGCGGCCGCCGGAGGATTGACCGGCCGGGGTACGGCGGCCGGAGAGTCTTGCCGACGTCGATGAAATGTAGGGTGACCGGCATGCTTTCGCGGGCCGTGCTCCTGGCGCTGACTCTCGCCCTCACCGGCCCGCTCGTCGCGGCGACCGGCCCGGCCGCCGCGGCCGCACCCGCCGCGCAGACACCCACCCGGCCCGGCGCGGCGGCACCCGACACGCCGCAGGCCGCGTCGGCGCCCAACCGGCCCGCCGAGCAGCCGCTCGATCGGCCCGCCGCGCAGGCGCCCACCCCGGCCGGCTCGGCGGCGCCGCCCGGCGCCGCCGAGCCGGTGAAGTGGTACCGCGTCCGGCCCAGCTACGACGGTGAGAACGAGTATCTCTACGAGATCGCCGAGCGGTTCCTCGGCGACGGCGACCGCCTGGACGAGATCTTCGAGCTCAACCGGGGCCGTCTGCAGGCCGACGGCAACCGCCTGACCGTCCCGGACGAGATCGAGTCCGGCTGGGTGCTGCGCATGCCCGCCGACGCCGAGGGTCCCGGCGTGGAGACCGGCCCGCTGCCGGCCGTGGTGCCGAGCGCTTCCGCTGTCTCCGCGCCTCCGCCGCGGGCGGGCACCACCCCGCAGAAGTCCGGCATGTCGCCGATCTGGCTGATCGCCGGGCTGCTCCTGGTCGTGGCCGGTGCTGTCCTCGCCGTCGTGCTGGCCCGCCGCCGGCCGAGTGCGCCTCCCGCCGCCGGGGTCGTGGTGCCGCGCCGGCGCACCGGCGAGGAGGTCCCGGCCTTCGACGCGGCCGCTTCCTGGACGATCGACCGGGCCCTGCGGGTGCTGGCCACCTCCGCCGCCGCGGCGGGCCGGCCGGCGCCGCCCATCCTGCGCGTCAGCGTCGGCGAGAGCTGGATCGGCCTGCGGCTCGCCGAGGCGGATCCGGCTCCGTGCGAGCCCTGGGAGGCCCGCGAGGACGGCACGCTCTGGGTTGCCGCGCTGCGCGCGTTGCAGGCTCTGCCGGCCGACCAGCACCTCCCGGCCCTGTGCCCGCGGCTGGTGACGCTCGGCGTCCAGGACGGCACGCGCGAGCTGCTGGACCTGGGCCGGGTCGCCGGGCCGGTGAGCCTGCGGGGAGACGCGCCGGCGACCCGGGCGCTGCTCAGGGCCTGGGCCGCCGAGCTGACCGGCAGTCCCTGGTCCTCCGGCGTACGGGTGGTGGCCGGCGGCCTGCTGCCCGAGGTGCGCGACGCGGGCCCGGTGCTGTCCGTGCCCGCCCTCGACGATGCCGTCACCCAGGCCACCGGCGAGGCGGCGCCGGACGCGCCGGATGACGGATGGCTCTCCGTGCTGCTGCTCGGGGCCGTACCGGCGGGGCGCGATGCCGACCGGGTGCGCGAGCTTGTCGCGCGGGAGGGGAGGCCGTGGGCTGTGGTCGTGCTGGGCCGGGCCAGGAACGAGGCGGTGCAGCTCACTCTGCGTCCGGACGGCCGGCTGGACACCGGGTCGCTGGGCGTCACCGTCCGGACGGCGAGGACGGCGGCCGAGCCCGAGCCGGTCTGAGAGTCACTCGGCGCCGGCGACCACCCGGTCGCGGCCGGCGTGCTTGGCCGCGTACAGGTGCCGGTCGGCGCGGGACAGCAGCATCGCCGGGGTGACCCGCGCGTCGGCGGTGGCGGTCACGCCGATGCTGGCGGTGACCGGCAGGCGGCCCGTGATGGGCACCCAGTCGTGCCCGCGCAGTCGCCCGGCCAGTCGCTCGCAGACCCGGACCGCCGCGGCCGTGCCGGTGCCGGGCAGCACCAGCAGGAACTCCTCGCCGCCGAGCCGGGCGGCGAACGCGGGCTCGGTCAGCGCCTCGGTGAGCAGCCGGCCGACCTGGCGCAGCACGAGGTCACCCGCGTCGTGCGACAGCGTGTCGTTGATCCGCTTGAAGTGGTCGAGGTCGACGATCGCCACCGCCAGCGGGCGGCCCGCCGCCACCGCCTCGCCGAGCAGGGCCGGCAGCCGCTCGTCGGCGTAGCGGCGGTTGTGCAGGCCGGTCAGCGCGTCGCGGTGGGCCAGCTCGCGGAAGTGCTCGCCGACCCGGCGGGCCTCGGTCGCCTCGAACACCGCCTGCAGGGTGCGGGCCTGGGCGTCGCGCTGCGCGGACTGCAGTTCGGCGAAGAACCGGTGGTACGCCACGTGCGCGTCGTACGCCTCGCGGTGCCGGTCCATGGCCGCGTACAGGGCGGCCTGCTGCTCCAGCATCGCGGCCTGGGTCGCCCGTAGTCCGCGTTCCTGCGCGAGCCGGCGGGCGGCGTCCAGATCGGCCTGGGCGGCGCTGAACTCGCCGGCCAGCCGGTGCGCCTCGCCGAGGGTCAGCATCGCCTCGGGCAGCGCCGCGCTGGTGCTGTGCAGATACTCCGCATCCCGGGTCAGCGGGCGCAGGATCTCCTCGACCGCCCGGTGGTCACCGCCGGCCAGCCGGACGCGGGCGATCGTGATCAGCTGCGGCCCGTCCAGCGGGATCCCGGTGGTGGCCTGGACCTCGGTCATCCGCGCGACCGCCCGGGCCGCGGTGCCGGGATCGTCCTGCTGGGTGGCCAGGTTGGCCAGGTTGCCGAGGATCATCAGCAGCTGCTGGTGGTCGCCGGTGGTGGCGGCCAGCTCGAGGGCCTCGCGGTAGCGCTGCGCGGCCTCGTCGGGGGAGCCGCTCTCGCCCAGCACCACGGCCAGGGTCATCAGGTGCCGGACCCGTACGGCCACCGGGTCGTCGGCGCCCAGGTGGGCGACGGCCTGCACGGCGTGTCCGAGGGCGCCGGCCAGGTCGCCGATGTAGTAGTGGAAGTGGGTCAGCGTGCGGTGGCTGCAGGCCAGCACGTACGCGTCGCCGCGCTCCAGCGCCCAGGCATTGACCTGCTGGGCGAGGGTGCCGCCCTCGGCCGTGCGCCCCTCGCGCAGCGCCGCGTCGGCCCGGATCAGCCGGGCGCGCATCACCGTGCGCTCGTCACCGTCGCGCTCCAGCGGCGCCGCCGCGGCCGCCGTGGCCCGGAAGTCGGTGACCGGCCGCAGCTCCAGCTCCGCGACCTCGATGCTCACAAAACGCAATGTAATGCTCACAGGTCTCGCTCGGGGTGCGAACCCGGCCCCCGGGTTTCACCGCCGGAGCGGTGGGCACAGCCTCCGCGTGGACGAACGGTATCGACTGCAGGAACGACTCGGCGTGGGTGGCATGTCCGAGGTGTGGCGCGCCCATGACCAGGTGCTCGCCCGGGACGTCGCGGTCAAGGTGCTCGCCCCCGGCGCGCCCGCCGACGCGCAACGCCCGGCACGGATCCGGCTCGAGGCGCGTGCCGCCGCCGGCCTGCGGCACCCCAACATCGTCGAGGTCTACGACTACGGCGAGGCCACCGACGGCGCCGGCCAGGCCCGCCCGTACGTGGTGATGGAGCTGGTCGAGGGTCCGACGCTGGACGACCTGCTCAAGAACCGGGCCCTGCCGTGGGCCGCCGCCACCCGGATCGGCGCGCAGGTCGCGGCGGCGCTCGCCGCCGCGCACGCCCGCGGGGTGGTGCACCGCGATGTGAAGCCCGGCAACGTGATGGTCACCCCGGACGGCGTGAAGCTGGTCGACTTCGGCATCTCGGCTGCCGCCGGCGCGGTCGACGAGACCGACGGCGAGGTGCTGGGCACCCCGGCCTACCTGGCCCCGGAACGCCTCGACGGCGGCCCGGTCCGGGTGGCCACCGACGTGTACGCGCTCGGCCTGCTGCTCTACCGCGCGCTGGCCGGCCGGCTGCCGTGGACCGGCTCGACGGTCACCCAGATGGTCGGCAACCACCTCTACGTCGACCCGGCGCCGCTGCCCCGGATCGCCGGGCTGCCGTCCCGGGTGGCCGAGCTGGTCCGGCACTGCCTGGCCAAGCGCCCGCAGGACCGGCCGACCGCGGCGGAGGCGGCCCGGATCCTCGGCGCGGCCGTGGGTCAGCCCGTTCCGGAGCCGCTGGCCCTGCCGACCGTCGCCGCCCAGGCCGGTGCCGAGACCGTCGCCCTGACGGTGCCGGCTCCCCGTCGTCCGCGCCGCCCCCGCCGCCCGGCGCTGCTGATCGCCGCGGGCTTCGCGGCTGTGGCGATGATGTCGTCGTTCACCTGGTGGCCCACGGGCGCACCCCGGTCGGCCGAGGCCGAGGCCTCGACGGTGCCGTCCGCGTCCGCCCCGGCTCCCTCGAGTGCCGCGCCGGCCCCGAAGCCGTCCGGGACGACGACCGACCGCCCGGCCGGCCGCCGGACGACGGTGACCAGGCCGGTGGTGGCCACCAAGGCCAGGCCCAAGGCGGCGCCCATGCTCAAGGCCGACCCCAAGCCCAAGGCCGACCCCAACGACGACGCCAACGGCAAATCCAAGGACAAGTCCAAGGGCGGGCCCGGTAAGCCCAAGGGTCCGGAGAAGGCGAGATCCGGGGGCAAGGGCAAGGGCTGACCCTCAGGCCAGCCGCCGGTACTCCTGCGGGCTCAGGCCGCGCTCGCGTTTGAACGCCGCGCTCAGGGCGAAGGCGCTGCCGTAGCCGACCCGGCGGGCCACCGCCCCGATCGTCGACTCCGGCTCGCGCAGCAGGTCCGCCGCCAGCGTCAGCCGCCACGTGGTCAGGTAGCTCATCGGTGGTTCGCCGACCAGCTCGGTGAAGCGCCGGGCCAGCGCCGAGCGCGACACCCCGCACCGCTGGGCCAGGGTCGCCACCGTCCACGCCTCGGCCGGTTCCTCGTGCAGCAGCCGCAGGACCGGCCCGACGACCGTGTCGTTCCGGGCCCGGTACCAGGCCGGTGCTCCGGACTCCGGTGCGGCCAGCCAGGCCCGCACCACCGCGACCAGCAGCAAATCCAGGATCCGGTCCAGGACCAGCTCCTGGCCGGGCTCCGGGCGGGAGATCTCGGCGGCGAGCAGCTCCACCGGTCCGGCCGCGCCCGGGCGCACCAGCAGTGGCGGCAACGCGTCGAGCAGCCGCCGGCTCACCTCGCTGCGCAACTGGTAGGTCCCGGTGAGCAGCAGGGTGCTGCCGTCCGGCCCGTCGCCCCAGGTGCGTCCGCCGGCGTCCACCGTGGCGGTCCGGTCCGGCCCGGTCAGCGTGGTGCACGTCTGTCCGGGACCGATCAGCGTCTGCCACGGCGTGCCCGGGTCGTCGGCGACCGTGTAGTGCCCCGGCCCGCGGACCAGCGCCACGTCGTACGGGTGCAGCAGCACCGGCTCCCCGTCGTCGGGCAGCACCCAGGCCGCACCCCGCACCAGCGTCATCACGGTCAGCGGCGCCTCGTCCTCGATCCGCAGCGCGTACGGCGGTTCGAGCAGCGACCGCAGCAGGAACGCCCCCCGCGCCCGCGGCCCGTCCAGCAGCCCGGTCAAGGTGTCCACCCGGTCACCGTAGCGCCACATCCCAGACCCCGGTGGCCGCCGTGGCCCGCGCATAGTCGGCGAAGTCGCGCGGCGGGCGGCCCAGCGCGCGTTGCACCCCGTCGGCCACACTGGCATTGCGACCGTCGGTGATCAGGTGGAACAGGTCGCCGAGGTCCTCGGGCAGGCCGTGCTCGCGGAGCACCGCGATGAACTCCTCGGGCTGCAACGCCACGAAACTCAGCGGCCGGCCGGTGGCCTCGGCGATCTCGGCGGCGGCGTCGGCGAAGGTGAGCAGGCGGGGGCCGGTCAGCTCGTAGGTCTGCCCGGCGTGGCGCTCGTCGGTGAGCGCGGCCACCGCCACCTCGGCGATGTCGTCCGCGTCGGTGAACGGCTCGGCGGCGTCGCCTACGGGCAGGGCCAGCTCGCCGGACAGCACGGCGTCGAGCAGAAAACCCTCGCTGAAGTTCTGGTTGAACCAGCTGGACCGGACGACCGTCCACTCCAGACCGGATCGGCGCACGGTGTCCTCACTGACGAGCGCCTGAGGTTCCCCGCGCCCGGAGAGCAGGACGAGACGGCGTACGCCGCGGGCCGCCGCCCGGTCCACCAGGGCAGCCACCGTCTCCGCCGCACCGGGCAGCGCCAGGTCGGGATAGAAACTGAGGTAGACCGCGTGCACGCCATCGAGGGCGGCGTCCCAGGTCTGCGGGTGGTACCAGTCGAACGGGGGTTGGGCCGAGCGCGAGCCGATCCGTACGGGCCGGCCCTGCCGGGTGAGCAGGGACGCGATCCGCCGGCCGGTCTTGCCCGTGCCGCCGAGCACCAGAGTTGTCATGTCCGCCAGTCAACCGCCGCCCGCCGGGACGGGCCATGGTCCGGCGTCGCCGGTCCATACGCGAGCGTCCACACCCACCGGTCAACTTTCGTACGAGGCACGGAAAAGTTTTGATCGCACATGGAGAACTTTCTTCATATCGAGCCTTTCCTTTGTCCCGCGCCCTGGGCTAGCGTCGCCTCACGTAACACGGAAGACACATGGTGTTAGCGGAAGTCCGTCTCTGCCTGCGATCGGAAGGGATGCCGTATGCGCACGGGAATCTGGTTGATCGGCGCACGCGGCTCGGTCGCCGTGACCGCCATGGTCGGCGCCACCGCTCTGCGGGCCCGCCTGGTCGAGCCCACCGGCTGCGTCACCGAGCTGCCGCAGCTGCGCAGCGCGGCCCTGCCGGGCTGGGGCGAGCTGGTCTTCGGCGGCCACGACATCGTCACCACGCCGCTGCTGAAGAAGGCCGACGCGCTGGCCGCCGCCGGTGTCGTGCCCGGACGGCTGGTGGCCGCCCTGGCCGACGAGCTGACCACGATCGAGAGTGACCTGCGACCGCTGCCCGCCGCCCCGACCCAGGCCGGCACGGCCGAGCGGATCGCGGCCGACCTGCGTGAGTTCCGGGCGCGGCACGAGCTGGCGCAGATCGTGGTCATCAACGTGTCGACCACCGAGCCGCTGCCGGAGCCGCACCCGGCCCACGCCGGGCTGGCCGCGCTGACCGAGGCGCTCGACGGGTCCGATCCCGTCCTGCCGCCCAGTGCGCTGGCCGCGTACGCCGCCTTCACCGCGGGTTGCGCCTTCATCGACTTCACCCCGTCCACCGGCGCGCGCCTGCCGGCTCTGGCCGAGCTGGCCACCAGCGCGGGCGTGCCGTACGCGGGCAACGACGGCAAGACCGGCGAGACACTGGTCAAGTCGGTGCTGGCGCCGATGTTCGCGCTGCGCAACCTGCGGGTGCGCAGCTGGTCGGGGATCAACCTGCTGGGCGGCGGCGACGGCGCGAACCTGGCCGACCCGGCCGCCAACGCCGCGAAGGTGGCCAGCAAGCAGCGGGTGCTGGGTGACGCCCTGGGCTATCAGCCCGAGGGCACCAGCCGCATCGACTACGTGGCCGAGATCGGCGACTTCAAGACGGCCTGGGACCTGGTCACCTTCGAGGGCTTCCTGGGCACCGGGATGCGGATGGAGTTCACCTGGCACGGCTGCGACTCCGCGCTGGCCGCCCCGCTGGTGCTCGATCTGGCCCGGCTGACCGCCGCCGCGCACCGCGCCGGACGGGCCGGGCCGCTGAGCGAGCTGGGCTTCTTCTTCAAGGACCCGCTGGGCGCCGGGCCGTCCGCGCTGGCCGAGCAGTGGGCCACTCTGGCGGCGTTCACGGCGGGGCTGACGCGATGAAGGCGCCGCTGCGTACCCTCGCGGAGCTGGTCCGGGCCCCGGCGGCGCTGTCCGTGCCGGGTGATGTGGTGGCCGGGGCGGCCGCGGCCGGCACGCTCAGTGCCCGCACCGCGGGACTGGCCGGCGCCTCCGTCTGCCTCTACTGGGCCGGCATGGCCGCCAACGACTGGGCCGACCGCGACCTCGACGCGGTCGAACGACCCGAGCGCCCGATCCCGTCCGGCCGGATCTCGGCCCCGGCGGCGCTGGGCATCGCCGCCGGGCTCACCGCGGCCGGCCTGGCCGTCGCCGCCAAGGCCGGGGGAGCACGGGCCCTGGCGGTGGCCGTGCCGCTGGCCGCCGCGGTCTGGGCCTACGACCTGCGGGCCAAGAACTCCGCGGCCGGACCGGCGGGCATGGCCGCCTGCCGCGCGCTCGACGTCCTGCTCGGCGCGACCCCCGGCGATCCGGTACGGGCCCTGCCGGCCGCCCTGGCCGTCGCCGCCCACACGTACACGGTGACCGAGCTGTCCCGCCGCGAGGTCTCGGGCAGCGACAGCACCGCCCTGCCCGCCACGACGCTCGGCGCCACCGTGGCCCTGGCGGCGGCCGTCGCGTCCCGCGGCACCGCGGCGACCGGCCTGCTCGCGGGCGAGTACGTGACCAGCTACGGCCGGGCCCAGACCCACCTGTTCACCGAGCCCGGCGCCGCGAGCGTGCGCGCCGCCGTCGGCGCGGGCATCACCGCGCTGCCGTCGTTGCAGGGCGCCCTGACGGCCCGGGCCGGCCGCGCCTGGACCGGCCTCGCCCTCGCCGCCGCCGCGCCGCTCGCCCGGCTGCTCGCCCGCAAGGTCTCACCCACATGACAACCGGGGGACTGCGGTTCGGCTACGGGACCAACGGGTTCGCCAATCATCGCCTCGCCGACGCGCTCACCGTGATCGCCGGGCTCGGCTACACCGGGGTGGCACTGACGCTGGACCACGACCACCTCGACCCGTTCGCGCCCGGTCTGGCCGCCCGGGTGACCCGGACCGCCGACCAGCTCCGCGACCTGGGCCTCGCGGTCGTCATCGAGACCGGCGCCCGCTATCTGCTCGACCCCTGGCGCAAACACGCGCCCACCCTGCTGCACGACGATCGCAAGCTGCGGCTGGACTTCCTGCGGCGCGCGGTCGCGGTGGGCGCGGACCTGGGTGCCGAGGCGGTCTCGTTCTGGGCCGGGGTACGCCCGGACGACGTCGACGAGCGCACCGCCTGGCACCGGCTGGTCGACGGCTGCGCCGAGGTCACCGAGGCCGCCACCGCGGCAGCCGTCCCGCTCGGCTTCGAACCCGAACCGGGCATGCTGGTGGCCGACATCGCGGACTGGCGGCGGCTGCACGCCGAGCTCGGCGCCCCGGCGATGTTCGGGCTCACCCTCGACATCGGACACTGCCGGTGCCTCGAGCCGGTCCCCGTGCCGGACTGCGTGACCGCGGTCGCCGGGTACCTGGTCAACGTGCAGATCGACGACATGGTCCGGGGCGTGCACGAGCACCTCGAGTTCGGCACCGGCGAGATCGACTTCCCGCAGGTGCTGCGGGCCCTTCGTGAGAGCGGTTACCGAGGCCTGGTCGCCGTCGAACTGCCCCGGCACTCGCACGCCGCCCCGGCCGTCGCGCGCGAGTCCCTGGCCTTCCTGCGAGCGGCCGACGAGGAGGCGCGATGACCGCCTGCACCGAGCATCGCCGTGCGGGGACCTGCCGACGGCCGGGACCGCGAGGGCCAGAAGGGCATCGCAAAGGAGGCTCAGCGATGACCGCCTGCACCGAGCATCGCCGTGCGGGGACCTGCCGACGGCCGGGACCGCGAGGGCCGGAAGGGCATCGCAAAGGAGGCTCAGCGATGACCGCCTGCACCGAGCATCGCCGTGCGGGACCTGCCGACGAGAGCCAGAAGGGCATCGCGAAGGAGGCTCAGCCATGACCCTTGACGACCTGCGCGCGGCGCTGGCCGCCGTACCGGGACGGGACTGGCTGGACGACGCCCTGGCCCGGGTCCGCACCGACCCGGACGCCGCCGGGCCGTTGTTCGCCCGCGCCGAGCGCAAGCTCGGCCGGGAGCCGCTGGCCGGCGGCAGCGCCTGGACGGCCGGACGGGCCGGGCGCGTGCTGCTGCTGGCCGAACTGGCCGACCCGCGGCGGATCGTGACCCTGTACCAGCAGGGGGACGCCGCCGAACGGCTCGCCGTGCTGGCCGCCCTGCCGCTGCTGGACATCAGCGAGGCCGGGGTGCCGTTGCTGCACGACGCGTTGCGCACCAACGACACCCGGCTCGTCGCCGCCGCACTCGGCCCCTACGCCGCGCACCTGGACGCCGCGACCTGGCGCCAGGGCGTGGTCAAGTGCGTCTTCATGGGCGTCCCGCTCAGCGCGGTGGACCGCCTCGACGACCGGGCCGACCAGCAACTGGCGGCCATGCTCGGGGCGCTGGCCACCGAACGCGCCGCCGCCGGCCGCCGCATGCCGGACGACGCGCTCGCCCTGCTCAACCGGCTCACCGTCGCCAACACCTCGAGGAAGCAGGCGTGATGCGCATCTTCGACCCGCACATCCACATGACCTCGCGCACCACCGACGACTACCGGGCGATGGCCGCCCACGGCGTGCAGGCCGTGGTGGAGCCGGCGTTCTGGCTCGGGCAGCCGCGCACCAACCCGGGCTCGTTCGCCGACTACTTCGACTCGCTGATCGGCTGGGAGCCGTACCGGGCGGCGCAGTTCGGCATCCGGCACCACGCCACGCTGGCCCTGAACCCCAAGGAGGCCAACGATCCGCGCTGCCGGGGCGTGCTCGACCTGCTGCCGCGCTACCTCGACAAGGACGGCGTGGTCGCGGTCGGCGAGATCGGCTACGACTCGATGACCCCGGCCGAGGACGAGGCCTTCGCCGCCCAGCTGGCCCTGGCGATCGAGTACGAGCTGCCCGCCCTCGTGCACACCCCGCACCGCGACAAGGCCGCCGGCACCAAGCGCACCCTCGACGTGGTGACCGAGTCCGGCATCGAGCCCGGCCGGGTCGCCGTCGACCACCTCAACGAGGTCACCGTCGGCCTGGTCCGCGACTCCGGCTGCTGGATGGGCTTCTCCATCTACCCGGAGACCAAGATGTCGCCGCCGCGGATGGTGGAGATCATCAAGGAGTACGGCACCGAGCGGATCCTGGTGAACTCGGCGGCGGACTGGGGCCACTCCGACCCGCTGCTGACCGTGGAGACCGGCAAGGCGCTGCTGGCCGCGGGGTTCACCGCCGACGACGTGGACCGGGTGCTGTGGCGCAACCCGATCGAGTTCTACGGCCAGTCCGGACGCCTCGACCTGTCCGCGACCACGCCGGGCCCGTCCTTCGCCGGCAGCTCGATAGCCCGCGGAGGCAGCTGATGCGGCTGCGCCATCGCGACGGGCAGACCGTGCACCTGTCCTACTGCACCAACGTGCACGCCGCCGAGGACCTCGCCGGCATCCTGGAGCAGCTCGACACGTACGCGGTGCCGATCCGGGAACGGCTCGGCACCGACGTGCTCGGGCTCGGCCTGTGGCTGGCCGCGCCGGTCGCGGCGGGGCTCGCCGCCGACCTCGCCGACCGGCAACGGTTGCGCCGTGAGCTCGACGCGCGCGGGCTGGAGGTGGTCACCCTCAACGGGTTCCCGTACCAGGCGTTCCAGGCCCCGGTGGTGAAGCACGCCGTGTACCAGCCCGACTGGAGCACCGCCCAGCGGCTCGCGTACACCCTGGATCTGGCCCGGGTCCTCGCCGACCTGCTGCCCGCCGGGGCCGCCCGGGGTTCGGTCTCCACCCTGCCGCTGGCCTGGCGCGACCCCTGGAACGCGGGCCGGGCCGCCGACTGCCGGCACAACCTGGACGAGCTCGCCCGGTCGCTGGCCCGGCTGGACCGCCCGATCCGGGTCGCCTTCGAGCCCGAGCCGGGCTGCGTCATCGAGAACACCGTGCAGGCGGCGGAGCTGCTCGCCGGCGTCGACACCACCCGGCTGGGCGTCTGCCTGGACCTCGCCCACCTGGCCTGCTCCTGGGAGGAGCCGGCCGACGCCCTGCGCCACCTCGCCGACGCGGGCCTGCCGATCGTCAAGGTGCAGGTCTCGGCCGCGCTGGCCAGCGCCGATCCGCGCGCCGACGCTGCGGTGCTGGGCGAGTACGTCGAACCGCGGTTCCTGCACCAGACCAGGGGTCCGCGGGGACTGTCCACAGACGACCTCGACGAGGCGCTCGCGGTGCCCGGCGGCGGGGACCAGCCCTGGCGGGTGCACTACCACGTGCCGTTGCACGCGCCGCCCGTACCGCCGCTGCAGAGCACGGTCGGGGTGCTCGTCGACTCGCTGCGGCTGCTGGTGGGCGGACCCGAGGCGCTGTGCGACCACTTCGACGTGGAGACGTACACCTGGCACGTGCTGCCGCCGTCCTCGCGCCCGCACGGCCCGGCCGAGCTCGCCGCCGGGATCGCGTCCGAGTTGTTCTTCGCCCGGGCCCAGCTCACCGCGCTGGGTCTCACCGCCGATCAAGGAGTGACGTCGTGAAGCCCGTGGTCGTCCTGGACGTCGTCGGCCTGACGCCGCGGCTGCTCGAGCACATGCCGCGCCTGGCCCGGCTGGCCCGCACCGGATTCCAGGCCCCGCTCGGCACCGTGCTGCCGGCGGTCACCTGCTCGGTGCAGTCCACCTTCCTCACCGGCACGCTGCCCGCCGAGCACGGCATCGTCGGCAACGGCTGGTACTTCCGCGATCTCGGCGAGGTGCTGCTCTGGCGGCAGCACAACGCGCTGGTGCAGGGGGAGAAACTGTGGGACGCGGCCCGGGCGCGCCGGCCCGGCTTCACGGTGGCCAACGTCTGCTGGTGGTACGCGATGGGCGCCGACGTGGACTGGACCGTCACGCCCCGGCCGATCTACCACGCCGACGGGCGCAAGGACCCGGACTGCTACACCTACCCGCCGGAGCTGCACGACGAGCTCACCGCCGAGCTCGGCACGTTCCCGCTGTTCAGCTACTGGGGGGCCAACGCCGGGCTGCCCTCGTCGGCCTGGATCTGCCGGGCCGCCGAGCAGATCATGGACCGCCACCACCCCGACCTGACCCTGGTCTACGTCCCGCACCTGGACTACGACCTGCAACGCCACGGCCCGTCCTCGCCCCAGGCCGCCGCGGCCGCCGCCGAGCTCGACGTCACCCTGGGCCCGCTGCTGGACGCCGCCGCGGCCCGGGACGCCACCGTCGTGGTCCTCTCCGAGTACGGCATCACCGACGTCTCCCGCCCCGTCGACATCAACCGGCTGCTGCGCGCCGAGGGCCTGCTGGAGGTGTACACCCAGGCCGGCATGGAGTACCTCGACCCGTGGCGATCCCGGGCATTCGCCGTCGCCGACCACCAGATCGCCCACGTCTACGTCCGCGACCCCGCCGACATCCCGGCCGTGGCGAAACTCTGCGCCGCGCTGCCCGGGGTCGCCGAGGTCCTCGACGCGGGCGCCCAGGCCGGCCACGGGCTGGACCACGCCCGCTCCGGCGAGCTGGTGCTGGTGGCCGAGCCGGACGCCTGGTTCACGTACTACTACTGGCTGGACGACGCGGCCGCCCCGGACTTCGCCCGGCTGGTCGAGATCCACCGCAAACCCGGCTACGACCCGGCCGAGCTGTTCTTCGACCCGGCCGGGCCCGGCGCCGCCAAGGGCCGGGCCGCGGTGGCTCTGCTGCGCAAGAAGGCCGGCATGCGGTACCTGATGAGCGTCGTCGGCCTCGACGCCGGTGCCCGCGCGGTCCGGGGCTCGCACGGGCGGTTGCCCACCGATCCACGGGACGCGCCGGTGCTGATCTGCTCCGACGCCTCCGCCGCCCGGGAGTCGATCCAGGCCACCGAGGTGAAGGAGCTGCTGCTCACCCTGGCCGGCCTGCCGTCATGAGCGTCGGCACCGACCCGGGCACCGACGCCGAGCTGGCCCACCGGTGCGAGGCCGCGCTGGTCGCGTACCTGGACCGGCAGCGGCCGCACTGGCCGGACGGCACCCCGGCGGGTGTGCTCGACGCGGTCCGCCGGTTCGTGCTCTCCGGCGGCAAACGGCTGCGCCCGATGTTCTGCTACTGGGGCTGGCGGGGCGCCGGGCAGCCGGACACCCCGCAGATCGTCATCGCGGCGGCGGCCCTGGAGCTGTTCCACGCGTTCGCCCTGATCCACGACGACATCATGGACGGCAGCACCCTGCGCCGCGGCCAGCCGACCGTGCACCGGCACTTCGCCGAGGTGCACACCCGGCACTCCTGGCGCGGTGAGGCCGCCCGCTACGGCCACAGCGCGGCCCTGCTCTGCGGCGACCTCTGCGCGGCCTGGGCCGACCAGTTGCTGCACGAGTCGGGCCTGCCGATCGACTGGATCCACCGCGGCTACCGGCTCTTCACGGTGATGCGCACCGAGGTCATCGCCGGGCAGTACCTGGATCTGGTGTCCGGGGTGGGCGACGGCTCGGTGGCGGGCGCGCTGACCGTCATCCGGATGAAGGCGGCCCGCTACACGGTGACCCGCCCGCTGCAGATCGGCGCGGCGCTGGCCGGCGGCGACCCGGCGCTGCAGGACGCCCTGCAGGCGTTCGGCGACCCGCTGGGCGACGCCTTTCAGCTGCGTGACGACGTGCTGGGCGTCTTCGGCGACCCGGCCGTCACCGGCAAACCGGTCATCGACGACCTGCGCGAGGGCAAGCCCACCGTCATGGTGGCGATGGCCCGCGACCGCGCCGACCGCGCCCAGGCGGCCCGGATCCGCCGGCTCTTCGGCGACCCGGAGCTGGACGAGGCCGGCGCCGCCGAGCTGCGGGAGATCATCACCGCGACCGGCGCCCGGGAACGCACCGAGGATCTGATCGCGCAGCGCGCCGCCCAGGCGACGGCTGCCCTCGCCGACGCGCCGCTGACCGGCGAGGCCCGCGACGCCCTCGCCACGCTGGCCGCCTCCGCCGTGGTCCGCAGGCACTGAGCCGTCACCCCGCGCGCCGGGCCGCCGTGGCGAGGGCCGCCGTCATCGCGATGACAGCGCATGCCCCCGCGGCACCGGCCAGTTGCTGCCACGGCACGACGACCGGCGCCCACACCGACAACCGGCCCAGCGCGGCCCAGATGCCCGCCAGGTTGAGCAGGGTGACGGCCGCGCCGAGCACCGCACCGATGCCGGCCACCAGCAGGGCCTCGACCGTGACCAGCCGCAGCAGCTGACCGCGGGTCGCACCGGCCAGGCGCAGCGCGGAGAACTCCGGCACCCGGCCGGTGGTGGCCATGACGAGCGTGTTGGCCAGCGCGATGGCCGTGTAGAGCAGCGCGATGCCGAGCACCACGAGAAAGCCCACCCGGGTCTGCCGTCCGGTGCGGGGCGCCTGTTCCGCGAGCCACTGCTCCCGGCTCAGGCCGAGCCCGGCCGCGAGTGACGGCTCGGGGACCGTCATCTCCAGGCGGTCCGGTGCCACGCCGGGTGCGTTGGCCGGGGTCAGGTACGCGCCTTCGCTGCCCGTACCGGCCGCGAGAACCGCCACGATGCGCAACGTCCTCGGTGTCCCGTCGCCCAGCCACACGTCGATCCGGCTGCCCACGGTGTGCTGCGCCCACTCGTCGGTGACGACGATGCTGGAGTCGTCCAGCTCGGCCAGGCTGCCCGCGATCACCGGCAGGCGCCGGACCGACGCCAGCGCGCCCGCGTCCACGGCCCACGCCGGGAAGCCGATCAGCGCCACGCCCTCCTCCAGGACGTAGACCGCCGTCTGCGCGCTGGTCATGACGGTGGCACCCGGTACGGCCCGGGCCCGCGCCACCGTGGCGGCGTCCGGTCGCTCGGCGATCACGTCGGCCCGGGTCCGGTCGCGCAGCTCGCCGGCCTCGGCGGTGGTGATGGTGGCCGTCGCGCCCAGCAGCGACCCGGTCAACGCCACCATGATCAGCACCGGCGCCGCGACCGCCGCGGTGCGCCGGATCCCCGCGGCGGCGTTCTCGCGGGCCAGCAGGCCGGTCACCCCGGGCAGCCGGACGGCGCTGACCAGCGGCCGGACCACGAGCGGCGCCAGCAGGGCGACCGCCGTGATCAGCAGCATCGGCTGGGTGGTGTAGCTCTTCCGGTGAAGGGCCTCGCCGGGCTCCGCGATCACGTGCCAGACCAGCACGCCCAGTCCGGTCGCCAGCATCAGCGCGCCCGCGATCCGGCGCCCCGGCGGCATGCTGCCGGTGTCCACCGCGGCCTCCCGCAGCGCCTCCAGCGGTCCCACCCGCCCGGCCCGCACGGCGGCGGTCACCGCCCCGGCCAGTGCCACCATCAGCCCGGTCCAGAAGGCCACGTGGAACGGCCACCGGTGCGCGCCGATCACGAACCACGGTGGTGCGAGCCGCTCGTCGACCAGCAACCGAGCCAGCAGCGGCGCACCCCGGGCCCCCAGCACACAGCCCGCGGCCGACGCCAGCACCCCGACCGCCCCGGCCTCCGCGAGCACCATCCGGCGCACCTGACCCGGCGTGGCCCCGGCGGTGCGCAGCAGGCCGAGCTCCCGGCGGCGCTGGGCGACCGCGAAGGCGAACGTGGACGCCACCACGAACACCGACACGAAGGTGGTGATCCCGCCGGCCGTGCCGAGCAGGGCGTTCACCGTCATCAGCGCCTCGGCGTCGCGATCAGGGTCGGGATCGGCCCGCCGCCGGTCGTCACCGGTCAGCACCTGGATCCCCGGCGCGGCCCCGACCAGTGTCCGGACCGGGCCGGGACCGGCGTCCACGACGAGGTTGTCGATCCGCGGGGACAACCGCGCGGCTTCCGCGTCGGTGAAGAACACCGCGCGCTCGTACCCGGCCGGCCCGACCGTCCCCACCACCCGGCGGCCCTGCATCTCCGAGCCGAGCAGGGCCGGCTCGCCGCTCACCACGACCTCGCCCGCGGCGGCGGGAGCGCGGCCCGCCGTGAGCCGGTAGCCGGCGAAGCGGGCCACCGGCCACGGATGACCGGTGAAACCGTCGCGGACGGCGAATGAGCGGTCGATGACAGTGGGCGCTGCCGCCGCCAGCCGCGCCGCGACGCCGGCCGGGACGCCCCGATAGTTCGCGAGCGGCTGATGCTTGTCACCGACCCGCAGCTCGTCCGGTCCGCGTACCACGACCGGGGCGCCGGCCAGCCGTTCCGGGCGCTGTGGGGGAGCGTCCACCGTGGACGCGAGGGCGAGGCCCATGGTGGCCAGCAGGGCGACCCCGAGCGCCAGGGCGACGAAGCTGCCGGTCAGCGTCACCCAGCGCGTACGCAGGCTCGCCAGTGTCACGATCATCGCTTCACCCTGCCGACGCCGGCGCCGCCGCACAGTCTCCCGGAGAGGAGTCTTCCCGGTAGCGCTGGCACTACGGTCTACGGTGTGCCGCGTGAACGTGTGGCAGGCACTCGGCAGCCGGCGCTTCCTGCTGTCCGCGTGGCCGTGGCGCGCGGCGGCCTATCTGCTCGGCGGCGCCCTGACCGGCGCTCTGGTCCTGCTGGCCGGGCTGCTGTTGCTGACCGCCGGGGCGCTGGTCGTGCTGGGGCCCGCCGCTTTGGCCCTGGCCGGCCTGCCGGTCGCGCGGGCCGAACGCCGGGTCCGGCGGCTCCTCGACGACCGGCCGCTGCCGGACGCGCACCGCACACCGTCCCGGCCGGGTCTGCGGTCCTGGCTGCACACCCGCTGCACCGAGCCGGCCACCTGGCGCGAGCTCGGCCACGCGCTGCTGCTGGCGCTGCTCTGGCCGTTCGACGTGCTCGCGGCGGTGCTGACCGTCGCGGTGCCGCTGGCGCTGCTCGCCACCCCGATCCTGCTGGGCGTGGACGGCGACCAGGTCAACGTGCTCAAAGCCTGGCCGGTGACCTCGTGGCCGGTCGCGGTGGCCGTCGCCGCCCTCGCCGCGCCGGTGTTCGCGCTGGCCGCGTACGGGATGACGGTCTACGCCGGGGCCCGCGCCGCGCTGGCCCGGACCCTGCTCACCGGCCCGGACGCGCGGATCACCGAGCTGACCCGCTCACGGGTCCGGCTGGTCGACGCGTTCGAGGCGGAACGCGCGCGCATCGAACGGGACCTGCACGACGGCGCCCAGCAGCGGCTCGTCGCGCTCACCATGATGCTCGGGCTGGCCCGGCTCGACGCGCCCGCCGGTCCGCTCACCGTCCAGCTGACCCGGGCCCAGGGCGAGGCCGAGCGGGCCCTGACCGAGCTGCGCGAGCTGATCCGCGGCATCCACCCGCCGCTGCTGACCGACTTCGGCCTGCCCGCCGCGGTGGCCGAGCTGGCCGACCGCTCGGTGCTCCCGGTCGCCGTCGGCCTGGACCTGCCGGGCCGCTTCCCGGCCCCGATCGAGTCGACCGCCTGGTTCGTCGTCTGCGAGGCGGTGGCCAACCTGAGCCGGCACAGCGGCGCCACGCGGGCGGAGATCACCGGCGGCTACGCGGACGGCACGCTGACCGTCCGGGTGCGCGACGACGGCCGCGGCGGCGCCGGCCCGGACGGCGGCACCGGGCTGCTCCGGCTGGGTGACCGGGTATCCGTGGTCGATGGGAGACTGACCCTGTCCAGCCCGCCCGGCGGCCCGACCGTCCTGACCGTGGAGCTCCCGTGCCGGCCCCTGCCACCCTGCGCGTAGTCCTCGCGGAGGACAGCGTCCTGCTCCGTGAAGGGCTGGCCGGCCTCCTCGCCCGCTTCGGCCACGAGGTCGTGGCCGCGATCGACGACGCCGCCGCGCTCCGGGAGGCGGTCGAGACCGGCCGCCCCGACATCGTGGTGACCGACGTCCGGATGCCGCCCGGCTTCACCGACGAGGGACTGCGGGCCGCGGTGGAGCTGCGCCGCCGCCACCCGGCCCTGCCGATCCTCGTGCTGAGCCAGTACGTGGAGACCACGTACGCCACCCTCCTGCTGGAGTCCGGCGACGGCACCGGCGTCGGTTACCTCCTCAAGGACCGGATCGGCCGGGTCGAGGAGTTCGTCGAGGCGCTGCACCGGGTCGCGGACGGCGGCACGGTCGTCGACCCGGAAGTCGTGCGGCAGCTGCTGCGCCGCCGCCGGGACCCGCTGGGCGCGCTCACCCCCCGCGAGCGGGAGGTGCTCGCGCTGATCGCGGAGGGTCGTTCCAACGCGGCGATCGCGGCCGGGCTCGTCGTCACCGAAGCGGCCGTGGCCAAGCACATCCGGGCCATCCTGCAGAAACTCGACCTGCCCCAGGACGAGCAGGACCACCGCCGCGTCCTGGCCGTCCTCGCCTACCTGCGCGCCTAAGCTCCGGAGGAACCATGTCCGCTCACCGCGTCGCGTACCGCAAAGGTCTGCACGAGATCGCCGAGGGCGTCCACGCCTGGCTCGCCCCCGACGGCGGCTGGGGCCTGAGCAACGCGGGCCTGATCGAGGGCGCCGGCAGCACACTGCTCGTCGACACCCTCTTCGACCTGCCGATGACCCGCGAGATGCTCACCGCGATGGCCCCGGTCACCGAACGCAGCCCGCTGCGCCACGCGGTCAACACCCACGCCAACGGCGACCACTGCTACGGCAACACGCTGCTGCCGGCCGGTACGGTCATCCACGCCGGGCCGCACTTCGACGACGACCTGCACGAGGTGCCTCCGGCGCTGCTGGCCCAGCTCATGACCGCGGAACTCGGCCCGGTGCTCGGCCCCTACCTGCGGTGCAACTTCGGCGCGTACACCTTCGCGGACATCACCGTCCGCGGCGCTGACGAGACGGTCACCGCACCCACCACACTGGATGTCGGCGGCCGGGCTGTCGAGGTGCTGCCGCTCGGGCCTGCGCACACCCGCGGCGACGTGGTGGTCTGGGTGCCGGATGCGCGGACGCTCTTCGCCGGGGACCTGCTCTTCATCGGCGGCACCCCGATGATCTGGACCGGGCCGGTCGAGAACTGGATCGCGGCCTGCGACCGGATGCTGGCCCTGGACCCGGTCACGGTCGTGCCGGGCCACGGCCCGGTCACCGGCCCGGACGGCATCCGCCAGGTCCGCGACTACCTGACCTTCCTGCACGGGTACGCGGTCAGCAGCATCGCCGCCGGCCGCACCTGGCGCGAGGCCGCCGCGGTCGTGGACCTCGGTCCCTACGCCGCCTGGGGCGAGACCGAGCGCACGGTCGCGAACCTCTACGCCGCCTGTCGGTCGCTGGACCCGGGCACCGAGCAGATCACGCTGCTGGAGCTGCTCACCGCGATGGCCGGCTGGCAACGCCCCTGACCGAGGGCTCACTGCTCGCCCTCGTGCCGGTTCCGGCCGCCGGCCGTTCGCGGGGCGGTCCCGTCAGTCGCGGGTGGCGGCCAGCGGTTCGTCCTGCGTGGTCGCCGGGGCGTCCTCGGGCGGCAGGCCGGGCGCCGGCGGGGTGCCCGGGATCTCGCCGCGGGCCACCGCTCCCGGCGCCTGCTCGCGGTCGATCCCGGCCGCGGCGTAGGCGTCCACCTCGTCCAGCGTCTCCGCCTCCAGCAGCCGGTGGGCCAGCGCGCTCAGCTGCTCGCGGTGCCCCCGCAGCAGGCTCACCGCCTCGTCGTAGCACTCGTCCACGATCTTGCGGACCTCGGCGTCGACCAGCTCCTTGGTGGCCGGCGCGACCCCGTCGAGTCCCAGCGGCGACTCGCTGCCCGGCGGCGGCAGCACCGTCACCGGGCCGATCGCCTCGGACATGCCCCAGCGGCCCACCATCTGCCGGGCGATGCTGCTGACCTGGTCGAGGTCGCTCTCGGCGCCGGTGGTCATGTCGCCGAAGACGACCTCCTCGGCCGCCCGCCCGCCGAGCGCGCCGATGATCCGGCCGCGCAGGTACTTCGCCGAGTAGCCGTACCGGTCGGCCGAAGGGCTCTGGAACGTCACGCCCAGGGCCTGCCCGCGCGGGATGATCGAGATCTTGCGGACCGGGTCGGCGCCCGGCGTGAGCATGCCGAGCAGCGCGTGGCCGGACTCGTGGAACGCCGTGCGCTCCTTCTCCTCCGGGGTGAGCATGATGCCGCGGACCGTGCCCAGCACGATCTTCTCCAGCGCGTCGCTGAAGTCCGCGACCGCCACCTGCTCGTGCTTGCGCCGGGCGGCCAGCAGTGCCGCCTCGTTGACCAGGTTCTTCAGGTCGGCGCCGACCATGCCCGGCGTCGCCGAGGCGATCGCGCCCAGCTCCACCTCGGGCGCCACCGGCACTCCGCGGGTGTGCACCTCGAGGATCTTGCGGCGGCCGCTGAGGTCGGGCGGGCTGACCGTGACCCGGCGGTCGAACCTGCCCGGGCGCAGCAGCGCCTGGTCGAGGATCTCCGGCCGGTTGGTGGCCGCGAGCACCACGACGCCCTCGCTGCCGGTGAAGCCGTCCATCTCGGTGAGGATCTGGTTGAGGGTCTGCTCGCGTTCGTCGTTGCCGCCGAGCGACTGCGCGCCGCCACGGGCCCGGCCGATCGCGTCCAGCTCGTCGATGAAAATGATGGCCGGGGAGACCTTCTTGGCCTGCTCGAACAGGTCCCGCACCCGGCTGGCGCCGACCCCGACGATCATCTCGATGAACTCGGAGGCGGAGATCGAGAAGAACGGCACCTTGGCCTCGCCGGCCACCGCCCGGGCCAGCAGCGTCTTGCCCGTGCCGGGCGGGCCGGACAGCAGCACGCCGTGCGGGATCTGCGCGCCGAGCTTGCGGTACTTATCCGGCTCGCGCAGGAAGTCGACGATCTCGGTGACCTCCTGCTCCACCTCCTCGATGCCGGCCACGTCGGCGAACGTCGTCCGCGGGCCGCCCTCGGGCTGGTAGAGCTTGGCCCGCGACTTGCCGAACCCGCCGATGCCGCCGCCGGCCCCGGCCGCGGCCCGGCGCAGGAACCAGATGAGCAGCCCGACGAGCAGCAGGGTCGGCCCGAAACCGAGCAGCACCTGCTGCCAGATCGGCCGCGGCGCGTCCGGCGGGTTGGCATTCACCGGTACGCCGTTCGCCTGCAACTTGGCGAACAGGTTGTCCTCGGCGAACGAGGGCCGCTGCGTGGTGAACCGGTCGACCTTCACCGCCTTGCCACCGACCGGCGTGTACGACGTCTTGGCGGTGAACGTGCCCTCGATGGTGTCGGCGGTCGAGGTGATGTCCGCGACGTTCTTCGCGTCGACCTGGGTCAGGAAGAACGTGTACGACACCGCGGTGCGCGGCTCGGGCGCCAGCAGGGTCGAGGTGATGACCCAGTTGGCCGCGAGCAGCACCAGCAGCAGCCAGCCGAAGCGCTGCCAGGCCGGACGCGGGGGCTTGGCGCCGTGGTTGCCCGGCGGCGCACCCTCGACCCGCCACGGCGGTGGGGCGGGCGGCCGGTCGTCGCCCGCGCGGCCGGAGCCGCCGGCGCGGGACAGCGGGCCGCCGGGACGACCGCTCTGCTCAGGCCCGGGGGTGCTCATGGTCGCGACGCTACCCCCGGCGGGCGCCCGGTTGCCCGTGACGTGACGAGGTCGACGCTCGTCGAATGTTCACCCAGAATTTCGCAACGTTCTCATGTTCCGTACCCGTCGTCTCCATCGAGGGGGCAACCATGATCGAACGAGAACGGCGCACCGCGTTCGCACGCCGTGACGCGGTGCGGGGACGCGTAGGCGGCACGCCGCGCGCCACCGCCGACGCCCGGGCCCGACGGCTCGCGGCGACCGCGGCACGGCTGCGGGCGGAGCGCGTCCTGAGCCGGGAGCGGGTGCTGTGAGCAAGCGTGCGAGCCGTGGAGCGCAGACGACAGGGGAGCAGGGCGACCGTGCCCCCGCCCGGGCGAAGAGCCGGGCGAGGCGCTCGCCGCGCTGGGCGCTGTGGTGTGTGGTGGTCGGCGCGCTGCTGATGGCGGGCAGCGGGGCCGCGGTCGGGGGCACCCGGGCGCTGCTGGGCACGGCCACCGAGACGGTCACCGAGCAGAACCTGCTGGGCGAGACGCGGGTGGAGACCAAGTGGGTCAGCGTCAAGGGCGCGAAGACGATCCTGCTGGTCGGCCTGGACACCCGGCCCGGCCAGGACCCGGGCAAGCCGACCCGGTCGGACTCGATCATCCTGCTGCACATCCCGGCCGACCACCGGCAGGCGTATCTGGTGTCGCTGCCACGCGACAGCTACGTGCGCATCCCGGAATTCGACAACGGCGCCCAGCGGTACGCCGGCGGCCGCAACAAGATCAACGCGGCGTTCGCCTACGGCAGCCGGGGCCTGACCGGTCAGAAGGCCCTCACCGGTGGCTTCACCCTGCTGGCCAAAACGGTGAAGAGCCTGACCGGCATCACCCCCGACGCCGGGGCGATCATCGACTTCCAGGGCTTCCGCAAGGTGGTCGACGTCCTCGGCAAGGTCTGCATGTACGTGGACACCACCACGACCTCCATCCACTACGGCCACGACAAGAGGACCGGGAAACTGACCGCGCCGTACCGGATCAATCCGGACGGCACGCTGCGCGGCAAGATCGGCGGCGTGACCCCTAACATCTACCGCAAGGGCAACCGCTGCTTCACCCCGTCCGAGGCCCTGGACTTCGTCCGCCAGCGCGACCTCCTGGAGGACGACAGCTACGACTACGGGCGCCAGCGGCACCAGCAGCAGTTCCTGAAGGCGCTGATCAAGAACATCATGGACAGTGGCCTGGACTCACCGACGAAACTGCCGGGCCTGCTGAAAGCGGTCGGCAAGACCATGACGGTCGACGACGGCGGCATCCCGTTGCAGGACTGGGTGTTCGCGCTGCGGGGGATCCGCCCGGAAGACCTGATCACCATCAAGACCAACAACGGCAAGTTCAACAGCAGGACCATCCCGGGCGTGGGCAGCGCCGAGATCCTGAGCGACACGAGCATGGACCTGCTGAAGTCGGTCAAGACCGACACCGTCGACGAGTTCGTCCTGGCCAACCCCGGCTGGGTGACGCGCAGCTGAGGGGACGAGGGCCGGCCCGGCCGATGAGTCGTCGTCACCGTGCGTCGCGGCGATATCTGCCGGGTGCTGTGCCGCACTGGCGCTTGAAGGCGTTGCCGAAGGAGAACTCCGAGCTGTAGCCGATCCGGGTGGCGACGTCTCTGAGGGGTGCGTCGGATCGGCGGAGGAGATCGGCCGCCGTGGTCAGCCGCCACCAGGTGAGGTAGGTCAGGGGTGGCTGGCCGGTCAGGGCGGTGAAGCGACGCGAGAACGTGGCTCTGGGCAGGTTGGCGCGGGTGGCGAGGCTCTGGACCGTCCAGGGGTGGGCGGGGTCGCGGTGCAGGGCCTGCAGGGCGGCGCTGACGGCGGGGTCGGCGAGCGCGGCTGCCCAGCCGGACGTGGCCGGTGTCGGCGGTTCCTCGAACCAGGCGCGCATGACGTACAGCAGAAGCATGTCGAGCAGGGCGAGCACGACGGTGTCCGCACCGAGGCGGGGACGCCGTATCTCGTTGCCGAGCAGTTCGACGGCGGCGCGCAGGTCGGGGTGGTGGCCGGTCCCGGCCGGGAGGTGGATCGTCCCGGGCAGGTCCCGCAGCAGCGGATGCGTGTGGCGTGGGTCGAGCTGGTAGCCGCCCGCCGCAGAGGGTCACCGTGCCAGGGTCGCCGGTCTCGTCGCCACGGTCTCCGGCAACGTCGGAGACGAACAGGTCAGCGTCCTCCAGCGGGTCGCACGCGGGCTGGGTGAGGGGCGTGGACGGGTCGTCGGCCAGGCCGTAGCCGTGCCCGTGAGGAAAGAAGACCACGTCGCCGACGCCGAGCGGAACCGGCTCGCCGACCGACGGGATGAGCCAGCACGAGCCCTCCAGAACGACCTGGAACCCCGCCGATCCCGGCACCGCAGGAAAGCGCTGCCCCCAGGAACCCTGCCAGGCCACGCGGGCCGAGCGCGGCCGCCCGGAACGCAGGATCGCCACAACATCGCTCAGCAGATCCTGCCACAACGAATTCTGGTCACAGGAGCAACCGGCACAGTAGGTCGCGAGGTGGTCGCCCACCTGACGGAAGCCGGGGCCAAGGTCCGTGTATTAACCCGCGAGCCGACCGTTCTCCCACCCGGCGTGGAAACCAAGCAGGGCAACCTGTCGGCGCCCGACTCGCTGCGCGGCGCTCTGCAGGACGTCGAGGCCGTATTCCTGCTCTGGCCCTTCGCCTCAACCGACGGATTGGCGGCAGTACTGGCTCTGATCGCCGACCATGCCGAAGGGTGGTCTACCTGTCCTCGGCAGCCGTCAGAGACCACGAACGATACGCCGAGCACCTGATCGAGAACTCCCGCCTGGAATGGACAGTGCTGCGCCCGCACGCCTTCGCAGCCAACACACTCCGCTGGAGCGAAGAGATCCGTCGCAACGCGCCCACGCCTTCCGCCCCACCAAATAACCGCCCCACCCACCCAACCCGCGATCCGACCCACCAAGCAACCACCGCAACCGGCGAGGTGCGTACGCAAGACCCACCACAGAGCCCGGCCTGCCCGACCCGAATCCCCTGCAAGGACCACAGCGCGGCAGCCAGACCCAAACCGCAAGGGGATCACCCACGAAGACCAGCAACCACCAGCGAGCAACCAAACCCAAAGCCGAAACGGGAAACCATGCAAGGTTGGGGGCCGGGGTGACCAAGAACGGCATAGCTGCTCCTCAAGCCGATCTTGGTCACC
>NZ_JBSGFR010000063.1:16894-44630 GCF_053603475.1 Actinoplanes sp. NPDC004185 | reverse complement strand
CGATCCGGGTGCCGGTGCCGGTGGGCTCGCTGGTCGAGCTCAACACCACGGTCGAGCGGACGGTGAGCCGCCATGGTCCACCGCCCGGCCCGAGACGGCCCGCCCGTGCCCGAAGACCGCGTGCTCGAACTCCAGCCCGGCCAGCTTGGCGACGCTCCGGGCCTGCTCGTCGAGATCGGCCGTGACCATCTTGGGCGTGCTGCCGACGCGGCCGCCCCGCTTGCCGGCAGCGGCGTCACCGGCGAAGAGGATGCCGCCGGAGCGGTCGAGCAGGAACGACAGATGCCCGGCGGTGTGACCGGGAGTGTGCACGGCGGTGAAGCCGGGCAGCGGCTCGTAGCCGTCGGTGGTGACGACGTCGTCGACCGGGGCGGGCTCGGGAGTGCCCATGACCAGCGAGGAGAGCTTCAGCAGCGGATGGTTGTACACAGCCCGCTCGGCGCCGGTCACGTACGGCACGTCGGCCTGGTGGGCCACGATCCGCGCACCGGAACGGCGGCGCACCTCGGCGAGCCCGCCGGAGTGGTCGGGGTGGTGATGGGTGAGCAGCACCGTCCGCACGTCACCGATCGAACGGCGCATCCCGTGCAGCGCCTGGGCGATCGTCGCGGACCGGCGCGGCAGCCCGGTGTCGACGAGCACCACCCCGTCGTCGGTCACCACCAGATGCACGTTGACGTAACCGATACCGACCTCGAAGACCCCGTCGACCACTTCACGCATCCGCTGATCTTCGCACCCGGCCGTCCCGCCGGGCCACCACGACCCGCGTCAGCGGCGGGCGTCCTCGATCGCGCGTTGCAACGCCCGGCTCACCTGGTTGAACACGCGGGGGTCGGCCGAGCGGTAGACCGTCACCTCGGCGTCACCGCGGTACGCGGCCCGCAGCGCCCAGGACCGCGTGTGTGACGGCCAGCCCGCCAGCGCCAGGGCCGTCACGAGCGCGCCGATCGCGACGTACCACCGGCCCGGCAGCGCGAGTCGCGCCCAGCCGGCGCCCGCGACGGCCAGCAGGACCGCCGCGACCACCCGGCCGAGCCGGCCGCCGTCCTGGCGCACCCGGGCGACCTGGCGCAGTTCGGCCACCACGAAGGCCTTCGTCGTGCCGGCCTGCCAGATGAGCAGTTCATCGGTGACGGCGGCATCGGGCCCTCGGTAGTAGGTGCGCACATGTCAGTAGAGCAAGGCGCCGGGCGTGATCGCCATCGTCGTCAGTCCTGCAACGCCACCGGAACCGGGCGCAGCTCGATCCGGACCGGCGTGCCCACCGGCAGCTCGGCCAGCGACTCCCCGCTGACCTGGGCCACCACGATGCTGTCGGCGACCTCGACGGTGACCCGGCTGGTCGGGCCGAGGAACGCTGTGGACAGCACCCGGGCCGGCCCGTCGGGATCGGCCACGACGCCGACCGACTCCGGGCGCACCAGGGCGGTCACCCCGGGACCGCCGGTGGACGGCTTGACCAAGGGCAGCCGGGTGCCGAGCACAGTGACCATGTCGCCGTCGACATGGCCGGGCAGCCGGTTGCTGAGCCCGACGAAGTCCGCGACGAACGCGCTCGCCGGGCGCAGGTACACCTCGGCCGGCGCGGCGAGCTGCTCCAGCCGGCCGGAGCGCATCACCCCGACCCGGTCGGCGATGGCCAGCGCCTCCTCCTGGTCGTGGGTCACGAACAGCGTGGTGGTGCCGACCTCGGTCTGGATCCGGCGGATCTCGTCGCGCAGCTGCAC
Source organism: Actinoplanes sp. NPDC004185 (assembly GCF_053603475.1). Taxonomy (NCBI): domain Bacteria; kingdom Bacillati; phylum Actinomycetota; class Actinomycetes; order Micromonosporales; family Micromonosporaceae; genus Actinoplanes; species Actinoplanes sp. NPDC004185. The sequence goes on along the minus strand of NZ_JBSGFR010000063.1, from coordinate 42,900 downwards.
CCGGACCTTGGCGTCCAGCGCGGACAGCGGCTCGTCGAGCAGCAGCACCTGCGGCTCGATGGCCAGCGCCCGGGCCAGCGCCACCCGCTGCTGCTGGCCGCCGGAGAGCTGGTGCGGGTAGCGGCCGGCGTGCTCGCTGATGCCGACCAGGTCCAGCATCGTCGCGGCCCGGTCACCGCCGGAGCGCCGGCGCAGCTTGAGACCGAACTGGACGTTCTCCAGCGCGGTCAGGTGCGGGAAGAGGCTGTACGCCTGGAACACCATGCCCATGTCACGCCGGTTGGCCGGCAGGCCGGTGATGTCCTTGCCGCCGACCAGCACCCGGCCGCTGTCCGCGTCCTCCAGCCCGGCCAGGATGCGCAGCGCGGTGGTCTTGCCGCAGCCGGACGGGCCGAGCAGGGCGATCAGCTCGCCGGGCTCGATGTGCAGGTCCAGCCCGTCCAGGGCGTGCACGGCGCCGAAGGTGCGGCGCAGGTCGTTGAGGTGGACGGCGACACCGTTCATCGGGACGCCTTTCTGCGATCGCCGAACAGGGACAGGAGCAGCAGCAGCACGAACGCGAGGATGAGCGCGGCCAGGGACACCGCCACCGACATGGTCGCGCTGCTCTTGCCGAGCAGATTGATCGCGACCTGCAGGTTGGTGCGGTTCAGCAGCGAGGCGATGGTGAACTCGCCCAGCACCAGGGCCACGGTGAGGAACGCGGCGGACAGCACGGCCGAGCGGACGTTGGGCAGCACCACCCGGGTCATCACGGTGAACCAGCTCGCGCCCAGCCCCCGGGCGGCCTCGGCGAGCGTCTTGACGTCGATCGCCGACAGGCCGGCGTCGATCGCCCGGTAGGCGTACGGCAGGACCAGGATCGTGTACGCGAACGTGAGCGTCAGCGACGAGCCGCCGAGGAAGTAGTTGACCCACGCGTACACCGGGGCCAGGCCGACGACCAGCACGATCGCCGGGATGGTCAGCGGCAGCAGGCAGATGAACTCGACCAGCGGGCGCAGGCCGGGCAGCCGCAGCCGGACCCAGATCGCCGTGGGCACCAGCAGCACCAGCATGAGCAGGGCGGTGAGCAGGGCCTGGCCCAGGGACGCGACGATCCCGTCGGCCAGGTCGGGGTAGGTCTCGCTGAGCTTCGGCCAGTCGGCGAGCAGCGACCAGGTGCCGCTGTCCCCGCGGGTGGTGAACTCCACCATCGCCGCGAGCGGCAGCAGGAAGAAGATCCCCATGACGGCCAGGACCGTCCAGCGGAACGCGGACTGCCGGCGGGCCCGGCGCGCCCTCAGCCCAGCCATCGCGCGGTCCGCTTCTGCAGCAGGGCGTACAGGGTCATCACCACGGCCACCACCACGACCATGCCCAGCGCCATCGCCTTGCCGAGGTTCTGCTGGCCCAGGACGACCTCGCTGGTCAGGGCGCTGCGGATCTGCAGCGGCACGATCGGGTTGCCCTGGCTGACCAGGGCCGCCGCGGTGGCGTACGCGGAGAACGCGTTGGCGAACAACAGCAGCGTGGAACCGAGGAACGCGGGCGCGAGCAGCGGTCCCGCCACCTTGGTCCAGTACTGCCAGGTGGAACCGCCGAGGCTCTCGGTGGCCTCGCGCCACTGCGGGCGGATCCCGTCGAGCGCCGGCAGGAAGACGATCACCATGAGCGGGATCTGGAAGTACGTGTAGACCAGCACGAGGCCCGGCAGCTCGAAGAGCCAGACGCCGCCGGAGTAGATGTCGACGCCGAGGTTGTCCCGCAGGAACACGGTGACGAAGCCGGACAGGCCGATGGTGGCGATGAAGGCGAACGCCAGGGTGACGCCGCCGAACTGGGCCAGCACCCCGGACGCGGCGGTGACGACGCGGCGCAGCAGTCCGCCGGGCCGGGCGGTGGCCAGCGCGTACGCCAGCACCGCCCCGAGCACCGCGCCGATGAGCGCGGTGACCGCCGACAGCAGGATGCTGCGCCCGAACGCGTCGAGCACATAGGAGTCGCCCAGCGCGGTCACGTTGGCGAGGGTGAAGCCGCCGTCACCGGCGAACGCCCCGATCGCCACCACCAGGGTGGGGATGACCAGGAAGACGGTGACGTAGGCGAAGAACGGCAGGGTGCCGAGCAGGCTGCGCACCTGGTTCAGGCGCAGCCGGCCCCGGGGGGCCCGGACCGGCGGCACGGGGGCCGCCAGTTCCGGGCCGTCGAGGACGGTGGCCATGCTCAGCCGATGGCCTTGGCCCAGTTGGCCGCCAGGTACTCCTTGGCCTTGGTGGTCTGCGCCTCGGTCTGGAAGACCGGGGTGCCCTCGACCTTGGGCAGGGCCGCGAACGCGGTGGCGTCGATCGTGCCCGCCTTGACCATCGCGTCGGCGCGCACCGGCCGGGCGCCGCCCTTGAGCCATAGGTTCTGACCCTCGTCGGAGTACAGGAACTCCTCCCACAGCCGGGCCGCCGCCGGGTGCGGGGCGTCCTTGCTGATCGCCTGCACGTAGTACGAGCCGAGCACCGCACCGGCCGGCACCACGGTCTTCCACTGGATCTTGCCGCTGAGCTTGGCGCCCTGCGCGACGTTCAGGTAGTCCCAGTCGATGACGACCGGCGTCTGGCCGGACTCGACGGTGGCCGGGGTCGGGTCGACCGGCAGGAAGTTGCCGGCCTTCTTCAGTTTGCCGAAGAAGTCCACGCCCGGCTTGATGTCGTCGGCGGAGCCACCGTTACCGAGCGCCGCCATCGCGACGCCGGCGAACGCGGCCCCGGCCTGGGTCGGGTCGCCGTTGAGCGCGACCTTGCCCTTGTACTCGGGCTTGAGCAGGTCGGCCACGCTCGCCGGGGCGGGCACCTTGGTGCTGTCGTAGCCGATCGACATGTAGCCGCCGTAGTCGTTGGCCCAGGTGCCGCCGGCCTCCTTGAGCGCGTCCGGGATGTCGGCCCAGGTGGCCACCTTGTACGGGGCGAACTTGGCCACGTTGGCGGTCGCGACGGCACTGCCCAGGTCGAACACGTCGGGTGCCTTGTCCTGGCCCTTGAGCTGGTCCGCGGCGTTGATCTCGTCCTGGCTGGAGGCGTCCGGCTGCGCCGAGTTGACCTTGATGCCGTACTTGTCGCCGAAGGCCTTGATGATCGCGCCGTAGTTGGCCCAGTCGGGCGGCAGCGCGATGACGTTGAGCTGGCCCTCCTTCTTGGCCGCGGCGACGAGGGCGTCCATGCCACCGAGGTCGGCGGCGCCGGCGGCGGTGGCCGCCCCGGTGCCGGCGGAGTCGCTCTCCTTCTCGGGCGGGGAGCAGGCGGTCAGGCCGGCGAAGGTCGTGACCGCCAGCAGGGCCGCGGCGGTACGGGCAAGGGTCCGCACTTGGGTTCCTCCATCTCATCGGCACCCACCGAGCCGGCGGTGCCGCTGTGGATCATGAGAGTACGGGGTATCGGGCGGGCGGGCGACAGGCGACGATCAGGCGTCGGCGGCCTGAATGACAGCCGTCACGAACTGGTCGTTCTCCACCGCACCGCCACCGTGGGGCTGGGCGAGGCGGTCACGGGCGTAGCCGTACGCGACTCCGCGGCGCGGATCCGCGAAGCCGAGCGAGCCGGCCGCGCCGAAGTGGCCGAACGCGGCCGGGCCGAGAAACGGATAGGGGGTCGACATGGCCTCGAAGCCGAGGCCGAACTGGGCACCGGAGCCGCCGGACAACAGGTCCGGGGCGGGGCCGCCGGCGGTGCCGAAATCGGCGGTGGTCGCCGGGCGCAGCAGCGGTTCCCTGCCGTTGAGGCCCGACACGGCCGCAGCATACAACCGCGCGACGCCGCGGGCGTTGCCGACACCACCGGCCGAGGCCTGGCCGTGGCTCCGGACCATCCGGCTGTTGGCGAAAACGGTCAGGTCGGTCGGCGGGTCGGCGTGCAGGTTCAGCGCGATGCCGGTCAAGCTGCCCGGATCGGGTCCCGGCTCACGCCCGACCGGCCGGGCCAGCGGGCGAAAGCGGGGCTCCAGCTCGGCGGGCAGACCGAGAAAGAGGTCGATGTCGTACGGGGCGCGGACGCGGTGCTCGTACGTCTGCTGCAGCGACCGGCCGGTCACCCGGCGCACGATCTCACCGGCGAGCGCCCCGATCACCAGCGCGTGGTAGCCGTACCCGGAGCCGCGGGGCCAGTACGGCCGCTGCTTGGCCAGCCGCTCGGCGATGATCCGGTCGTCGGCGAGCTCGGCCGGCCCGAAACCGCCGTCCACCCCGATCAGCCCGGCCCGGTGCCCGAGCAGCTCCCGCACGGTCACGTCCGAAGTGAACTGCGGCCAGTAGTGCCGCACCGAACGGTCGACGTCGATGATCCCGTCCTGCACGAGCAGCGCCACCACCAGGAAGGCCGCACCCTTGGTCACCGACAGCAGACCCATCAGCGCTTCCGGGTCGATGGTCCAGAGGTCGACGACCTGCCGGCCGTGCCGGTACACGGCCAGCTGGGCGCCGACCTCACCGAGCCGGGCCAGCTCGGCGGCGAAGACCTCCCGGACCTTCTCGTAACCCGGGGCGACTGTTCCGTGCACCAGCGACATCGCCGGGCCTCCTTCCGCCTCCCCCATCGTGACGCAAACCGGGTGCGGAAGTCTCCCCCGGCCACGCGGCCGCCGGTCCGGAGACGATCAGGGTCAGGCGTCCCGGCGGACGACCGCCGTCGTGGCGGCGAGCACGGCGACCACCGTCCATCCGGCCGGCAGCCACAGGCTGTCGTCGATGCGGTCCCGGACGAACGGCCCCAGCACGTAGTAGTAGCCGAGCACCACCACGACCGCTGCCAACGCGTGACGCAGCAGGGTGCCCACGGCCGCCGCCAGCACGGTGGTGAGGACGAGGTAGACCGGATCACCGGTGCCGGCGATGAGCACGGTCACGACTGCGATCGGGACGGTGACCACCGTGAGGACGAGTGTCCTGGTGAGCTGCAGGCGGGCCCGGCGGGGTGTGCAGAGCAGCGTGGTGTGGAGCTGCCCGCCGTCGTACTCGGAGGTGGCGGCGAGCACGCCCAGGACCAGGAAGCCCGCGCGGACCACCGGGACCGGGTCCGGACCGTCCCGGGCGACCAGCGCGATCAGCGTGGTCACGGCCCAGGTCGATGCCACGGTCAGGACCAGGGCGGGCAGCGTCACCAGCTTCAGCAGCTCGGCGCGGGCCGTGTTCACGCGTCGCGCCGGTGGAAGACGTACGCGGCGGCGCTCAGCAGGACGGCGACCCAGGCGCCCATGACCAGGCCGGCCGTCACGGGGGTCAGGTCGGCCACGACGTCGTGCGGCTCGATGAACAGCTGGGCGCCGGCCAGGTCCGGCAGGTAGGCCGCCAGCGGGGTGAGCTTGGTGAGCAGGAAACTGACCGAGACGACGGTGGAGTTCACGATCAGGATCGTCAGCGGCAGGACGCCGCTGCGGGTCAGCAGGGTGATCCCGTACGCCAGCAGCGCGTCCAGCACCCAGTAGACGACGACCCCGGCGATCCGCGGCCCGGCCCCGCCGGTGAGCACCCCGGCCACCGCGAGCGTCACCACCGCGCTGACCACCGCCGTCACCGCGACCCACAGCACCAGCACCCCGGTCTTGGCCGCCAGCAGACGCATCCGCGATGGCACGCAGACCAGGCTCGTGGCGATCTGTCCGCCCCGGTACTCGCTGCCGGCGGCGACCGTGCCCAGCACGAGCGGCCCGAGCACCCCGACGGTCAGCTCCAGGTAGCCGGTGTCGGACGTGCTCGCCGCCGCCCGCGAGTTGAGCAGCACCACGAGCGGCGGCAGGAGCAGGCTCAGCGCGACCGCCACCCACACCGACGGCAGCCCGGCCAGCTTCAGCAGTTCCGCCCTCACCACCGGCCCCGCGTCCCGGTCGAGGTGAGCGCGAAGTAGGCGTCCTCCAGGGTCGGATGCTCGCCGGTGACCTCGGCCAGGGTCCCGGCGGCGATGATCCGGCCCCGGTCGATGACCACGACGTCGTCGACCGTCTCGGCGAGCTCGCCCATCAGGTGGCTGGAGAGCAGCACCGTCGCGCCCCCGGCGGCCCGCCGGCGCAGGAACTCCCGCATCCACCGGATCCCGCCCGCGTCCAGCCCGTTCACCGGCTCGTCGAGCACCAGGACCGCCGGGTCCCCCAGCAGCGCCGCCGCCAGCCCCAGCCGCCGCCCCTGGCCCAGCGAGTACGTGCCGGCCCGCTTGCCCGCCGCCGAGGTCAGGTCCACCAGCTCGAGCACCTCGTCCACCCGTGAGCGTGGCAGGCCGTTGCTGGCGGCGACCCAGCGCAGGTGCGCGCGCCCGGTCCGCGAGCGGTGTGCCCCGCTGCCGTCGAGCAGCGCGCCGACGACCGTCAGCGGCCGTCGCCACTGCGCGTAGGGCCGCCCGGCGACCAGGGCCGTGCCCTGCTGGGCCCGGTCCAGACCGAGCAGGATGCGCAGGGTGGAGGACTTGCCGGCGCCGTTCGGGCCGAGGAAGCCGGTGACCCGGCCGGGACGGGCCGTGAAACCGACGTCGGTGAGGATCGTGGTCCGGCCGCGCCGTTTGTGGACGTGCTCGATGGTGATCACCCCGCCAGTCAAGGCGCCCGCCGGGCCGGCCACATCGGACCGTGGTCGGGACCGCGAGATCGGACCGTGGTCCGACGCCGGACGCGCGGACCACACGTAGGGTGCGGGGGTGCAGGAGGTACGGCAGCGACCCGCCCGCCGGTCCCGGGTCTGGCCGGTCACCGGGGCGGCCCTGCTCACCCTGGTGCTGATGCTGCTGCTCGCCGGGGCGGACGGGGTGCTCGCGGTGGTGATGCCGTCGCTGATCGCCGTGGGCGCGGTGGCCCTGGCGGCCTGGGCGATCTGGCGCAGTCACACCGACCGGGTGGCCTACGAGGCCCGGCTGACCCGCTGGGCCGCCTCGGAGGCCGTGCTGGCCGAGCGTCTGCGCCTGGCCGGGGATCTGCACGACATCGTCTCGCACGGCCTGGGCCTGATCACGGTGCGCGCCGCCGCGGCCCGGCTCTCCGGCGACGCCGGCGAGGCGCGGGCGGCCCTGTCCGACATCGAGTCCGCCGGGCGCGAGGCCACCGCCGAGCTGCGCCGGATGCTCACCGTGCTGCGCACTGCCGGTGACGCCGGGCCGCGGCAGCCGGCGGAGGATCTCAGCGGGCTGCCGGCGATCGTGTCCGGCGCCGGGGCCACCGGGGTGCGGGCGCGCCTGACGCTGGAGCCGATCGGCCCGGTCTCGCCGGGCGTGCAGGTGGCGATCTGCCGGACCGTGCGGGAGGCACTGCACAATGTGGCCCGGCACGCCGGCCCGAGCGACGTCCGGGTGCACGTCCACCGCGACGGCGGCACCGTGGTGGCGAGCGTGCACGACAGCGGCCCGGACGGACCGTGGCCCGGCACACCCGGCGCCGGGCACGGGTTGATCGGCCTCCGGGAAAGGGTCACCGCTCTCGGCGGCACCCTGCACGCCGGGCCGGTCGAGCGGGGGTTCCGGGTGGTCGCCCGGATCCCCGACCGGGAGCCCGGATGAGCGCCGTACGGGTGCTGCTGGTCGACGACCAGCCGTTGCTGCGGCACAGCCTCGCGATGATCATCGGCACCGCCCCGGACCTGGCGGTGGTCGGCCAGGCCGGTGACGGCGCCGAGGCGCTGGAGGTGGCCCGGCGCACCCGGCCCGACGTGGTGCTGATGGACGTCCGGATGCCCCGGCTCGACGGGTTGCAGGCGACCCGGCGCATCTGCGCCGCCCCGGAGCTGGCGGCGACCCGGGTGGTCGTGCTGAGCATGTTCGAGCTCGACGAGTACGTCTACGAGGCGCTGCACGCCGGCGCCTCGGGTTTCCTGCTCAAGGACGCCCGGCCGGAGGAGCTGATCACCGCGATCCGCCGGACCCACGCCGGCGAGTCGCTGTTCGCCCCGTCCATCCTGACCCGGCTCGTCGAGCACTACGTCGCGGTCCCCCGCACACCCCGGGCGCCGTCGCCGCGGCCGCTCACCGCCCGAGAGACCGAGGTCCTGACGCTCATCGGGCGCGGGCTGTCCAACGACCAGATCGCCGCGCGGCTGACCATCTCGGTCAAGACGGTGAAGACGCACGTGTCGCATCTGCTGACCAAGCTGGCCGCCCGCGACCGCGCCCACCTGGTGATCGCCGCCTATGACACCGGGCTGGTCACGCCCCGGCCGCGCTGAGCCGGGTCACTCCGCCGCTGGACGAGCCGCGCGCACCTCGGTGTGGTGCTCGGCCAGCGCCTCGTTCATGCCCTGCAGGAAGCGGCGCACCAGGGCCAGGTCCTCGTCGCTGAAGCCGGCCATCACGTCGTCGGTGCGCTTGCCCAGCGGGCCGAAGAACTCCAGGGCCAGGGCCATGCCGGGCTCGCCGTAGCGCAGGTGCACGACCCGGCGGTCGGTGCTCTCCCGGGTGCGGCGCAGGTGGCCGGCGCGTTCCAGCCGGTCGATGGCGGCCGTGGTGGCGCCCGAGGAGAGCCCGATCGCCTCGCCGAGCCGGCCCGGGGTCAGCGGCGCGCCCCGGCCCTCGGCGTGCATCACCGCGATCAGCGCCTGCAGGTCGGTGGGGTGCAGCCCGTGCCGCTGGGCGAACGCGTGCCCCACGTGCTGCGCCTCGACGCTGTACGCGCGCAGCAGGTTGACGATCTCCTCGCGGAGCCTGTCCCGCTCCGTCTTGCGCGCCCGGTACACCCGCCCAGTGTTGCAGATGCCGTCGCATTGATGGAGACTCTCGATGGTAGAGATTCTTTGCCGTGGAGGAATGATGGTGCTTCGGACACTCACCGGACGGCTCACCGCATGGCTGGTGCTCGTGGTCGCCCTGCTGCTCGGCGGCTCGGTCATCGCGAGCGCGGGCGAGGTCCGCACCGCCAACGACCCGACCGCGTCGCTGCCCTCGGCCGCCGAGTCGACCAAGGTCGCCGCCCTGCAACGACAGCTGCCGTCGGGCCAGGAGAACCCCGCCCTGGTCGTCTACAGCCGCGACGGGCGACCGCTCACCGCCGAGGACACGGCGAAGATCGAGGCCGACGCCAAGGCGTTCCGGGCCGGGAGCCCGCCGGTGTTCTCCGACAAGCGGGACGCGGCGCTGGTCGCCGTCCCCCTGCCGGCCGCCGCCCCGGCGGACCAGACCATCGCCGCGGTCGCCGGCCTGCGTGACACCGCGCGCGCCGGGCTGCCCGACGGGCTGACCGCCCAGGTCACCGGCGGCGCCGGATTCGCCGCCGACATCGCCGACAGCTTCACCGGCGCCAACACCAACCTGCTCATCGTGACCGTCGTCGTCGTGGCGCTGCTGCTGCTGGTCACGTACCGCAGCCCGCTGCTCTGGCTGGTGCCGCTCGCGGTCGTCGGCCTCGCCGACCGGGTGGCGAGCGGGCTGGTCGCCGTGCTCTCGCGGCACACCGACCTCACCATCGGCGACTCCACCGTGGGCATCGTCACGGTCCTGGTGTTCGGCGCGGGCACGGACTACGCGCTGCTGCTCATCTCCCGTTACCGCGAGGAGCTGCACCGCCACGCGGACCGGCGCGAGGCGATGCGCCGGGCACTGCGCGGGGCCGGCCCGGCCATCGCGGCCAGTGCCGTCACGGTCGTGCTGAGCCTGCTCACCCTGCTGCTGGCGAGCCTCGGTGACACCGTGGCGCTGGGCGTCACCTCGGCACTGGGCATCGCGGTGGCCGCACTCTTCGCCCTCATCGCCCTGCCCGCCGCGCTCGTGGTCTGCGGCCGGGGCCTGTTCTGGCCGTTCATCCCGCGTGTCGGTGCGGGCGGCACCGAGCAGGAACGCGGCGTCTGGGCCCGGGTCGGCCGCGGCGTCGCCCGCCGCCCCGGCCTGGTCACCGTGGTCTCGCTGGTCGTGCTGGGCGTGCTGTCGACCGGCCTGATCGGCACCCGGCTCGGGCTCTCGCAGACCGAGCAGTTCCGGGTCGAGGCCGAATCCGTGGACGGGCTGACCACGCTGAGCCGCTACTTCCCGGCCGGTGCCGCCGACCCCACCGTGGTGACGACCTCGCCCGCCGACGCGGACGAGGTCCTGGCCGCCGTGCGCGGCACGCCGGGCGTGGCGCAGGCCCGCGAGGCCGAGCGGGCCGGGCAGATCGTCAGCATCAGCGCGGTGCTGACCGCCGCGCCGGACACCCCGCAGAGCTACGCGACCATCCGGGCGCTGCGCGATGCGGTCGGCGACGACGCCCTGGTCGGCGGCAGCGTGGCGATCGCGATGGACACCCGGGACGCGTCGCGGGTGGACCTGCGCGTGATCGTGCCGGTCATCCTGCTCGTGGTGCTGCTGGTCCTGGGCCTGCTGCTGCGCGCGGTCGTCGCCGCCGTGCTGCTGATCGGCACGGTGATCGCCAGCTTCGTCGCCGCCCTGGGCGCCGGCTCGTGGCTGTTCCGGGAGCTGCTCGGCTATCCCGGCCTGGACAACCAGGTGCCGCTGTACGCGTTCCTGTTCCTGGTGGCGCTCGGCGTCGACTACAACATCTTCCTGGTCACCCGGGCCCGGGAGGAGGCCGTGACCCGCGGCACCCGGGCCGGGATGATCCACGCCCTGGCCGCGACCGGCGCGGTGATCACCAGCGCCGGCATCCTGCTCGCGGCGGTGTTCGCGGTGCTGGGCGTGCTGCCGATCATCACGCTCACCCAGATCGGGGTGATCGTCGGTCTCGGCGTGCTGCTGGACACGCTGCTGGTGCGTACGGTCCTGGTCCCGGCCCTGGCCACGCTGCTGGGCGACCGGTTCTGGTGGCCGGCCGACCCGGCGGCCCCGCACCGCGCGCACCAGGCGGGACCGGTGGAGCAACCGGCGGCGGTGGCATGAGCGCCGACGGTCTCGCCGCCGCCGAGGCTGTGCTGACCGAGGCGCTCGACGATGTCCCGGCGTCTCTGCGCGAGCCGTGCCGGCGGCTCGCGCGGGCCGGAGGCGAACGGCTGCGGGCCGGGCTCCTGCTGGCGGTGGCCGGCCGGGCCTGGCCCGGCACGTCGCGGCGCACGGCCGTGGCCGCGGCGGCCGTGGAGCTGCTGCACCTGGCCGCGCTCGTGCACGAGGACCTGCTGCACGAGGCCCCGGTACGCCACGGCGTGCCCACTGTCAACGCCAAGGAAGGCACCACCGTCGCCTTGCTCGCGGGCGACCTGCTGATCGGGCTCGCCCACCGGCTCGGTGCCACCGCCGGGGCCGGCACGCTGCTCAGCGACGCCCTGACCGGACGCTGCACCGGGCTGGCCCTCGAGACCGACAGCCTGTTCCATCCCGAGACGGACGCGACCACGGCGCTGCGCATCGCCGAGCTGAAGACCGGCACCCTGCTGGCCGCGGCCGGCCGGCTCGGCGCGGTCGTCACCGCGTCACCCGAGGACGGTCTCCAGGAGTACGGCCTGGCCTACGGCACCGCGCTGCACCTGCTCGACGACGTCCGCGATCCGGGCTCGTCCTTCGCCGCCGGGATCGTCACGCTGCCTGCCGTGCACGCCCTCGCCGTCCGTCCGGAGCTGCGCCGCCTGCTGCGTCCCGGCCTGGACGAGGCACACCGTCAGCAGGCCGGTGAGCTGCTGGCCCTCGGCGGGCCACCGACCACGACGACGATCGCTCAGCTGCTCGACCTCGCGGAGGCCGCCCGGCCGGATCTCGCCGGAACGACGAAGCGGTGCCGGGACAGTCAGCTCGCGCTGATGCCCCGGCACCGCCCTGTGCTCAATTCGTGAGCGTGCCCCGCAGCAGGCTCTTGCCGGAATGCGCGGCGTCACCGTCGTACGCCTCCGCGGACACGTCCACCAGCCGGTAGCGGTTGAGATCCGCACCCGGCGGGAGCGGCAGCACCACGTCGGCGGCACCCGAGAGCGCGGCACTGGACAGATTGCCCATCGCCATCATTCTCGTCGTGTCGTCCGGGTCGATGAGCCACACCTCGTAGTAGCCGGTCGTCAGCGGCAGGTTGCGCACGTCGAGGCGCAGCTTGCTGCCCCCGATGACCTCCGCGGCTCCCCCGGCCGCCACCGGCGCACCGCCGAGCCGGGCCAGACTCGCCTTGGCCGTCACCGGCGGCGGCGTCGGACGATCGGTGAACTGCTGCACCATGACCGTGCCGGCGATGGCGAGCACTGCGGCGGCCGCCGCCGCGAGCACGGGCAGCACCCAGCGCCGTTCCCGCCGCTGGGGCAGGCGCCGCACAGGTGCGGTCACCGCGGCCTCGATGCCGGCCCAGACGCGTTCGGGCGGCGGCGGCAGCGCCCGCAGGCCCTGCGTCTCCGCGCCCAGCTCGGCGACGTGCCGCAGGTCGTCGATCTCCGCGCTGCAGCCCGGGCACTCGGCCAGGTGGACGGACTCGTCGGTGTCCGCCGTTTCCTCAGAGAGCGCGAGAAGGACCAGCCGATCGGGATCCAGATGCTGCACCGTCCACCTCCCACCGTCGTCGTAGATTCGCCATGCCCCGCCGGATATGGCTCTTGACCGTGCCCAGTGGCAGTCCGGTCAGCGCCGCTATCTGCGGATGAGTGAGGTCGTCGTAGAACGCCAACTCCAGGCTGCGCCGTTGCTCGGCGGGCAACTGGGCCAGCTCGTCGGCCACGACCAGGCGGTCCAGCACGCGTTCCGGGCTCTCCTCGTCGGCGACGGGCTGCGCCCGTACCGTCGTGGCCACCCGCTCCTCGCGGGCCGCCGACCGCAGCCGGTCGACCGCCTTGCGCCGGGCGATGCCGAGCAGCCAACCGAGCATCCCGCCGCGTTCCGGATCAAACGTAGCGCGACCCTGCCAGGCCGCCACGAAGGTCGTCTGGGTGACGTCCTCCGCATCGGCTCGATTGCCCAGCAGGCGTACGCCGAGATAGAGCACCGCGCCGCCGTAGCGGTCGTACGCCAGGCGTAGCGCGTGCTCGTCGCCCGCCCGGAAGCGTTCGGCGAGTTCGTCGTCGGGATTCATCGGCCCCCTTTCCACCTGCTCATTCGCTCCCCGGCCGGGCCGTGGATGCAGCGAGATCTATTTTTTTCGTGGTGCATCCAGCCGCGCCGGACCCAGCGAAACCACCGGTTGTCCGAACCCGGATACCCACTCGCTAGGAGAATTCGATGCGTCTTGTGCCCCTGCGCCGCGTGACCGCCGTCGGCGCGGCCACCCTGATCGCCTTCGGCGGTCTGGGCGCGCTGACCGCCACTCCCGCCTTCGCCGCCACCTCCCAGGTCTCCGTCGTGCACGGCATCCCCGGGCAGAACGTCGACGTCTACGTCAACGGCAAGAAGACCCTGCCGGACTTCGCTCCCGGCAAGGTCGCGGGCCCGCTGTCGCTGGAGGAGGGCAGCTACGACATCGCGCTGACCAAGCCCGGTGACGATATCAGCAAGGCCCTGCTCAAGGTGGACGACGCCGAGATCCCCGGCGGCGCCAACATCAGCCTCGTCGCGCACCTGAGCGAGGACGGCAAGCCGGCGCTGACGCCGTTCGCCAACGACGTCAAGAAGGTCGCCGCGGGCCAGGCCCGGATCATCGTGCGGCACACCGCCGCGGCCCCGGCCGTCGACGTGCGCGCGGGTGGCAAGCCGGTCTTCGAGGACCTGACCAACCCGAAGGAGGCCAAGGCCGACCTGCCCGCGGGCTCGGTCGAGGCCGACGTGGTGCTGGCCGGCACGGACACCGTGGCGATCGGCCCGGCGGACCTGAACCTCAAGGAGGGCACCGCCACGATCGTCTACGCGGTCGGCTCGGCCGAGGACAAGACCCTCGACCTGGTCACCCAGACCATCACCGGCCTGCACTCGGCGCCGGGCGGCGTGCCCAGCGGCAGCGGCGGCCAGGCCGACCAGGGCCTCGGTCTCGCCTGGTACGCGCTGGCGGCGGCCGGTCTGCTGATGCTCGCCCTCGGCGCGCGCCGGCTGGTGCCGGGTCGCCGATGACCGTCGGATCCCCGGGCGCGATCCGCAAGGGCCGCGCCCGGCTCCTCGTCGTCGCCGGGCTGGTGCTGCTGATCGTGGTGGGGGTGGTCGCGTATCTGTCGCGGCCCGCACCGTCCGTCGGCTCGTCGGCGGTCGCCGCCCTGGAGTCGGCGACGCCCACCGCGTCGTCCGCTCCCCCGGCCGCGGCCGCTGTGCCCGAGGCCGAAGCCCCGGCCGACGAGGTGGCCCCGGCGCGGCTCCGCATCCCCGCGCTCAAGCTCGACGCCTCCGTGGCCGAGGTCGGCGTCGACGCCGGGACCGGTGAGTTCGACGTGCCGCCCAGCGTCGACCGGGTCGGCTGGTACCGCTTCGGCCCGGGAATGACCGCGACGGCCGGGTCGATCGTCGTGGCCGGCCATGTGGACAGCGCCGATCAGGGCAAGGGCGCATTCTTCCGGCTGAGCAGCCTGGAACCGGGTGACAGAATGACGCTGGCCGGGCCGGACGGCACCGATCGCGCATTCCGGGTCGTGGCCCGGGAAAGGTACAGCAAGACCCGCATTCCGCTGGACAAGTATTTCGCCCGTGACGGTGCTCCGCGGCTGACGCTGATCACCTGCGGCGGGCCGTTCGACAGCAAGACCCGGCACTACCGCGACAACATCGTCGTGACCGCGGAACCCGTGTCCTGACAGCGATCTGCCCGCTCGGCCGACGCCGGGCGGGCAGATCAGCGGGTACGCTCACCGCGACGGCCCGTGTCCGCCGTATCCCCCGTTCGGTGGAGGCGGGACATCGGCCGAACGGTGGATGCCGAGGGTTCGGAATGCGACCCATATTTTTGCATTAATTTGGCCCTAAGAAAGCCTCAATTTTCGCTGGGAAATTGGTGTGGACGGGCGCCGGCTCTTAACGTCTGCATGCCGGTACCTTGCCGGGCCACCACAGGGGCCCGCGGACCGGCTCATCCGCCAATGAAATGGTTACAGAAGAGGTGCCACCCATGCGAAGGCCGACTTACCGTCGGGCCGCCCAGCGCCGGGGCCCGGACCGTCGCATCATCGCCGCGGTCGCCGTACTGATCGCCTTCGGCGGGGTGATCGGTGTCACCCAGATCTCCAACGCGGACGAGAGCAAGACGGTGGCCTGCGAGGCCCCCGCCGCCGCCGACCCGGCCGCGCCGGCCGGCAAGAGCGCCGCGACCGACCCCAAGGTCGGCACCTACACGGACAAGGACGGCGACGTCCAGCACAAGGGCGACGGGCAGCTGGCCAAGGGAGAGAAGGCCCCGAAGCCGCAGCCGGTCGAGAACTGCACCACCGGCAAGACGACCGCCAAGCAGGTCAACGGGCTGCAGATCCTCGCCAACAGCTGCGAGGACAGCAAGCTCGACGCGCACGACGGCTTCCAGAAGGGCGACCGCTGCGTCTCCACCGAGTTCGGTGAGGTCGGCGAGCAGGCCAAGAACCCGACGCTGCTGATCACGGACTTCCCCGAGTCGGTGAAGGCGAACACCCCCTTCACGCTGAAGGTCAGCACCCGCAACCTGGTGCGCGACCGCTTCCTGGCGGCCGGCCAGGGCGGCTACTACGTGGAGAGCTCGGTGCTCACCGCGGAGGGCCTGGTCCGCGGGCACTTCCACACCGCCTGCCGGATGCTCGCCGCCACCAACGAGGCGCCCGACCCGGCGCCGGTGCCCGCGTTCTTCGTGGCCACCGAGGACAAGAAGGGCGGCGCGCAGCCCGACACCGTCACCATCCAGGTCCCGGGCCTGCCGCAGGAAGGCATCGCGCAGTGCGCCTCCTGGGCCGGCGACGGCTCGCATCGGATCCCGATGATGCAGCGCGCCAACCAGACCCCGGCCCTGGACGCGGTACGCGTCAAGGTCGAGGGTGGCGACGAGGATCCGCCCGCCGAGGAGGAGCCCCCGGCGAACCCGCCCGCTGACAACGGCGGCGGCAACAACGGCGGTGGCAACCAGGGCGGCGACGGCAACAACGGCGGCGACGGTCAGGGCGACGGCGGCCAGAACAACGGCGGCGGTCAGGGCGACGGCAACCAGGACGGCGGCCAGAACAACGGCGGCAACCAGGGCGGCGGCAACCAGGGCGGCGGCGACCAGGGTGACAACGGCGGTGCCGCGAACCCCGGTGCCACCGCGACCCCGAGGACCGAGACCGGCACGACGCCGCCGAAGACCGGCACCGTGACGATCCCGCCGAAGAACGGCGCCGACGCGCCCAAGCCGGTCAAGACCACCAAGCCGGCCCCCGCCACCGGGCCGGAGAAGTCCGACGACAAGCCGGCGAGCAACGACGAGTCGGAGGGCGACAACCAGTCGGCCGGCGACGACACGGAAAACCCGGAGCAGGCGGTGGCGACCAAGACCAAGAAGCCCCGCGCGACCCAGGAACCGGCCGCCCAGGTCGTCGCCAACGACGACAGCGACGACGGCGCGCCGGACCTGCAGGCGGAACAGAACGTGCAGACCGGTGACGACTCGAAGCTGGCCCTGACCGGGGCCAACTCGATGACGTTCATCCTCGGCGGCGCGCTGCTGATCCTCTGCGGCGCGGTGGTCCTCGGCGCGACCCGGCGCCGCCGGGCAGCCGCCCGGGACTGACGACAACGGCAGATGTTCGCGCGGTCACCTGTCCGGTGACCGCGCGAACTGCCGTTCCGGCCGGCGGTTAGGGTCCAGGGCGTGCCAGGACTCAGGAGAACGATGCCGGCCGGCTGCACGGTGACGGTGTGCCGGGACTGTTGCTGCGGCAACGCCCGCAAGCACCCGAAGGTCGACCACGACGGCCAGCTGGTCCGGCTGCGCGAGTCGCTGCCGGCCCCGCATCAGGTACGGGTGAGCGAATGCCTGGACGCCTGCGCGGAGGCCAACGTCATCGTGGTCCACCCGGAGCCCGGCGCCCGCCGCCGCGGTGCCCGGGCAGTGTGGTTCGGGCTGGTCGGCGACGACGCGGTCGAGGAGGACATCGCGGCCTGGGTCCGCGCCGGCGGTCCGGGCGTGGCCCCGATGCCGGCCATCCTCGAGCTCTCCGTGCTCCGCCGCTGAGCCCCGGCGCGGCCCCGCCGCGCCGGCGCAGGCGGAACCGCCGGCCCGTGAGTCGGCCGGGCCACCCGGCCGCGGCGTCAGAGCTCGGCCGGGACCGGCTCGCGGGCCAGCAGACCGGTCACCGAGGCCGCGTCGCCGGGCCGCCCGAACAGGTACCCCTGGCCCTGGTCGCAGCCGATCTGCCGCAGCATCATCCACTGGCCGTCGGTCTCGATGCCCTCGGCCACCGTCTGCAGCCGCAGCGCCCGCCCCAGTCCCACCATCGCGTCCACCAGCGCCACATCGTCGGCGTCCGTGTCTACCTGCTCCACGAACGTCCGGTCGATCTTGATGATGTCGACCGGGAGCTGCTTGAGGTAGTTCAGCGACGAGTAGCCGGTGCCGAAGTCGTCGATCGCCAGCCGTACGCCCAGCGTCCGGAGCGCGCGCAGCGTCTCGATCGCGCCGGTGATGTCCTCCATCAGCATCGACTCGGTGATCTCCAGGGTCAGCGAGCCGGCCGGGATGCCGGCGTCGTCGATCGCCGCCGCCACGTCCGCGACCAGGCCCGCGTACTGGAACTGCCGCGCGGACAGGTTGACGTTGACCTTGAGGCCGGCCGCGGCCGGCGTCTCGCGGCGCCAGCGCGCCAGCTGCGCGCAGGCCTCGCGCAGGACCCACCGGCCGAGCGGCACGATCAAGCCGTTGGCCTCGGCCGTGGCGATGAACTGGTACGGGCTGAGCAGCCCGTCCTCGGGGTGGCGCCACCGCACCAGGGCCTCGACCGCGGTCATCCGCTGCGTGGTCATGTCCACCACCGGTTGGTAGAGCACGACGAACTGCTCCTGCTCCAGCCCCAGCTCCATGTCGACGCGCTGCTGGGCCTCCTCCAGCACCGAGCGGGACATCGACGGCGAGAACACCGCGTACGCGTTGCGGCCGGCCCGCTTGGCGGCGTACATGGCCAGGTCGGCGTCGCGCAGCAGTTGCCCGGCGGGCAGGTCGCCGCCGGCGATGCCGATGCTCAGTGAGCAGGTGACGTCGCGGCTGTCCAGCCGGATCTGCTCGCGTCCGGCCAGCAGCAGCCGCTCGGCCAGCGCGACAGCGTCGGCCGCCGCCACGTCCTCGACCAGGATCGCGAACTCGTCACCGCCGAGCCGGGCCAGGGTGTCGCCGGGGCGCATCTCGGCCCGCAGCCGCCCGGCCAGGGTGGCCAGCAGCTCGTCGCCGGCGCTGTGCCCGAGGTTGTCGTTGACCAGCTTGAAATCGTCGAGGTCGATGAGCAGCACGGTGACACCACCACCGGCGCGACGCTGGACCGCCTGTTCGAGCCGGTCGCGGAACAGGGCCCGGTTCGGCAGTCCGGTCAGCGAGTCGGTGAACGCCTGTCGGCTGAGCTGCTCCTCGAGGTCCTTGCGCCGGCCGATGTCGCGCAGGCTGATGACGGCGGCGCGCAGGTCGGCGTCGTCGGTCCGGTTGGTGCCGATCACGTCCAGGTGCAGCCAGGTGCCGTCGGGCCGGCGCAGCCGCGCCTCGGTGCGGGCCGTGCCGCCGGGCACGGCGAACAGGGCGGCCATCCACTCCCGCAGGCCGGCGAGCTCGTCGGGGTGGGCCAGTTCCACCATGGCCTTGCCGGTGACCTCCGCGCCGGTGAGACCGAAGATCCGCTGGGCCGACGGGCTGGCGTAACGGACCGCGCCCGTGACGTCGATCGCGAACACCGCGTCGGAGGCGGCCTCGAGCAGCATCTCGGTGCGGTGCTCGGCGGCCTGCCGGCGCCGGTCCAGCCGCCGCCGGCTGCGCGCGTTGATCGAGCTGAACGCGACCAGGCAGGACATGATCGCGACCAGGGAGACGGTGGAGACGGCGTTGGTGCCGGTGAGGTCGGGCAGCAGCGCCAGGTAGCCGGCCACGGCCACCGTCCCCAGCGCGACCACCGGGGCGGGCCCGTACAGGGACGCGGCCGCGACCAGGATCAGGGCGACCCCGGGCAGGTAGAGCATCAGCCCGTCCTGGTCGAGCCGGGAGAACAGGAACAGCAGCGGCAGCTCGGCGACCCACCACAGGACCAGCCAGCTGCGGAGCCGGGCGCTGCGGACCAGGCGGGCCCAGGGCAGCAGGGCGGCCAGGATCTGCACGAGGGCCGCGGCGAGCACCGGACCGAGCAGCCAGCGCCGGTCCGGCGCCCAGTCCACGGCCACCCGTACGCAGCCGAGCAGGGTCACCCCGGCGGCGACCGCGGCACCGATCCGGATCTGCCGCGCCCAGTACTCCGCGGTGCTGTCGTCGAACTCCGCCGGTTGCACGAGCCCTGTGATCGGCAGCCCGGCAGCCTTCGTGAGGGAAACCGGGCCCTGAGGCGTACCCCCGTCACCATGCCCACGCCTCAGGGCCCGGACCGCCGTTGCCGACGGGCGGGAAGATCCGGTCCAGCTCATCCAGGGTCTCCGCGGAGAGCTCGGTGTCCAGTGCCAGCAACGGCAGGTCCAGCTGCTGCGGCGTACGCGGGCCGAGCACCGGCGCGGTGACCCCGGGCCGCGACAGCAGCCAGGCCAGCGCGACCGTGGTCGGCTCCTGTCCGAGGCCGGCGCACAGCTTCTCGAACCGCTCCAGCGCGGCGCGGTGCGGCTCGACCCGTTCCGGCGCGTGCAGGACGCTGCGGCCGGTGCCGCCCTCGCGCTGCTTGCGCAGCGCGCCGGACAGCGCACCGAAGTGCAGCGGGGAGTACGGCAGGATGCCGATGCCCAGCTCCCGGGCGGCGGGCAGCACCTCCAGCTCGACGTGCCGGGTGAGCAGGTTGTACTTGGGTTGCTCACTGACCAGCCCCAGATAGTGGCGCCGGTCGGCGGCGGCCTGGGCGCGGGCCAGATGCCAGCCGGCGAAGTTCGACGAACCCGCGTACCGGATCTTGCCCTGTCCGGTGAGCGTCTCCATCGCCTGCCAGATCTCCTCCCACGGGGTGTCCCGCTGGATGTGGTGCAGTTGCAGCAGGTCGATCCAGTCGGTGCGCAGCCGGCGCAACGACGCCTCGCAGGAGGCGATGATGTGCCGCGCGGAGAGGCCGCCGTCGTTGGGCCAGTCGCTCATCGGCGCGTAGACCTTGGTGGCAAGCACGATCTTGTCGCGGGCGCCGGACTTGTCCAGCCAGCTCCCGATGAACCGCTCGCTGAGCCCGTCGCCGGTCTCCCGGCCGTACATGTTGGCGGTGTCGACGAAGTTGATGCCCGCGCCGAGCGCGCGGTCGAGGACGGCATGGGACTCGGGTTCGCCGATCTGCCAGGCGAAATTCATGGTGCCGAGGCAGAGCCGGCTGACCCGCAGGCCGGTACGGCCGAGGTGCACGTAACGCATGACACGACCGTAGGGTCGTATACGCGATGGCCCGAGCCGTTCGACCGTGCTCGAATGGTCGGATGATCCGGCTCGCATTCGCTCCCGCCGATCTCGCGGGCGTCCGGTTCGCCCACTCGCCGATGGCCGAGGTGATCGCCAGCAGTGTGGCGCTGACCAAACCGGACCAGTTCTGGATGTACGCCTCCTGGCGCGCCCAGGTGCGCCCGGTGCTGGCGGCGGCCCGGCTGGAGACGTTCCTCGCCGTGGTGGCCCGCCGGCAGGGCTGGGTGCCGGACTTCTTGAGCCCGGTGCCCGCGACCGCCCGGCCGCTGCTGCGCGACGAGCTGGCGGTGATCGCCGAGACGCCGCTCGACCAGGTCGCGTGGGAGGTGCAGTACGCATGGCGCGGGGTCCCGGACGTGCCGCCGGTGATCGCCCGCTTCGAACGGGATCCGGCCGGCGGGCTGGCGGTGCTGCTGCGGGAGATCCGGCAGTACTTCGAGCTGGCGCTGGCGCCGTACTGGCCGAGGCTGCGCGCGGCGGCCGAGGCGGAGATCGCCCACCGCGCCCGGGCGGCGACCGAGCACGGGCCGCGGGCCCTGATCCGCGACCTGCACCCGAGCCTGACCTGGGACGAGACGGCCCTGCGGATCGGTCAGGGCGGCAGGGAGTCCGACTTCGGCCTGGACGGGCACGGGCTGGCGCTGCTGCCGTCCGGCTTCGCCGGGCCGAAGGTGTTCGCGGTGACGGAGACGACGCAGGGGCGGGCGTTGTGGTATCCGCCGCGGGGCTACGGGGCTCTGTGGGACGGCACCGCGCGCAGCGAGCCGACAGCGGCGCTGGCGGCGCTGCTCGGACCGACCCGGGCGGCCGTGCTGACTTTGCTGGCGGTCCCGCACAGCACCGGTGAAGTGGCGGCGGCACTGGGCCTGGCGGCGGCGACGGCCTCTCACCATTTGACGACGTTGCGCGATGCGGGACTGATCGCCGGTTCCCGGGTCGGACGGAAGCTGGAATATCTGCGGACCGGGCTGGGTGAGCAGCTGGGCGGCGGTGCGGGCTGACCCGCCGCCCTCGGTCACATTTCTCAGTTCAGCAGGCTGGAGAGAGTGGCGATCGCGCCGGCGAGGGTGACGCCGAACCAGGGGATGGCGGACAGGCAGGTGCGGGGCCAGGTGGCGCCGTTGGCGCGGTGCAGGGCCGCGGCTGTCGCAGCGGCCACCACCGCGAGCACAAAGGACGCCAGCACAACGGTGAAGGTCAATACGGCGCCGGGATTCATCGGGGCCGCCGGGGTTCAACAATGACCATGGTGCATCCCTCCTGATGATCACCTGTCCCGGTTTGTTGCCGGGAAGTGAAAGTCAGACTAGCACTGACGCTATCCCGTTTAAAGAATGAAACATAACCTCTTCTGGTACGACCAGAATGGATCTTCGTTGCTGATCTCCGTACCGGAAGAATGGATCTTTTCCCTTGGCCGGTCGCACCTCCCCGGCTATTCCGGAAACACCGGTCCTCATGATTAGATTTTGTCCATGGCAGAAACCGATGTGGACGCCGAGGAGAAGACCCGGGGCTCCGGACGGGCCGCCGTGCGCATCCTGGGCGACCTGATCGCGGCCGGTGACCAGCTCCGCCCCGGCGACGTGGTGAGCCTCGACTACGTGATGGAGCAGAGCGGCGGCAGCCGGGCGCTGGCCCGCGAAGTGCTCCAGGTCCTGCAGATCAAGGGCCTGGTGACACTGCAGCCGCGGGTCGGGGCCAAGGTCCAGCCGGTCGAGCAGTGGAACCCGTTCGACCCGGACGTGATCGAGTGGCGGCACCAGGTGGCCCCGCGCGTCCAGATGGACCTGCTCACCCAGCTGCGCGAGGCGGTGGAGCCGCAGGCGGCCCGCCTCGCCGCCCAGCGCCCGTCGGCGGACGTGTGCCGGGACCTGATCAGTCTCAGCCGCCGGCTCAAACGGCTGGGCCTGGCCCGGGACGAGTTCCGCGACCCGGGCGAGGCCGGCCGCCGGCACCGCGAGCGGTACCGCGCCACGGACGAGGACTTCCACGTGGTGCTGCTCAAGGGATCCGGGAACGACATGTTCGTGGCCCTGAGCGCCCCGGTGACCAAGGCGCTGAACTACCGCATCGAGCGCGCCGCGAGCGGGCCGGCGGGCACCGTGCGCCCGGCCGGCCCGGTCAGCAAGTTCCCCGAGGTGCCGGAGGAGGAGTCGCTGTGGCTGCACCTGGGCCTGGCGCACTGCGTCGAGCAGGGCCTGCCCGAGGCGGCGGAGACGTTCTCCCGCGCGATCCTCGAGGAGGTCCGCGGCGGGAGCCGGTCACGGGTCCGCCGGTACGCGATCAGCGAAGCGCTGAAGGAGATCGACCTCTCGATGGTGCACGAGGAGGACCGCGACGGTTTCGCCGCGGCCATCAACGCCATCGCGGGCGAGATCTGACCGCCCTGCACTGCCCGATGCTGCATCCGATCGTCCGGCGTCGCTGGTGTCCGGTCGGAGCGCTCAGCCTCGGCCGATGTTCCAGACGACGGCGTGGCTGCCGGCTCCGGTGACCGCGATGGTGCCCGCCACCAGGCCACGGTCGTTGATGAACTGCACCGAGCCGCCCGTGACCCCACGGTCCAGCGGGCCGAGGTCGACGACGCCGGCGCCACGCCAGACCACGCCGCGGCTGCCGCCCAGATTCGCCACGCCGGCCACGCTGCCGGCCCCGTTCATCGCGGTGGCCAGGCCGGGGACTCCGCTGAGCGCGGCGAGGTCGGTCGCCGTACCCCGGTGCCAGCGCACCGCCCGCAGGTCGGAGCTGTCGCCGGCATTGCCCCCGACCTGGCCGCGGTCGTTGATCCCGACCGGATAGCTCTCGGTCCCGCCGAGCGCGCCGAGGTCGGTGAAGACCCCGTTCTCCCAGAGGAAAGCGTGCCACCCGGAGTCCGGCACCCGCACGGTGCCGACGACCTGGCCCCGCTCGTTGACGTCGATGGCGATGCTGGCGATGCCGACCGGCGGCGTGAGCCGGATGAGCCTGCCGTCCCGCCACAGGGCGGCCTCGGTCTCGGCCCCGTCGGCGCTGATGGTGGAACCGGCGATGTCACCACGATTGTTGATGTCGTCGGCGAGGGTGTCCCCACCGAGCCCGGGCAGATCGGTGGCGACGCCGTCCCGCCAGACGAACGCCTGGCCGTACTGTCCGCTGGTGGCGGTGTAGCGGGTGCCGATGACGCGGCCGAGGTCGTTGAGCCCGGTCACCGAGATCCCGTCACCGGTGACGGCGGCGAGGTCGCGTAGGACGCCGCGACGCCAGAGGAACGGGCGGGCGGCGCCGGCCGCGGTGAAGGCGGTGCCGGCTACGTCGCCGCGTTCGTTGACGTCGACGGCGTAGCTCGAGCCGCCGCCGGGGAGGGTGCCGAGATCGGAGAGGGTGCCGTTCCGCCAGCGGAAGGCGTGGGTGGCGCCGGTGGCGGTCTCGCTGGAGCCGACGAGGTAGCCGGAGTTGCTGAGGGCGGTGGGATTGCTCCAAGCGCCGCCGAGGGTGCCTACGTCGCGCGGGATCAGCGGGGCGGTGGCGGCGTGGGCGGCCGACGTAGGGACGGCTGTTGCGGCGAGTGTGGCGATGACGGCTGTGGTCAGGAACCTGCTGGGACGCATCTTCTCCCCCTCCAGAATGTGGCGTTCCATCGCCACTCTGCGGGGTCGGTGCGCTCGGCGTCTGTCCTTCGATCGTCCATGATGGATGGGTTGATCGGCAGGCTGTGGGTGCGGTCGCTGCCGTCCCGGGTGTCCGGACCTCTTCCTGTCCGCACCCCGCCCTGTCCGGCACCGCCCGCCCTATCGGACACCGCCCCGCCGTGTCCGCACCGCGCTGCACTCGCCGATCGGCGATCGGCAATCTGCACGCCCGCGGAGCGCCCGGCAATCAGCGTCCGGACCCGGGCACCGGCGCCCGGCAGGCATCCGGAAGACGGCTCTGGGCGAGACTCGGTGGTGCGGAGTAGATGTCGGCCAATCGCGCAGCGACTGACCGCGCGTCGTCCAGTTTCCAATGACGCCTGATCCGCGTCCGCCTCGGTAACGCAATTCCAGCAAACATAGGACCGGCGACCGGCCGTCGCGAATCGGCGAGGGGCGTCGGCTACGGGCGTGGGCGACCGACGACCGGCGTGGGCGACCGGCGTGGGCGACCGGCGTGGGCGACCGGCGTGGGCGACCGGCGACCGGCGACCGGCTTGGCGATCGGCGACCGGCGACCGGCGATCGCCGACGGGAGTGGGTGATCGGCGACCCGCCAGCCACCAGCCACCAGCCCCAGCCACAGCGACCGGCGACCGGCGACCGGCGACCGGCGACCGGCGACCGGCGACCGGCGACCGATAATCGGCGATCAGCCGTCGGGGCATCGGCAATCGGTGGCCGACGACCGGTAACAGCCGGTGGCCCGCTACTCGCGACCGGGGATCCTCGGCCCGATAACCGGGGACCCACGGCCGCGAGGTATGAGCGCGTCTCAGCCCAGTCGCTGCGCGACGAATGCGGTCGCGTCGTCCAGGAACTTGTTGTAGTCCAGGTGTGCGGCCAGGCTTGTTCCGCCCTGGCAGAAGCGGTCGTTGCGGTTGCAGAAGGACTGCGTTCGGTCCGCGAAGGCGTCCAGGCCGCCCGCGCCGCGCGGGAAGACGCCGTTGCGGGTGCCGGTGCCTACGTTGAAGTCCTCGCCCGCGGTGAACGTCGGGTCGCCGAAGAGCAGGACCGCCGCGACCCGATCGGACAAAGCGGCCGGGATCGCCAGCTGTCCGGCGGCACGGCCACGGACCGACCTGCCCGCGAGAGCGTCACCGACCACGTTCGCGCCCTGCGAGTAGCCCATCAGGACGAACTTGGTGTCCGCGCACGCGGCCGCCGTCTGCTGCACGTCCGCGGCGATGCTCGTGACGCCCTGCCGGACGCTGGCCGTGTAGTTGAACGAGGCCGGATAGTCGACAGCGGTCGACCGTACGGTCTGCGGCAGCTCACGGGTGAGTTGCTGGGCGAGTGGCGTCAGCAGCACGCCGAGGCCGGGTCGTTCGGTGGTACCCCGAGCGCCGATGACCTCCACATCGGGGCAGGCGTTCCGGGGCGCCTGGGCCGCGAACGTCAATGGTGCGACAAGCAGGCCGGCCGCTCCGACAACACCCGTCGCCGCGATGGTGAGAACTGTGCGTAAACGCATTTCGTCATCCCTTTCCGAAGGGCGGAGGACTATATGCATTCCATACGCAGAAACCCGGGAGCCCGCCCAACGCTGAGGATTAAGTCACATCCAGTGCAGAAATGATCCGCAGGTGGCCGCCATCCGTAGCACCTCCGGCGGCCTGACCGGGCGGGTCGCGGCCACGCCGCACCACTCGCCCGAAAGTGAATGTGCGTCCATTTATCGGCGGCTGGGCTGATCGGCGACCCCCGCACCCCGTCGCACCCTTTGCGGCGAATTCACCATTCGCACCGGACGCGCGTGAACCGTTTCGCCAATAGGCACAATGGACAATCGCACCTGCGGACTCCCGTGAGGAGCCGGTCGAACCCGGGCACGCGCGAAGGTCCGCGCTCGGCGCCGGCGGCCGAGCCTTTCCCGCCGGGCGGCATCTCAAGGCCAAGCGGCATCTCAAGGCCAAGCGGCATCTCAAGGCCAAGCGGGATCACAAGGCCGAGCAGGATCACAAGGCCGAGCAGGATCACAAGGCCGAGCAGGATCACAAGGCCGAGCAGGATCACAAGGCCGAGCAGGATCACAAGGCCGAGCAGGATCAC
>NZ_JBSGFR010000063.1:0-16796 GCF_053603475.1 Actinoplanes sp. NPDC004185 | reverse complement strand
ACAAGGCCGAGCAGACTCCCCCACCCGGCCGGGTGACGCGGGCGGTCTCAGTCGTCGAAGTCGACGATGACCTTCGCCGACGTGGGCGTCGACTGGCAGGTCAGGACGAAGCCCGCCGCCACCTCACCCGGCTCCAGCGCGAAATTCCGCCGCATCACCACATCGCCCTCGACCACCCGCGCCCGGCAGGTGCCGCACACCCCACCCTTGCAGGCGAACGGCAGGTCCGGCCGCGACCGCTGCGCACCCTCCAGAACAGTCTCGCCCTCCGGTACGGTGACCGTGGTCGACCGCCCGTCGAGCACCACCGTGACCTCACTGCTCGGCCCTTCGAGCCGGCGCTCCTCCCGTACCGGCTCGGGCGGCGCCTCGTCCACCCAGAACAGCTCCCGGTGCACCCGCGCCGGCTCCACGCCGTGCTCGCCGAGCACCTCGGTCGCCGCCGTCACCATGCCGAACGGGCCGCACAGCCACCAGTGGTCCACCGCGCCGACGTCGATCAGCAGCGGCAGCAGTGTGCGCAGCTTCTCCGCGTCGAGCCGGCCCGTCAGCAGGTCCACCTCGCGGGGCTCGCGCGACAGCAGGTGCACCAGTTCCAGGCGGGCCGGGTGGGCGTCCTTCAGGTCCGCGAGCTCTTCGGCGAACATGACGGTGTCGGCGCGCCGGTTGCCGTACAGGATGGTGACGTGGGCGTCGGGGTGTTGCAGCAGCGATGCGGCGATCGACAGCACCGGGGTGATGCCGGAGCCGGCGGCGATCATCACGTGCCGGCCGCCGGTCGTGAGGTCCGGCGTGAACGAGCCCGTCGGCGGCGCGACCTCGACCTGGTCGCCGGCTCGCAGGCCGTGCACCAACCAGGACGACACCAGGCCGCCGGGGACCTCGCGGACGCCGATCCGCGGCCGCGCCCCGGCGGGCGCGCAGATCGAATAGGTACGGCGCTCGTCGGCCCCGTCGCCGGTGTGCCGCACCGTCAGCGACTGCCCGGGCCGGAACGCGTACCGGTCGGCCAATGCGTCGGGCACGTCGAAGGTGACGGCCACCGCGTCGTCGCAGAGCCGTTCGACACCGGCGACCCGCAGCGGGTGGAACTCGCGGACCACCACGTCAGATCTCCTTCACGTGCTCGAACGGCTCCCGGCAGACCGGGCAGCGGTGCAGCGAGCGGCACGCGGTGGCACTGAACGCGGCGATCTCCTCGGTGTCGGGGTGCCCGCACTGAGGGCAGGCGATGGCCCGGCGGCTCGGCGCGAGGGTGAGCGGGATCGGTCCGGCCGCCCGGCGAGGTGCCGCACCGGGGGGCGATATCCCGGCGGCGGCGAGCTTGTCGCGCCCGGCTGCGGTGATCCAGTCCGTGGTCCAGGCGGGCGTGAGCACGGTCCGCACCTCCACCCGGGCGTAGCCCGCCTGGTGCAGGGCGTCGGTGAGGTCGTCCTGAATGGTCCGCATGGCCGGGCAGCCCGAATACGTCGGGGTGATCGTGACGACGACACCGTCACCGGACTCGTCGACGGCGCGCAGGATCCCGAGGTCGGCAAGGGTGAGCATGGGCAGCTCCGGATCGGCCACCCGGGCGGCCACGGCAGCCGCGGTCACCACACACCTCCGGGCAGGGACCGCGCCACACCCTGCAACTCGGCGAGGATCTCGGTCAGCGCAGGAGTGTGCAGCCCGTCCCGTCCAGTGCCGCCCTCATCGACGACAGCATCGGCTGGCCTGAGCCTGGCGGCCGTCAGCACCTGGGCCCACACCGCGTCGAATTCCGTCCTGGTCGTGGACGGGTCCACCGCCACAGCCGCCCGCGCCAGGCGCACCTCCACCTCGTCCGGCACGAACAACTCCCCGACCAGCGGCGTCACCGCGTCGATCGCAGCCTGCATCCGCTCGTGGGAGAGCTCCGTGCCGTCGCCGAGGCGCACGACCCACTGCGCCGCGTAATCGCGGTGGTAGGTCACTTCCTTGACGCCTTTCGCGCCGATCGCCGCGAGCACCGGGTCGGCCGAGGCGGTCAGCCTGTCCAGCAGGGCGAGCCGCCACGTCGCGAACACCAGCAGCCGGGCCACGAGGTGCGCGAAGTCGGCGTCCGCCCGCTCCACGAGCCGTACGTTGCGGAAGTCGCCGGCGTCCCGCAGATAGGCCAGCGCGTCCTCGTCGCGTCCGGCGTCCTCCACCTCGGCGGCCCGGCTCAGCAGCAGCCGGGCCTGGCCGAGCAGGTCCAGGGCGATGTTGGCCAGGGCGAGCTCGTCCTCCAGCTCGGGCGCGCGGGTCACCCACTGCTGCAACCGGTGCGACATGATCAGCGCGTCGTCACCGAGCGCCAGGCAGTACGCGCTCAGATCCCCCCGGTCGACGTCCGGTGGAACGGCGGTGTCCACGCCGGCGAGAGGGTCGGCGAAGCCGGTGCCGTACGCCCACCGCGCATCGTCGTCGTGGTCGGTGAGCGCCTCGTAGGCGGCGTCGAAGGACATGGCATCGCCTCAGATGTGCGGTACGGAGTCGGGAATCGAGTAGTACGTCGGGTGCCGGTAGACCTTGTCGCCACTCGGTGAGAAGAAGGCGTCCTTCTCGTCCGGGCTGGAAGCGGCCACGTCGTCCGAACGCACCACCCAGATGCTCACGCCTTCGTTGCGCCGCGTGTACAGGTCGCGGGCGTGGTGCAGCGCCATCTGGTGGTCGGCGGCCCGCAGCGAGCCGACGTGCACGTGGTTGAGGCCGCGCTTGGCCCGCACGAACACCTCGAACAGCGGCCACTCGTGCTTGATCTGGTCGGTCATGCCGCTACCTCCTGACGACGCCGGGCGTGCGCGGCGGCCGCCTCGCGGACCCAGGCGCCTTCCTCGTCGGCGCGACGCCTGTTCTCGATGCGCAGGGCGTTGCAGGGCCCGTCGCCGGAGATGACCCGCTTGAGCTCGGACCAGTCGATCGGGCCGAAGTCCCAGTGCCCGCGCTCGTCGTTCCAGCGCAGGTCCGGGTCGGGCAGGGTCACGCCGAGGGCCTCGGCCTGCGGCACGCTCATGTCGACGAAGCGCTGCCGCAGCTCGTCGTTGCTGTGCCGCTTGATCTTCCAGGCCATGGACTGGGCCGAGTTCGGTGACTGGTCGTCGGGCGGGCCGAACATCATCAGCGACGGCCACCACCAGCGGTTGACGGCGTCCTGCACCATCTCCCGCTGCGCCGGCGTGCCGCGCATCATCGTCATCAGCAGCTCGTAGCCCTGCCGCTGGTGGAAGGACTCCTCCTTGCAGATGCGGATCATCGCCCGCCCGTACGGGCCGTACGAGCTGCGGCACAGCGGCACCTGGTTGCAGATCGCGGCGCCGTCGACGAGCCAGCCGATGACGCCGACGTCGGCGAACGACAGCGTCGGATAGTTGAAGATCGACGAGTACTTCTGCCGGCCCTCGATGAGCCGCCGGGTCAGGTCCCCGCGGTCGGCGCCCAGGGTCTCGGCCGCCGAGTACAGGTACAGCCCGTGCCCGGCCTCGTCCTGCACCTTGGCCAACAGGATCGCTTTGCGGCGCAGCGAGGGCGCGCGGGTGATCCACTCGCCCTCCGGCTGCATCCCGATGATCTCGGAGTGCGCGTGCTGGGCGATCTGCCGGATCATCGTCCTGCGGTAGCCGTCCGGCATCCAGTCGCGCGGCTCGATCCGCTGGTCCTTGGCGATGGTCTCGGTGAAAGCCTTCTCGTCGGCTTCCGTGACCGTGTCCGTCATCGGGTCTCCTCCCAGGTGTGGAAGCCCTGTCCGGTCTTGCGACCGAGCTCCCCGCGGGCCACCTTGTCGCGCAGCAGCCGCGGCGGTGCGAACCTTTCGCCGAGCTCGCGGTGCAGGTGCTCCGCGATGGCGAGCCGGACGTCGAGGCCGACGAGGTCAGTGGAGCGCAGCGGTCCCATCGGGTGCCGGTAGCCCAGCTCCATGGCGCGGTCGATCGACGCGGCGTCCGCCACGCCCTCCTCCAGCATCCGGATGGCCTCCAGGCCGAGCAGCACGCCGAGGCGGCTGGTGGCGAAGCCGGGCGAGTCGCGCACCACGATCGGGGTCTTGCCGAGCCCGGCCGACCAGGACCGGGCGGCGTCGCGGACGGTGCCGGCCGTCTGCGGGCCGACGACGATCTCGACGAGGTCGCTGGCCGGCACCGGGTTGAAGAAGTGCATGCCGACGAAACGCTCGGGCCGGTGCAGGCCTTCGGCGATCCCGGCGATGGACAGCGAGCTCGTGTTGCTCGCGAGCACGGTGTGCTCCGCGACGGCCTTCTCGGCGGCGGCGAGGACGGCGACCTTCATGCGGGCGTCCTCGGGCACGGCCTCGACGACGAGCTCGGCTGCCGCCGGCAGCGCGGCGATGTCGTCGGTGACGGTGATGCGGTCGAGGACGACGGCCGGGTCCTCGGCGAGTTTGCCGCGCTCGGCGGCCCGGCGCAGCGCGGCACCGAGACGTTCCCGGGTGGACGCGCCCGCGGCGGAGTCGGCCTCGACGACCGTGACGGACGCACCGGCAGCCGCGAAGACCTGCGCGATCCCGGCGCCCATCCGGCCCCCGCCGATCACCCCGACGGCCTTGGGCACGCCCGGGCCCGTCGGCGGCGGCGCAGCGGCGGTCATCGGCGGTCTCCCGACAGGAAAGCGTCCATCCGGGTGCGCTTGTCCTCCGACTCGAAGAGGATCGCCTGGGCCAGGTC
This sequence comes from Actinoplanes sp. NPDC004185, assembly GCF_053603475.1. Taxonomy (NCBI): domain Bacteria; kingdom Bacillati; phylum Actinomycetota; class Actinomycetes; order Micromonosporales; family Micromonosporaceae; genus Actinoplanes; species Actinoplanes sp. NPDC004185. The sequence continues at coordinate 12,117 of NZ_JBSGFR010000063.1, read as the reverse complement.
GTCGGCGACCGGATGGCCGCCCGGGGAGTCGGTGACCAGCTTGGTGAGCCGCAGGGCCAGCGACCCCGACCTGGCCATCCGGTCGAGCAGCGCGTGGCCACGCTTCAGCAGCTCCTCGGCCGGCACGATCTCGGCCACCAGGCCCAGCCGGTAGGCGTCCTCGGCGTCGAGCCGCCGGCCGGCCAGCAGCACCTGCTTCGCCACCGAGGCGCCGACCAGCTCACGCAGGCGCCAGCAGGCCCCGGCCGCGGCGAGGATGCCCAGGCCCGGCTCGGGATTGCCGAAGGTCGCCGCCGGGGTGGCCAGGCGGACGTCGCAGGCGTAGGCCAGCTCGGCGCCGCCGCCGAGCGCCCAGCCGTCGACCGCCGCCACCGTGGGCAGCGGCAGCCGGGCGATCCGGTCGAACAAGCGGCTGTTGATGCCCTGCAGGGCCTGCTCGCGGCCACGGTCGCGCAGCTCCGCGATGTCGGCGCCGGCGGCGAACGTGCCACCGTCACCGGTGAGCAGCAGCAGCCTCGGTCGTTCCTCCAGGCCCGCGCACACCTCGTGCAGCTCGCCGACCATGGCCGCGTTGATCGCGTTGCGGGCCTGCGGCCGGTGCAGCGTCACGACCACGCGGTCGTCCGACTCCTCGACCTTGATGGTGGTGGGAGGCGAGACGGCCGTGGTGGCTCCGGTCATCAGACGCGCTCCACCAGCATGGCGACGCCCTGGCCGACGCCGACGCACAGCGTGGCCAGGCCGCGGTGGGCGTCCTCGCGTTCCATGCGGCCGAGCAGGGTGACGGTGAGCCGGGCGCCGGAGCAGCCGAGCGGGTGACCGAGGGCGATCGCGCCGCCGTCGGCGTTGACCCGCTCCTCGTCGAGCTTGAGCCGGCGCAGGACCGCCAGCGACTGCACGGCGAACGCCTCGTTGAGCTCCACGGCGTCGACGTCGCCGATGCCCCAGCCGGCGCGGGCCAGGGCCTTCTCGGTGGCCGGCACCGGGCCGAGGCCCATAATCTGCGGCGGGACGCCCGCACTGGCCGAGGTGACGATGCGGGCCCGCGGGGTCAGGCCGTACCGCTGCACGGCTTCGGCGCTGGCCACCACCACGGCGGCGGCACCGTCCGAGAGCGGCGACGACGACCCCGCGGTCACCACGCCACCCGCGCGGAACACGGGTCGCAGAGCACCGAGGCGCTCGAGGCTGCTGCCGCGACGCGGGATCTCGTCGACGGTCAGCTCGCCGTCCTTGAGCGGCACCGGCGTGATCTCGGCGGCGAAGCGGCCCGCGTCGATCGCCGCGATGGCCCGCTCGTGGCTGCGCAGCGCGAAGGCGTCGCTGTCGGCGCGGCTGATGCCGTCGAGGGCCGCGACCTCCTCCGCCGTCTCCCCCATCGCCAGGGTGACCCGGCGGTCCTCCGGACCGGTGCCGGCGTCCTGGTCGTGCGCGGTGAAGCGGGGGTTGGTGAAGCGCCAGCCCAGCGAGGAGTCCACGATCTCGCCCGGGCGGGCCCACGGCGTGCCCGGCTTGGCCATCACCCAGGGCGCCCGGGTCATCGACTCCACCCCGCCGGCCACGATCAGGTCGGCCTCGCCGCTGCGGACCGCCTGGGCCGCGGAGATGATCGCGGTGAGGCCGCTGGCGCAGAGCCGGTTGACCGTGTAGCCGGGGACCGTGTCGGGCAGGCCGGCGAGCAGCGCGGCCATCCGCGCGACGTTGCGGTTGTCCTCACCGGCCTGGTTGGCCGCACCGAGGATGACCTCGTCGATCGCCTCGGCGGGCACCCCACCGCGACTGACCGCCTCCCGGACGACCAGGGCGGCGAGGTCGTCGGGGCGCACGCCGGAGAGGGCACCGCCGTACTTGCCCTGCGGGGTGCGGACTCCGCCGACCAGGAACGCCTCAGGCATTGCTCTCCTCGGTGACGTGGTGACGCGACTGCAGCGTGAAGAACCGGCCGGTGACGAAGTGGGCGTCGCTCAGCGAGGCGGTGGCGGCGGGGTTGGCCGCCGTGCCGTGCAGGTCGCTGAACGCGGCGGTCTGGTTGACGAAGACGCCGCCGGTGAGGTTTTCCGAGAGGTGCACACCGGCGTCCAGCGCGGCCTCGCGAGCCGCGGCCAGCACCTCGGGCGAGGTCGCATAGACCGAGGCGGTGAGCGCGCCGTGGTGCTGGACGGTCTCGGTGAACAGCGCGAGGCTGTGCGCGGTCGACTCAGTGGCGATCACGAACGACACCGGCCCGAACCACTCCCGGGTGTACGCCTTCTCGTCGGCCGCGTCGAGCCGCAGCACCACCGGCGTGCGGATGGTCGCGTCCGGATACTGCTCGTCGGCCACGGCCGTGGACGGGTGGATGACGCTCGCGGCGTTGCCGGCCTCGGTGAGCCGGGCCAGCACGCCGTCGTTGACGATCGCGCCCAGCGTGCCGGCCGCGCGCTTGGGGTCACCGAGCAGCTTGTCGAGGGCGGCGGACAGGTCGGCGCCGAACTCCTCGACGCTGCGGTGGCCGGCGTCGGTCTCGATGCCGGTCGACGGGACCAGCAGATTCTGCGGGGTGGTGCACATCTGACCGCTGTAGAGCGAGAGCGAGAACGCCAGGTTGCGCAGCAGGCCCTTGTAGTCGTCGGTGGAGTCGACGATGACCGTGTTGAGGCCGGCCTTCTCGGTGTAGACCACCGCCTGGCGGGCGTTGGCCTCGAGCCAGTTGCCGAACTCGCTGGAGCCGGTGAAATCGACGATCCGCACGTCGGGGTGGGTGGCCAGGGTGGCGGCGATGCCGTCGCCGCGCTCCTCGACCGCCAGGGTGACCAGGTCGGGATCCTGCCCGGCCTCGGCGAGCACCTCGCGGGCGATCTGCACGGTGATGGCCAGCGGCAGCACGGCGCCGGGGTGCGGCTTGACGATGACCGGGTTGCCGGTGACCAGGCTGGCGAACAGGCCGGGGTAGCCGTTCCAGGTGGGGAAGGTGTTGCAGCCGATCAGCAGGGAGACGCCGCGGCCCACCACCGTGCTGGTCTTGGCCATGCGCAGCGGGTCGCCACCGCGCTGCGGCTTGGCCCACGACGTGGTCGCCGGGATGCGCGTGGACTCGGCGAGCGCGACGGCGACGGCCTCGAGCCCGCGGTCCTGGGCGTGCGCCCCGCCGGCCTGGAACGCCATGACGAACGCCTGGCCGGTGGTGTGCTGCACGGCGTGGGCGATCTCGAAGATGCGGGCGTTGATCCGGTGCAGGATCTCGGCGGCCACGCCCGCGCGGCCCTGCGGCCCGGCGGCGCGCCAGGCGGGGGTCGCGGCGCGCGCGGCGGCGATCAGGGCGGCCGGGTCACCCTTCGGGTAGCGGATGTCCAGGGCGATCCCGTACGGCGAGCGCTCGGTCGCCACGGTGCCGCCCGCACCGGGCGCCTCGATCGGGAAATCCGCGCCGAGCAGCGCCTGGAACGCGCGCTCACCGGCCGGTGCGGCGTCCTCGCCGTAGACCGACTTGCTCGGCGACTCGGGATAGGCAGACCAGTAGTCGCGCGTGGCGGCCGCCTCGATCGCCTTGTCGAGCAGCTGGCGGTGCTTCTCGTAGAACTCGGCGGGGGTTGTCATCGGCGCTCCTGTGCGGTTGGCTGTGTTCATATTTACCGTCCGTTCGGTCGGTAATCAAGACCGGGCCGGAAACGGAGGCAACATGGCACGTGGCGACGGGGCACGTGGCGACGGGGCACGTGGCGACGGGGCACGTGGCGGAGAAGCGCGCACGGCAGCGCACGACATGTTCGACCGGGACAAGGCTTCGCAGGCCCTCGGCATCGAGTTGATCTCCACCGGCGGGGGCAGCGCTGTCGCGCGGATGACGGTGACCGCCGGGATGATCAACGGTCACGGCATGACCCACGGGGGCTACCTGTTCCTGCTGGCCGACACGGCCTTCGCCCTGGCCTGCAACGCCGCCGGTCCGGTGACCGTCGCCGCCGGCGCTGACATCACGTTCCTGCGGCCCACCGCGGAGGGCGACGAGCTCGAGGCGCACGCCGTGGAGCGCGCGTCCAGCGGCCGCAGCGGTGTCTACGACGTCACGGTCACCCGCGGCGGCGATGTGATCGCCGAGTTCCGTGGCCGCAGCCGCGTGATCAGCCCGGGCCGGCCCGCATGACCGATCGGTCCGACGATCTCGCCCGCGCCGAACGCGTCGTCGACTACCTCGAGGAACGTAACCGGCCCAAGCGCGGGCGGCCCGGCCACGACCTCGGCGCGGTGCTGGCGGCGGCCGTCCGGCTGTTCAACGAGCGCGGGTACGAAGCCACCAGCATGGACGACGTGGCCAAACGGCTGGGCATCACCAAGTCCAGCCTGTACCACCACGTCACCGGTAAGCAGGAGCTGCTGCGGATCGCCGTCGACCAGGCCCTGGACGGCCTGCACGAGGCGATGGACGAGGTGGAGCTGCTCGACGCACCCGCCCTCGACCGGCTCGAGTCCCTCATCCGGCGCAGTGTGCTCGTCCTCGCGGAGCGGCTGGAATACGTGACGTTGCTCCTGCGCGTACGCGGGAACACGGCGGTGGAGCAGCAGGCCCTGCTGCGCCGCCGGATCTTCGACGCCAAGGTGACCGAGCTGGTCAAGCAGGCCCAGGCCGAGGGAGCCATCCGCCCGGACGTGGACGCCGCCACCGCCGCCCGGCTGCTCTTCGGCATGGTCAACTCATTGATCGAGTGGTACAGCCCGCGCCGCGGCGGCGCGGCGGAGCTGGCCGCGACCGTCACCACCATCGCCTTCGACGGCCTGCGCACGAGGCAGTGAGGTTCACAGAGGAGACGACATGCAGGACCGTACCCCCCGCCCCGAGGATCTCGACCCGATCGAGCGAGCGTCCGTCGACGAGCTGCGGGCGCTGCAGCTCCGGCGCCTGCAGTGGTCGCTGCGCCACGCGTACGACAACGTGCCGCAGTACCGCAAGATGTTCGACGAGGTCCAGGTCCACCCCGACGACCTGCGCGAGCCGGCCGACCTGGCGAAGTTCCCGTTCACCGACAAGGCGGTGCTGCGCGCGAACTACCCGTTCGACATGTTCGCCGTGCCGCGCGAGCAGATCTCCCGGCTGCACGCGTCGTCGGGCACGACCGGGCGGCCCACTGTCGTGGGCTACACCCGGCAGGACATCCGCACCTGGGCCGAGCTGACGGCCCGCTCGATCCGTGCCTCCGGCGGCCGCCGCGGCGACCGCGTCCATGTCGCCTACGGGTACGGCCTGTTCACCGGCGGGCTGGGCGCCCACTACGGCGCCGAGGAGCTGGGCTGCACGGTCATCCCGATGTCGGGCGGCATGACCGAGCGCCAGGTGATGCTGATCAACGATTTCAAGCCGGACGTCATCATGGTCACCCCGAGCTACATGCTGGCCATCGTGGACGAGATGCGCCGGCAGGGCATCGACCCGCGCGGCACGTCGCTGGCCGTCGGCATCTTCGGCGCCGAGCCGTGGACGCAGGATCTGCGGCGCGAGATCGAGGAGCAGCTCGACATCCACGCGCTGGACATCTACGGCCTGTCCGAGGTGATGGGCCCCGGCGTGGCGACCGAGTGCGTCGAGACCAAGGACGGCCTGCACGTCTGGGAGGACCACTTCTATCCCGAGATCATCGACCCGCTGACCGGCGAGGTGCTGCCGGACGGCGAGCGGGGCGAGCTGGTCTTCACCTCGCTGAGCAAGGAGGCGATGCCGGTCGTGCGTTACCGCACCCGGGACCTGACCCGGCTGCTGCCGGGCACGGCCCGGCCGATGCGCCGCATCGAGAAGATCACCGGCCGGACGGACGACATGATCATCCTGCGCGGGGTGAACCTCTTCCCGACCCAGATCGAGGAGCTGATCCTGCGCACGCCCGAGCTGGCACCGCATTTCCAGTGCCTGCTTCGCCGGGAGGGGCGCCTCGACACGATGACGGTGAAGGTGGAGCGCCGGCCCGGTGCCGAGCCGGCGGCGGCCGAGCTCGCGGGCCGACAGCTGGCCACTTTGGTCAAGAACACGATCGGCGTGAGCGTGGCGGTGGCCGTGATCGAGCCGGACGGCGTGGAGCGCTCGGTGGGCAAGATGCGCCGCATCGTCGATCAGCGGCCCGGGGACTGATCCTCCGGCCGGGGCGACGGCCCGGTGCTGCCCCGGACCACCAGGCGGGGGTTCAGCACCACCTCGAGCCGCTGCTTGCGGCCCTCGTCGAGGCGCTGCACCGCGGCGAGCACCGCGTGCCGGGCCTGGGCGGTGGCGTCCTGGTTGACCGTCGTCAGGTCGATGTGGACGAGGTGGGCGAGCGTGCTGTCGTCGTACCCCACGATCGAGATCTGCCCGGGCACCTGGATGCCGGCGCGGACGAACGCGTCCATGACCCCGACGGCACAGCGGTCGTTGGAGGCCATGACGGCCGTCGGCCGGTCGGCGCTCGCGGCGAGCAGCCGCCCGGCGCGGATGCCGCCCTCCTCGGTGTGGTCGCCCGCGATGATGCGGATCTCGTCGGCGAGCCCGGCGCGGCGCATGCCGTCGCGGTAGCCACGCCGCCGCGCGGCCGCGACGACCCCGCGACCACCGTCGACGAAGGCGATGCGGCGGTGTCCGAGACCGGTCAGATGGGCCAGGGCCTCGGCCACCCCGACGTGGTCGGCCGGGCGCACCACGTCGACGTCGCCGGTGGCGACGCGCCGGCCGATCGCGACCACGGGGACCTGGGCGGCGAGGGAGGCGAGCCGCTGATCCGCGGCGTCCGGGCCGAGCAGGAGTACGGCCTCACAGCGGAAGTCGAGCAGCGTCTCGATCGCCCGGTCCTCGTCACGGTGCCGGGTCAGCGTGGACAGCACCACCTCATAACCCACCCGGTCCGCCTCGGCCTGGATCTCCTCGACCAGCTCGGCGTGGAACGGGCTGCGGATGTCGAGCATCACACCGAGCAGGTGACGCCGCCGGCGGGCCAGCATGCTCGCCGTGCGATCCGCGCGATAGCCCAGCTCAGCGGCTGCTTCGAGGACTCTGCGACGGGTCTCGGCGCTGGGGCCGGGGGCGCCGCGCAGCACCAGCGAGACCGACGCCGTGGAGACGCCGACCCGCGCGGCCACGTCGTCGAGCCGGGGTCGTTGATCCACTCCTGAAACCTCCGGAAGCACCCTTGACACACATCGAGATCGACTTGGATAGTACTCGCAGTTAAAGCGCTTTAAATCCTTGGACCCCGGAGGTCTCATGACCCTCTCGTCCCCCGGCGTCGCCGTCATCGGCGCCGGCATGGTCGGCCGCGCCCACGCGAACGCGTACCGCAACGCCGCCACCGTCTTCGCTCCCGGCCGGCCCGCTCCCCGCCTCGTCGCCATCGCGGACACCCATGAGCCGTTCGCCTCCGACGCCGCCGCGCGCTACGGCTTCGCCCGCACCGAGACCGACTGGCGGGCGGTGATCGACGCGCCCGACGTCGACGCGGTCACCGTCGCGGTCGCCAACAACCTGCACCGCGAGATCGTCGAGGCGGCACTGGCCGCCGGCAAACACGTCCTCTGCGAGAAGCCGCTGGCCCCGAGCCTCGACGACGCGCAGGCCATGGTCGACGCCGCCGCGGCGTCCGACCGGGTGGCCGCCGTCGGTTTCACCTTCCGCCGCTCCCCCGCGATCAACGCGATCCTCGAGCAGGTCCGCAACGGCGGCCTGGGCCGGGTGCGGCACCTCGCCGGGACCTACTTCACCGACTACGGCTTCGACCCCCAACGCCCGATGAGCTGGCGATACCTCGGCGGTCCGGGTTCCGGTGTGCTGGCCGACATCGGCAGCCACCTCGTCGACCTGGCCGAGTTCTTCTGCGGCCCGACGACCGGCGTGCGGGGCACGTCGATGAGCACGCTCGTCCCGTCCCGCCCCAGGCCGCTCGGCGTCACCGTCGGGCATGCCGGCGGCGTCGAGCTCAGCGACGAGCGCGTCCCGGTGGAGAACGAGGACATCTGCACCTTCACGACCACCTATGCCGGCGGCACGCTCGGCACGTTCGCCCTGTCCCGGGTGGCGTTCGGCCACGCCAACACGCTGCGCCTGGAGTTGTTCTGCGAGAACGGCACGGCGGCGTTCGACCTGACCCGCCCGGGCGAGTTCAGCATCATCGACGGCACCCCCGGGCCGAGCGTGAACGGCGCCCGGCAGGTGTTCATCGGGCCGTGGCATCCGTACGTCGCCCGCGGACTGCCCATGGACTTCCCCACGGTCGGCCACGGCCAGAACGACTTCTTCGTGTTCCAGGCCCGCGCGTTCCTCGACCAGATCGCGGGCCTCGAGGAGCTCCCGCCGTGCCCGGACCTGGCCCACGGCCTGCACAACCTGCGCGTGCTCGACGCGGTCGTCTCCGCCACCGACAAGCCCGTCCTGCTCTGACCCACGCCCGTCCGGAAGGCAAAGCCATGAAGCTCGGCGCCTACACCGCGTGCCTGCACGACCGATCCCTGGACGAAACCCTCAAGATCCTCGGCGAGCTGGGCCTGACCAGCGCGGAGATCAACGCGGGCGGTTTCGTCCCGGCCCCGCACCTGCCCGTCGGCGACCTCCTCGCGAGCGCCGGTGCCCGCGAGGACTACCTGGGCCGCTTCGCCCGGGCCGGCATCGAGCTGACCGGCCTGAACGTCAACGGCAACCCCCTCAACCCCGACCCCGCCGTGGGCCCGCGTCACGCCGCCGACCTGCATCGCGCGATCGACGTGGCGGCCGCCCTGGGAGTCCGACGCGTCGTCACCATGTCCGGGCTGCCGGCCGGCGAGCCCGGCGGCACCACGGCCAACTGGGTGGTGAACCCGTGGGACAGCCAGTATCTCGACATCCTCGACCACCAGTGGCAGCAGGTGGCCGTCCCGTTCTGGAAGGACATCAACGCCCGCGCGGCCGCCGCCGACGTCAAGATCTGCATCGAGATGCACCCGCACAACCTCGTCTTCAACCCGCCGACGCTGCAACGCCTGGTCGAGCAGACCAACGCCACCCATATCGGCGCCGAGCTGGACCCGAGCCATCTGTTCTGGCAGGGCATGGATCCGGTCGCCTGCGTCGACCATCTCGGCGACCTGGTCTTCCACGCCGCGGCCAAGGACACCAGGATCAACCCCGGCAACGCCAAGGTGTACGGCGTCCTGGACGACCGCTTCACCCGCACCCCGGCCGACGCGGATCCCGTGAACCTGGGCGGCGCGAACACGCTGAACCGGTGGCCGGAGAGCCCGTCCTGGGAGTTCGTGGCGGTGGGTCGGGGGCACGGCGTGGAGGAGTTCTGGGTGCCGTTCCTGCGGGCGTTGCACGCGGTGGACCCGGACATGGCGGTCAACATCGAGCACGAGGACCAGGAGTTCGACCAGGTCGAAGGGTTGCGCCTGGCGGCCGGGAATCTGCTCGCCGCGGCGTCGCAAGCGGGCGTCTGAGCAGACGATGGTCAGGCGGGCTGCGATGCGAACAAGGTCAGGCCGAGCCGGCGGGACAGGAACCGGGCCGCCAGCTGACCCTTGACGCTGTTGCCGAACGCGTCGAGCGGAGGGGCGAAGGTGGCCAGGGCGCCCTTGCCCGGGGACACGACCACGATGCCGCCGCCGATGCCGCTCTTGCCGGGCACGCCGACGTCGTAGAGCCAGTCGCCGGAGGTCTCGTACAGGCCGGCGGTGGCCATGACCGCGAGCGTGTAGTGGCAGACGGTGGCGTCCACCACCTGAACGCCGGTGCGCGGGTTGACACCGCCGTTGGCCAGGGTCGCGCCCATCACCGCCAGGTCCGTGGCGGTGACCCGCAGGCAGCTCTGCCGGGTGTACAGGTCGACCGCCGTCACCGGATCGCAGCGCAGGAGACCGTAGGTCTGCAGCAGGTCGGCCATGGCCCGGTTGCGGTGGTTCGTCGCCGACGCGGAGGCGTGGACATCCTCGTCGAGCTGGAGCGCCCGGCCGGCGAAGCGGGACAAGCCGTCCCGCAGGAACGCCCACTTGGCCTCGGCGCCGGCGCCCGGGGCGAGACTGGCGGTGGCGATCGCCCCCGGGTTCACCATCGGGTTGGTGCGCCCGTCCGCAGCACGTTCCACCGCGGCGAGGGAGTTGAAGGGCAGCCCGGTCGGGTTCACCCCCAGCCGCCGCCGGATCTCCTCCGGACCGATGGTCGCGCAGACCACGGCGAAGACGAACGGCTTGGCCACGCTCATGACGGTGAACCCGGCGTCGGCGTCCCCGACGCCGACGAGCCCGCCGCGGGCCCCGGCCGCACAGATGCCGAAGAGGTGCGCCGGCACGCGGGCCAGGGCGGGATAGACCCGCGAACGCTCACCGGTGGTGACGGCGCGGAACCGCTGATGCGCGTCCTCCAGCGAGCGTCTTACCTGCTCCGGGGAGGGCAGCTCGCCGGTCGACACGTACGAGGCACCGTCGTCGAGGGTCTCCGTCACTGGCTCCATGCCGGCCTCACGCCATCCCGACGCCGGCGGCGGCGACGTCCTGCTCGAGCTGAGCGGGGACCACCAGACCGGTCGCCAGGCCGAGCCCCCCACCCAGCACGCCCCCGGCCCGGGTCGGCGTTTCATAGCGCTGCACGCTCGCCGCCTTGCCGTCGGGCCGCCGCTCGACCACCGCGGCGTCGTACGCGTCGACGACGTCCACCTCGGTGAACAGGTCTCTCACCAGTTCGTAGTCGTCATCGGCGAGCGCGACGCTGGGATACACACCGACATGGACCAGGAACGTGTCGGTAGCCATCGCCATCCCCCTCCGGTGAGCGCATCCGGAGACAACGGTGTCCGGGCGGCCCGGCACACGCCTCATCCCCGGCAGATGACCCTGACCTGCCTCGCAACCGGAGGCCGAGGCGACGGGAGTGGAGCAAGATTCGGTCACCCCCGGCGGATGAGGCGGGCGGTGCCGTGTTCCGGAAGCCTCCTGGTCATGAACTCCAGCGAGGAGGCCGGATGTTGACAGTCGGGGTCGCCGAAGAGTTCCTGCTGCTGGGGCCGGACGGCGCCGTGGTGCCGTCGGCGCCGTTCGTGGCCCGGCAGGCTCGGGACGAGGACCGGATCAAGCCCGGTTTCCTGGCGTACCAGCTGGTGACCGACACGGCCGATTGCGGCAGCCTCGACGAGTTGCGCGGCGAGCTGTCCCGGCTGCGGCGGCAAGCCGCGGACGCGGCGTGCCGGGCGGGCGCCAGCCTCGTGTCGGTCGGCGCCCCGCCGTTCGCGGCCGGGCCGCTCGGTGCGGTCACCGACGAGACCCGGTACCGGGAGCTGGCCGGCTGGTTCCCGGACGCCGTCGTGGCCGGCCGCGGCTGCACCTGCCGGGTACGGATCGAGGTGACGGACCGCGACCAGGCCGTCGACGTGCTGGCCCGGATCCGCCCGTGGCTGCCCGCCCTGCTCGCCCTGACGGTCAACTCGCCGTTCGCCGACGGGCTGGACACCGGCTGGGCCAGCTACCGCTACCACCTCCAGCAGCACTGGCCGACGTTCCGGCCGCCCGCCGCCTGGGACGGCACTGATCGCTACGACAGCATGGTGAGCTCGCTGATCTCCTCCGGCGCGGCTCCGGAGGAGTCGACGGTGTCCTTCCTGGCCCGGGTGCCCGCCGGTCAGCCCGTTGTGGAAGTGCGTGTGGCCGACGCGTGTCTGACTGTCGAGGACTCGGTTGTCTTCGCCGGGATCGTGCGGGCGCTGACCCGGAGCCTGATCACGGACGCCCGGCGCAACCTCACCACGACGCCGGTGCCGGCCAGTGTGGTCGACGCGCACCTGAACACCGCCGCGCACGGCGAGGTGCGCCTGCGCCAGGACCGGCTGACCCCGACCCGGCCGGACGCGCACGAGGCGGTGGTCCGCCTCATGCGCAAGATCGGCCCGGCGTTGTCGGCCAACGGTGACGTGGAGGATGTCCACCGGGGATTCACCTGGCTCCGGCAGCACGGCACCGGCGCCGACCGGCAGCGGCGCGCTCGCCGACGGCGGCGGAGCACCACGGACTTCGTCCGGTTTCTCGCCGGTTCCACAGCACCATCGGTGCAGGAGAGGCTGAGCCCGCTCGACCACTAGAGCGAATCTGACGGATCATGGGCGGGCTCGGTCTGGGTTGGCGCGGAGCCAGATCATGATCGAGGCGATGGTCACGGTGGCGTGGTAGCGG
>NZ_JBSGFR010000062.1:0-46674 GCF_053603475.1 Actinoplanes sp. NPDC004185 | reverse complement strand
GAACGCGTAGCTGCGGGCCGATCCGCCGGTCGCCCGTCCCGCGTGGTCGCGGTCGGAGCGCAGGCGGGCCGCCACCCGGGCGTCGCGCAGGCCGTGCCGCGCTGCGGTGCCGCCGGTGGCGGTCTGCTGGTCGGCCGGGCCGGTGACGGTGTCCGGCAGGGACACCGCCGCCGTCAGGTGCCGGCGGGCCAGGTCGTCAGGATCGACGTGTACGGAAAAGGGTTGGTCAGGCATGGAGCTACCTCCTCGATGGACGAGGCGAAACGGTGCGAGTGATGAAGGGGCACAGCGGCACGCGCCGGAGAAGGCACGGCGGGCCCGAGTCCTCAGGGCCGGGATCCACGCGGGTCGGCGTCAGGAGATCATGCCCGTACGCTAACGCCGGTCGGGGCGGCGATCCACCGATTTACCGGCGCAGCGTGGCGACGCCCGCGTCGATGATCCTGATGGCGGACGGATAGTCGCGGAGCTGGTCGCGCATCAGTGTCAGCCCGATCTGCAGGGCCACCGGCGGCACCTCCCGGGCCTCCAGCACCGCCGCGGTCCACGCCACGAAGTCGGTGAAGACCTGCTCGTCGGCCACGTACAGGGCCGCGGCCAGGAAGTCGACGACGTGGCCGAGGTCGTCGAGCGTCGAGTCGTGCTGACGCTGGCTGTAGGCGCCCATCGGCGGGTACGCGGTCGTCAGCCGGGTCATCGCGGTCTGCACCAGCTCACCGCGGTGCCGCACCAGGTACGTGTATTCGTCGTCGCCGAGGAACGCCGTCTGGTACGGGTCCTCGATCGGCGGCGGCCACTCCCGCGCCAGCCGCCGCACCGCACCCTCGGCGTCGGCTGCGCACGCGTCCGCGCCCAGGCGCTGCGCCCAGCGTCCCTCGGGACCGAAGCCCGGACCGCCGGCGATCACCGGGACACCGACCGAGCGGCAGGCCGTGATGGCCGCGTGGGCCCGTGGCAGCCGGGTCGCCAGCATGCAGCTCAGCGCCACCGCGTCCGGGCCGGTCTGGTGCAGGTGGGTGACCAGGTGCGGGCCCGGCACGTTGGCGCCGAGGAAGTCGACTCGCCAGCCGTCGAGCCGCAGCAGCTCGCCGAGGATGCGGACCGGAAGGGCGTGCCACTCGCCGTCGACGCAGGCGACCGTGATCCGGCCGCGGGTCGGGCGCACCGTGCTGCGGGCCGAGACGGCGCCCAGGGCCCGTTCGCTGATCGCGGTGGCCGCGTGCTCGCGGGCGATCGACCACTCGTTGGCCGCCCACAGCTCGCCGACCCGGCTCTGGGTGCGGGCGATCAGGTCCAGCATCACGCGGGCCGGATCGACGCCGTTGTCGAGCAGAGCGGTGACGATCTCGACGGCGCCGTACTCGTCGCCGTCACCCACCAGGCGCAGATATTCCTCACCCACACCGGGATCGTCCAGGGAACGCGGGGGAGTGGTGGTGGAGACGGTCATCAGCGGCTCCGGCCCCGGCGGTCACCCCGCCGGGCATCGATCGCGAACGGCGAGACGGGGGCGACGCCGCTGTCCATCAGGCTCAGCTTGGTGCGCGACGGCGCTCGCACGGCGAGCATCGCGATGTCGTCGCGGACCCCGCCGTGCACCCAGTCGGAGACGAGCTGGCGGACCCGCTCCACCGCGGCCGCGCCGGGCATGCCGGCGCAGCTCGCCAGGGCGTCACGGAGCCGGCTCTCGCCGTACTGCTCCGTGCCGCTCGGGCCGCCGCGGGCCTCGGTCAGACCGTCGCTGTAGAGCAGGCAGAGCTCACCCGGGGCCAGCTCGATCGCGGCCGGGCCCACGGTGATGTGCGGGACGACCCCGATCAGCGTGCCGGCGACCGGGACCGGCTCGACCGTGCCGTCGGCCCGCAGCACCAGCGGCGCGGGATGCCCGCCGGTGGCCAGGCACATGCGCACCCGGCCGTGCTCGGCCCGGCTGATCGCGGCGACGACCAGGGTGACGAAGCGGTGCTGGCGGCCCGAGCCCAGCAACGCGCGGTTGAGCACCGTCAGCATCGCGGCCGGGTCGGCGTCGACCAGCCGCAGCGCGCGCAGCGTCTGGCGCACCTTGCCGGTCAGCACGGCCGCCTCGGGGCCCTTGCCGCAGACGTCGCCCAGCGCGACGACCGTCTCCGGGCTGCCCTCGACCGGGCCGAAGACGTCGTAGAAGTCGCCACCGATCCGCAGCGCGTCCTTCGCCGCCTGGTAGGAGCCGATCAGCTCGACGCCCTCGGGCTGCGGCAGCTCCGGCGGCAGCAGGTCGGCCTGCAGGATGGCGGTGGTGTCGACCTGGTCGCGGTAGAGGGCGGCGGCGGAGATCGCGGCGCCCGCGCGGGCGGCGAAGATCCGGGCCAGCATCTCGTCCTCGGCCGAGAACACCGCGTCGGGGCCGCGCCGGGCCAGGATCAGCGCGCCGGCCGGCTCGGCGTTGCCCGGCAGCGGCGTCACCAGCAGGGCGCCGACCGGGCCGAAGCCCTCGGGCAGCAGCCACGCCGGCACCTGCGAGGCGTCCAGCCAGCGGCTCGGGACCGGCGGGAAGCCGCCCAGCGCCTCCTCCAGGCCGGGGACCTCGCCGAGCACGCTCTCGCGGAGCATGCCCTCCTGCACGGACTCGCCGGCGATCAGCCGCATCCACTCGTTCTGCCGGCGGCGGGCCGGCAACACCACGACCGCGGCGTCGGCCAGGTGGGCCGCGGCCAGCTCGACCGTGGTACGCAGGCAGCGCCGCTGGTTGAGCGAGGCGGACAACCGTCGGCTCGCCTCGGCCAGGAACAGCGTGCGGTCGCGTTCGGCCTGGAACTCCTGGGCGCGGGCGATCTCCTCGGTGATGTCCTGCAGATACCACCCGTAGTGCTCGTCGCCGAGCGGGCGGCGGTGGCCGAGCAGCTGCCGGCCCTGATGGTCGTCGGTGAAGGTGCTGGTGCCCTCGGCGATCGCGCGGGCCAGCCCGGCCAGGGGGCTGTGCGTGGCCGGGATCCCGGGCCGCACGTCGGGCAGCATGGCCTGTGCCGCGGCGTTGACCAGGACGATCGTGTGGTCCTCGGCGGTGCACAGCAGCACCGCCTCGCCGGCGGCGTCCAGCGCCGCGCGCAGCAGGGCGGGCGCGGGGGCGAGGACCGGAACGGCCGGTACCCGGGTGTCCATGTCCGTTCCCCTTCCTCTCCCCGCCGGATGGTCGCGATCCCGCCCAGCCTACGCGGTGCGGCCGGATACGGCTCCGCTCAGACGGGGGACTGTGCCTCGCCGGCGGCGTCCCCGTCCAGCTCGACGAGCACGGGAGCGTGGTCGGAGGGGCCCTTGCCCTTGCGGGCCTCCCGGTCGATCACCGCGTCGGTGACCCGGGCCGCCACGTCGGCGGTCGCATAGACCAGATCGATCCGCATGCCCTTGTTCTGGTGGAACATGCCGGCCCGGTAGTCCCAGTAGGTGAACGGGCGGTCGCCCTTCATGGGCCGGGGCACGACGTCGGTGAGGCCGAGCGCCCGCAGCGCGGCCAGGGCCTCGCGCTCAGGCGGGGTGACATGGGTGGAGCCGGCGAAGACCTTGATGTCCCAGACGTCCTCGTCGCCCGGGGCGACGTTGAAGTCGCCGGCCACCACGGCCGGCCCGGGCGTCGCGGCGAGCGCGTCCCGCAGGGCGGCGAACCAGGCCAGCTTGTACGCGTAGTGCGGGTCGTCCGGGGTGCGCCCGTTGGGCACGTACACCGAGGTGAACCGGATGCCGGCGCAGGTGGCGCTGATCGCGCGGGCCTCCGGCTCGGGGAAGCCGGGCTCGCCGTCGAAGCCGTGCCGCACGTCAGCCAGGCCGACCCGGGACAGCAGGGCGACGCCGTTCCAGCGGCCCTGGCCGTACGCGGCGGTCTCGTAGCCGAGCGCGGCGACCTCCTGCTCGGGGAAACCGTCGGCGGCGACCTTGGTCTCCTGCAGGCAGAGCACGTCGGGCCGGGTCTGCTCGAGCCAGTCCAGCA
This sequence comes from Actinoplanes sp. NPDC004185, assembly GCF_053603475.1. Taxonomy (NCBI): domain Bacteria; kingdom Bacillati; phylum Actinomycetota; class Actinomycetes; order Micromonosporales; family Micromonosporaceae; genus Actinoplanes; species Actinoplanes sp. NPDC004185. Next base: position 42,713 of record NZ_JBSGFR010000062.1, on the reverse strand, counting down.
GCCGGGGCAGCCGGGCCTTGACCGAGTTCACGTTCCACGTGGCGAAGCGCATCCACCCAGCCTGCCAGCGTGTGACGGCGTCGATGTCGCCGGGTCAGTGCTCCGGGGTGCGGCGGTCGGCCCGCATCGGCGCGGAGCTGCTCCGCACGGCCAGGAGCAGGGCGGCGGTCAGGCCGGAGGCCAGCATGAGCAGCACGGCCACCAGCCAGAGCACGGACCCGTCGGATCCGATCAGACTCGTCATCATGTCGCCTCCTCCGGTCCCCAGGTGATCGGCCCGGCGCCGCCGAAGGCAAGGATCCGGGCGAGCGAATAATGCCGGACCTGTCGCCGGGACGCCAGGGGCTGAGGAGACGTTTGTCACCTCATGGGGAAGACGGTACCCGCTGAGCCGCGCGTTCAACCGGGCGGAGCGGGGGCGTACCGGCGGGCGCCCCAGTGGGTCGCGAAGTCCCCGGCCCCCACCCCCGGGCCCCACAGCCAGCCCTGGCCCTGGGTCACGCCGACCGCGGCGAGCGCGTCGCGCTGGATCCGGGTCTCCACCCCCTCGGCCACGATGCTCAGGCCCAGCGCCCGGCTCATCGCCACCACGGCCCGGACGATCTCCTCGTCCTCGCCGCTCTCGCCGAGCCCGGACACGAACGACCGGTCGATCTTGACCCCGGTGACCGGGAAGCGGCGCAGGTAACCCAGCGCCGAGAAGCCCGTGCCGAAGTCGTCGACGAGCAGCTTGAGGCCGAGCTCGCGCAGCTCGTACAGCACCCGGGCGGTGACGCTGCCGCCGTCGGCCATCACCGACTCGGTCATCTCCAGCGCCACGGCCGCGGCCGGCACGCCGTGCTGCAGCAGCTCACCGGCCACGATCAGGGGAAGCTCGGCGTTGCTGAGCTGGCGCGGTGAGACGTTGATGGACAGGTAGAAGTCGGGTCCGACGGTGCCGTCCGCGCGCCAGGTGGCCAGCTGGCTGAGCGCCTCGTTGCGGACCCAGGTGCCGAGCGTGCCGATCAGTCCGGCGTCCTCGGCGACCGGGATGAAGGTCATCGGCGGGATCGGCCCGCGCTGCGGGTGGTTCCACCGCACCAGGGCCTCGGCGCCGATCGGCCGGCCCGTCTCCAGCCGCACGATCGGCTGGTAGACGACGCTGAGCTGGCCCTCCACCAGGGCCGTGCGCAGCGCGCCCTCCAGCTCGATGCGCTCGCGGACCCGGTCGTGCATGGAGGTGTCGAAGATGGTCGCCCGGCCGGGGCCCTCGGCCTTCGAGCGGTACATCGCGGTGTCGGCGTCGCGCAGCAGGGCCTGGGCGGTCACCTCGGGGGAGTCGTCACCGGGGGCGTGGGCGATGCCGATCGACGCGCTGATCACCACCTCGGTGTCGCGGACCGTCAGCGACCGGGCGAAGCAGCCCTGGATGACGTCGACCAGGCGCAGCGCACCCTGCTCGTCGCCGAGGTAGGCGACCAGGAACTCGTCCCCGCCGACCCGGGCGAGCATCGTGCCGGCCGGGATCGCCGCGCGCAGCCGGGCCGCGACCTCGATGACCAGCTGATCACCCGTGTCGTGGCCCCAGGAGTCGTTGACCCACTTGAAGCCGTCCAGGTCGAGCAGGTACACCCAGATCCGCCGGGCGTCCGGCGAGGGCACCGTGCCCAGCAGCCGCTCGATCTCGTGCGAGATCATCCGGCGGTTGGGCAGGCCGGTCAGCGGGTCGTGCATGGCCTGGTGCTCCGAGTGCAGCTGCGCCGCGACCTGCGCCTGCACCGCGGAGACGGCCCGCAGCAGCAGCAACGCGACGATGGCCAGGCCGCAGGCGCCGATCAGCGCGCGGTATTCCGGCGAGTCGCCGCCGACCAGCACCAGCAGCACGAACGGGGTGGACACCGCGGGCACCAGCAGGGTCATCCGCCGCCACGACCAGGCCTGCACCGGATGCCGGGTGGCGCGGCCCAGCCCCACCACCGACGGGTGCAGCGCGCTCACCCCGAGCAGCACGTACGCCAGCAGGAAGGGCACGTCCAGCAGCGGCGACGTGTAGGTCTTGCCCTCCACCCCGATGATCCCGTACGCCACGTCGCCCACGACCATCAGCGCCATCCCGCCCAGCAGCGCCGTCAGGCTCACCGGCCAGGTGCGCGCCGTGAAGGTCAGGTTGATGCCCAGGGCCAGCAGCACCACGTCGAACAGCGGGTAGAGCCCGGCCAGCACCGACTCGATCGGCGGCCGGCCGGAGATCGCCGCGGCCGGCGCCGCCAGCAGCAGCGCGCCGGCCAGCCCGCCGGCCAGGCAGACCATGAGGCCGTCGAGGACCGAGTGCCGGGCGATGCCGCCCCGCGACAGCAGGAACATGGTGAAGGACGTGCCGATCAGGACGTAGCCCGGGACGGTGAACGCGTCCGCGATCAGCGGCTGGCCGACCACCAGCGGCCGGACCACCACGCCGATGAGGAACAGCAGGGCCGCGGCGCCCATGAACAACCAGGCGGCGCGGGGCTCGGCGCCGAGGCGGCGCGGCGCGGAGAAGCACGCCCAGACGGTGCCGGCGCCGATCGCGGCGAAACAGGCCACGCTGACCGGTTCGGCGAGATTCAGCGTGTACAGAGCGGTGGCGAGCACGCCGGCGACGCCGAACAGCCTCCACCGTCGCCGACCCCGTGTCGACGGAGCTGCGGTCAGCACCCGTCATCGCCCCCTGGCCAGTCAGCTCATCAGCGCTCCCGCCGATGGCACCGTACCCGCCGGCGACCTGTCCCCGGCAGGGGTTCCGTGGACAAACACTGTCGGACAGGCACACCTGCGCAGCAACTGCTGGGCCACCGTGCCCAGCAGCGAGCCGCCGCTGATGCCCCGCGGACCCACGATCATCATCCGGGCTCGGCGGGACGCGCGGATGAGATTCGGCGCAGCTTCGCCGACCAGGATCCGGCGCCGGGCGCCCGCCAGGCCCTCGACGCCGGCCACCGCGGCCTCCAGCAGGCGCCGGCCGGCCTCCCGCCCGTCCTCGTGGCTGACCACGTGCGCGACGTCCACCGGGGCGTGCCGCAGGCGGGCCTCCGCCGCGGCCAGCCGCAGGGCCAGCAGTGAGCTCGGCGAGCCGTCGAAGGCGGTCAGCAGCGGGCCGGCCGGCGGGCGGTTGCCCCGGGCCACCACCACCGGGCAGCGGGCCCGGGCGACGGTCTGCACCAGCACGGAGTCGGCCGGCAGCCGTGGGCTGAGGGCGAGATCGTCGTCGCCGAGCACGATCAGATCCGCGGTGCGGCTCTGCCGCAGCAGCTCACGGACCGGCAGGCCGTCGGCGAGCAGGCCCTCGACGTGCACGCCGGGCACCGTACGGGTGGCGGTGGCGACCGCCTCGGCCACGAGCTGCCCGGCCTCATGACGTGCCGTGGCCCAGTCGGGTGCGTCGTCGAAGCATCGCGGGCCGGGCCAGGAGAACACGTGCACGATCCGCAGGGGCCGGCCCCGGGCGACGGCCTCCCGCGCACCCAGCCGCGCGGCGGCCAGCCCCGACGATGTGCCGTTGACGCCCACCACGACAGGGGCAGGGCCGGGTATCCGCATCGGTTCACCACCTCCGCACCGCGACGACGCGGTCCACAGACCATTATCTATGGTGTTCCTGGGAAGGCGGTCGTGATCAATCCCTCAGCGGTCGACCGTCTGATGACCCGTTCAGGTTGAGGGTTTACGGTGAACGGCAGGTTATTGGCGACATCTGCCGGTGAAGTGAGGGAATTACATGACGGATGTCAAGCTCGACCACCCCGGTGGCCAGTTGTCCATGCCGGTCCGCCCGGCGGTCGAGGGTCCAGGCGGCATCGACGTCAGCGCGCTGCTGAAGGAGACCGGATACGTCACCCTGGACCAGGGCTTCGTCAACACGGCTTCCTGCGCGTCGGCGATCACCTACATCGACGGTGACGCCGGCATCCTGCGCTATCGGGGCTTCCCGATCGAGCAGCTCGCCGGCAAGGCCTCGTTCCTCGAGGTGTCGTACCTGCTGATCCACGACGCGCTGCCGACGCCGGCCCAGCTGGCCGAGTTCGGCGACAAGATCCGCGTGCACACGCTGCTGCAGGAGGAGATGCGCGCCTTCTTCTCCGGCTTCCCGCGTGACGCGCACCCGATGGCCGTGCTCTCCTCGGCCGTCACCGCCCTGTCGACGTTCTACCAGGACGCGCTCGACCCGACCGATCCGGAGCAGGTCGAGATCTCCGGGATCCGGCTGATGGCGAAGCTTCCGACGATCGCGGCGTACGCGTACAAGAAGTCCATCGGCCACCCGCTGCCGTACCCGGACAACTCCCTGGACTACGTCGAGAACTTCCTGCGCATGACGTTCGGGCTGCCCACCGTGAACTACGAGGTGGACCCGACCATCGCCAAGGTGCTCGACATGCTCTTCGTGCTGCACGCCGACCACGAGCAGAACTGCTCCACGTCGACCGTGCGGCTGGTCGGCTCGGCGCAGGCCAACCTGTTCGCGTCGGTGTCCTCGGGCATCAACGCGCTCTCCGGCCCGCTGCACGGCGGCGCCAACTCCGCGGTGCTGGAGATGCTCGAGGGCATCCGCGCCGACGGCGGCGACGTGGACGCCTTCGTGCGCCGCGTCAAGGCCAAGGAGAAGGGCGTGAAGCTCATGGGCTTCGGGCACCGGGTCTACAAGAACTACGACCCGCGCGCCGCCATCGTCAAGAAGGCCGTCCAGGACGTCATCTCCACCATGGACAAGCCGGACCCGCTGCTCGACATCGCGCTCAAGCTCGAGGAGATCGCCCTCGCGGACGACTACTTCGTCTCCCGCAAGCTGTACCCGAACGTCGACTTCTACACCGGCCTGATCTACAAGGCGATGGGCTTCCCCACCAAGATGTTCACGGTGCTGTTCGCCCTCGGCCGGCTGCCCGGCTGGATCGCCCAGTGGGCCGAGCAGAACGCCGACCCGGCCACCAAGATCGGTCGCCCGCGCCAGCTCTACATCGGCGAGACCGAGCGCCAGTTCATCCCGATCACCGAGCGCTGATCGGTCGTTCCCGGGCCGCGGCCGTCCTCCTGCTCAGGAGGGCGGCCGCTGCTTTTCCCGCCGCTGCCGCTCCGGCGACTGCGTCTCCAGCCATTGCGCGATCCGCGCCGTGCCGTCCTCGCCCGCCAGCTGGGCCGCGACGGCCGCGGCCCGCGCCGCATGGCGCGGCTCGCTCGTGACCGACCGCAAGGCCCCGGCCAGGCGGTCCGCCGTCAGCTCGGACAAGGGTACGGGCGGCGGCGCCACCCCCAGCTCGTGCAGCCGCCGGGCCCAGAACGGCTGATCGGCCAGCACCGGCACGCCCACCGCCGGCACTCCCGCGCGTAACCCGGCCGCGGTCGTCCCCGCCCCGCAGTGGTGCACCACCGCGGCCATCCGCGGGAAGAGCCAGTCGTGCGGCAGCGCGCCGACACTGAGCACATCCGGCCCGTCCTCGACGCGCAGTCCCGACCAGCCCGCCTGCACAACAGCCCGCACCCCGGCGGCGCGTACGGCGGCCAGCACGGGTCCGGCGAGCCGCTCCCCGTGGCCCGGGGCCATGCTGCCGAAGCCCACGAAGACCGGTGGCGGTCCGTCCGCGAGGAACCGCTCGACCTCGGCGGGTGGGCTCCAGCCCGGCGGGCGCTCGGGCCACCAGTAGCCGACCACCTCTTGCGAAGCCGGCCAGTCCGTGGGCCGGGGCACCACGCTCGGGCTGAAGCCGTGAAAGGTCGGCCACCGGTGCTGCTGGGCCCGTTGCAGAGCGGCCATGCCGCGGCGGGGCAGACCCAGGCGCCGGCGCAGGTCACGGACCGGCCCGGCATAGAGCGGGTGCGCTGCGGACTCCAGGATGCGCCCGGTGAGCCGGTTGCCCGTCCGGCCCAGGGAGCGGCCGCCGACCAGCACCGGCCCGAAGTCACCGGTCGGGAAGACCGGCTGCAGGAAGACCCCGGCCCAGGGGATGCCGGCCGCCTCGGCGACCTGATAGCCCAGCGGTGCGACGACCGTGGAGAGGAGCACCGCCTCGGCGCCGGTCTGCTCGACCGCCCGCACGATGCCGTCGCCCAGCTCGGCGACCAGGGGGCGGGCGATGCGCAGCAGCCGCAGCAGGGCGCGCGGCCCGGTGCCCGAGCCGGTGCCGTCCTGGCCGCGCGCCTGCGGCAGGATCCGCCGCAGATCCCCGGGCAGGGCCACGAACGGCAGCTCGACGAGCTCCCGGAACGGCTCGTGGGAGGCCAGCGTGACCTCGTGGCCGGCGTCGCGCAGCCGGGCGCCGAGTCCCGTGTACGGGGCCACATCACCGGTCGAGCCGGACGTCACGATCAGCACCCGCATGCTCCGAGGATAGCTCCATGCCTTGACGGTTATATAACCGCAGTGGAATAGTCGCCTGCGTGCCCGTGGACGCCATCTCCGTACTCGCCGAGCCGACCCGCCGCCGGATCCTCGACGAGTTGCGGCTGGCCGACAGCAGCGTCGGCCAGCTGGTCGAGAAGCTCGCGATGAGCCAGCCCGCCGTCTCCAAGCACCTGAAAGTGCTGCGCGAGGCCGGGTTCGTCGCCAGCCGCACCGCCGCCCAGCAACGCATCTACTCCCTCGAGCCCGGACCGTTCCGTGAGCTCGACGCCTGGCTGGCGCCGTACCGCCGGTTGTGGACCCGGCACCTGGACGCCCTGGAACGCCACCTGGAGGAATCATGAAGCCCGATTTCGACCCCGGCCCGCTCGCCGACGCGACCGTGGCCGACGACGGCGGTCGCTGGACCCTGATCTTCGTGCGGGCCCTGCCGCACCCGCCGGAGAAGGTGTGGGCCGCCCTGACCGACCCTGAGCGCCTCGACCAGTGGGCGCCGTTCGCCGCCGCCCGCGACCTGTCCCACCCCGGCGAGACGACGCTGACGATGGTCGACGGTCCCGATCGGACGGACCTGCCCGCCACTGTGCTGCGTGCCGACGCGCCGGCCCTGCTCGAATACACGTGGGGCGACGACCTGCTGCGCTGGGAGCTGACCCCGGGCGACGGCGGCACGACCCTCACTCTGCGGCACACCTTCGCCAAGCGCGACGAGGCACCGATGTTCGCCGCCGGCTGGCACCTGTGCGTCGCCGTCCTGGCCCGGCTGCTGGCCGGTGACCCGGTCGGGGTCATCCGCGGCAGCGACGCCACTGCCCACGGCTGGGAGGAACTGCGCGCGGCGTACGCCCGGAAATTGCCGGTCTGAGCGGCAACCTTTCCCCGCCCACCGGTGTCAGGCAGGGTGACGGACGGGGAGAGGCACGCCATGCGCGACGGGTTCGACGACTTCGTACGCAGCCGCAGCACCGGCCTGCTGCGGATCGCGTACCTGCTCACCGGGGACCGGCACAGTGCCGAGGACCTGGTGCAGGAGGTGCTCGAGCAGATGTACGTGAAATGGCGCCGGATCCACACGCTGGACTGCTCCGAGGGCAACGTCGAGAGCAGCGTGTCCCGGGGCCTGACCCGGCTGCGGGCCGCCCTCGACCCCGTCACCACGACCACCGAACGGGGACAGGCGTGACCGACACCGACATCCGTACCGCGCTCGAGAACGCCACGGGTGACCTGCGTACCCCGCCCGACCTGCTGGACCGGGTCCGGGCCGGTGGCCGGCGGCGGGTGGTGCGGCGCCGTACCGTGCTCGCCGCGGGCCTGGCCACGATCGCGGCCGGCGGCACTGCCGGGGTCCTCGTCTCCGGTGGCGACGGCGGCGACGTGCCGGTCGCCTCGCCGCTGCTCGACCACCCGACCCGGGGCGACCTGAAGAACGACGCCGCCTTCCTCGACGGCGTCCGCACCGCCTGGCGCGACCATCTCGGCGACCTGCCCGTACGCGGTGAGCCGCACGTCGCATGGGCCGGCCTGGCACCGCTGCGGGCCGGGATCGCCGTGGTCGCTCAGCGGACGCCGCAACGGGTCGCGTCCCCGATCGGCCAGATCAGCTACGGCCTGACCGGCTTCGTCGAGCAGACCCCGGACGGGCTGCGGGTCATGTCGCTGGAGGAGATGCTCACCGATGCCACCAACTCCGCGGCCGCCCTGCTCGGCCCGGACCACACCGTGCTGATGGTCCTCGACGACGGGCGCGGCATCCGGTACTCGCCGGCCGTCGCCTACACCGAGCAGGGCCGGATCAGCCGTACTTTCACGCCGTTCGACTTCCGGACGCACGACGGGGTGGCCTTCGGGGCCACCCCGCAGTCGCAGACCCTGATCCGGGTGGCGCTGCGCGCGGACGTGCCCGATGCGCGGGGCGATCGCTCGGTCGGCTTGGCCAACCTCTCCCGGCTGGTGGAGGACGCCGGTCGCGGGGCGCCACCGGCCGGCACCGCACGCCGGGAAAGGTTGCTGGCCGGGCCCGCGTTCGAGGCGGACCCGTGGGACCTGTCCGGGCGCGAGGGTTACGACGACCCGTACGGCTACCGGATCACCCCGCCGCCCGCCGACACCTGGATCCTGCGGGGCACCACCGCCGACGGCGGCCGGTTCGTCGTGCAGACCCTGACCGGCACCGACGACCGCGTACGCCTGTTCCTGTCGCTGGGCGCCCCCGAACCGGTGCTGCGCGGCTTCCCGGACCCGGCGGCGCCCCTGCCGGTGCGGGTACGGCTGCCCGACGGCCAGGGTGTCGTGGTCGCCGCGCCGGGCCGGCTGCGCTACCGCGTGGCTGGCGGCACGTGGCTGCCCGTCACCGGCGACGCGGCGCTGCTGCCCGCCGCGGCCGACGAGGCCGAGGTGACCACCGCGCGAGGACAGGCAGTCCGGGTGCGACTCGCCTAAGGTCGGGGGACAGGTGTCCGGTCCCCCGCCCGCCCGGCTTGAGGTGCGCGATGACCGGGCATGTCTGTCGGCGATCAGGGGAGGCTGCATGGACGTCGTCATCGGTGTCGACACCGGAACCACCGCGACCAAGGCCATCGCGGCCGGGCCGACGGGTGAGGTGCGCGCGATGGCCAGCGTGCACTACCCGCTGTCGGTGCCCGGCCCGGGGCAGGCCGAGCTCGACCCCGCGAAGCTGCGCGACGCCGCGATCGAAGCCCTGGTCACGGTGGCCAAGGAGGCCCAGGAGCGCGGCGATCGGGTCATCGCCGTGAGCCTCAGCGCGTTCCTGCACGGGCTGGTCCCGATGAACGCCGACGGCACGGCCCGCGGCCCGCTGATCACCTGGGCGGACAACCGGGCCGCCGAGCAGAGCGAGCGGATCGTGACGTCCGGCCGGGCGAAGGACCTGCAGGCCCGCACCGGTACGCCCGTGCACCCGATGTCCCCGCTGACCAAGCTCGCCTGGTGGGGGGCCACCGACCCGGCCGTCCTGCGGGACACACCGCGGTGGGGCGGCGTCAAGGAGATCGTCCTGGCGGGCCTCGCGGACGAGGGCTTCCTGCTGGACCTGTCGGTCGCCTCCGGCACCGGCATGTACGACATCCACCAGCGGCGCTGGGACCCCGAGGCTCTCGAGCTGGCCGGAATCCCGGAGAGCCGGCTGGCCGAGGTCGTGCCGACCACCCGGCAGCTGCGCCTCAACCGGGAGGTGGCGGTCGCGGCCGGGCTCCCGCCGGACCTGCCCCTGATCATCGGGGCCGCCGACGGACCGCTGGCCAACCTGGGCGTGGGCGCGACGCCGGTCGGGGTGGCCGCCGTGTCCCTCGGCACCAGCGGCGCCCTGCGCACCGTCGTGCACGGCCCGACCGCGGACAAGGCGGGCCGGCTGTTCTGCTACGCGCTGACCGAGGACCGCTGGGTGGTCGGCGGCGCCATCAACAACGCCGGCTCCGTGGTCCGCTGGGCCGGCCAGACCTTCGCGGGCGGCTTCGACCGGCCCACCGCGGAGGGCGAGGACGCCGACGTCCGCGACGCCGCCCTGCTGACCGAGGCGGCGGGGGTGGAGCCGGGCAGCGAAGGGCTGCTCTGCCTGCCGTACCTGCTGGGTGAACGGGCGCCGTGGTGGCGTGGGGGGATGCGCGGGGCGTACATCGGCCTGCGCCGCGAGCACGGCCGGGCCCACCTGGTCCGGGCCGCGGTCGAGGGGGTGTGCCAGCAGCTGGCGCTGGTCCGCGACACGTTCGCCGACGAGGGCATCGAGATGACCGAGGTCCGGGCCACCGGCGGGGCGGTCGCGTCGGAGCTGTGGGTCGGCATCCTGGCCGCGGCGCTGGACCTGCCGGTCGCGATCGCCGACACGCCGGAGGGGACGGCGCTGGGCGCCTGCCTGCTGGCCCGGCACGCGCTGGGGGAGCTGCCGGACCTGGACGAGGCGGCGGCGCTGGTGGCGATCTCCGAGCACGAACGGCCGGACCCGCGCAACGCCGGCCTGTACCGGCGGATGCGGCCGCTGGTGGAGCAGTCAGCGCTGGCGGTCACCGATGTGCTCAAGGAGCTGGACAAGCTGGCTCCCGAGCCGCTGCCCGACACGGAGAAGGCGCTGCCGGGCGTCGGCTGAGCAGCTCGCCCCGGTCTTTCCCGCCGTGCCCGGCCGGCCGCGGGCTTTCCTCGCTCGCGGCTCGGCCCGGTCTGTCTCGCCGTGCTCGGCCGGGCGCGGCCTTGTCACCCGCTCGCGGCTCGGCCGGGTGGTGGGCCGGGCCGGGGTGAGGATGCCCACCCGGCCCCGCGTTGACGGCGTACCGGGCCGTGAGAAAGAGTGGCTCGCGAGCGGCAGTGGAGGAACCCGGTGGGAGACCGGGACGGTCCCGCCACTGTGACCGGGGTCCGCCCCGGAAGTCAGGCGACTCCGGCCGCTCGTACCTTCCACACGCGGGCGCGGACCCGCGGAAAGGACCGGGCGTGACGCCGTACCCGTTCTCTGCCGTCGTCGGCCTCGACGACCTGCGGCTCGCGCTGCTGCTGACCGCTGTGTCCCCCGCCGTCGGCGGGGTCCTGGTCCGCGGCGAGAAGGGCACGGCGAAATCCACGGTCGTCCGGGCCCTGGCCACCCTGCTGCCCGAGGTCGACGTGGTCCGCGGCTGCCGCTTCGCCTGCGACCCGGCCGCGCCCGACCCGGGCTGTCCCGACGGGCCGCACGAGCCCGGCGCGCCGCACGGCCACCGTCCCGCCACCCTGGTCGAGCTGCCCGTCGGTGCCACCGAGGACCGGGTCGTCGGCACCCTGGACATCCAGCGTGCGCTGGCCGACGGCGTCAAGGCGTACGAGCCGGGTCTGCTCGCCGCCGCCCACCGCGGCGCCCTCTACGTCGACGAGGTCAACCTGCTGCCCGACCACCTGGTGGATCTGCTGCTCGACGCGGCCGCGATGGGCCGCGCCCACGTCGAGCGCGACGGGGTGTCGGTCAAGCACGCGGCCCGGTTCCTGCTGGTCGGCACGATGAACCCCGAGGAGGGCGAGCCCCGCCCGCAGCTGGTCGACCGGTTCGGCCTGGTCGTGACGGTCGCCGCCCCGCGTGACGCGAAGCTGCGGGCCGAGGTGGTCCGGCGCCGCCTGGCGTACGAGGCCGGGCCCGAGGCGTTCGCGACCCGGTTCGCGGCCGACGAGAAGGCCCTGGCCGAGCGGATCCTGGCCGCCCGGGAGGCGGTGCCGTCCGTGCGGCTGCCGGACGCCGAGCTGGACCGGATCGCGCGGGTGTGCCTGGCCTACGGTGTCGACGGGATGCGCGCGGACATCGTCGTGGCGCGGTGCGCGGTGGCCCTGGCGGCGTGGCACGGCCGCGATCGGGTGACGGCCGAGGACATCCGGGATGCGGCGCGGCTCGCATTGCCGCACCGGCGTCGCAAGGATCCGCTCGACCCGCCGGGCACCGATGAGGAGCGGTTGGAAGAGGCGTTGGACCAGGCCGCTCAGGATGACCCGAATGACGATCCGCCGCCGGAGGACGGCCCGGACGGACCCGACCCCGGCGGCCCTGACTCCGGCGGCCCTGAATCCGGCGGCCCTGAATCGCGCGGGTCGGAGTCCGGCGGCCCCGATGCCGGTCCCGATCCGGGTGGGTCTGGTTCCGGCGGGCCCGGCTCCGGTGGCCCGGACCGTTCCGGCGGCCCTGACGCTTCCGGCCCGGTGGAGCAGACCCCGCGGGATGCCGCAGCGGAGGCGCCGGCTGACGAGCAGCGCAAGGTGAACGGGGGTGCGGCGGCTCAGGCCGGTGTGGCCTACCGGCCGCGGACGTTGCGGATCTCTGCTCGCGGTGAGGGTGGGCACGCCGGGCGCCGGTCGCCGGCCTTCGCGCGGCGCGGGCGGGTCGTCGGCTCGCGGGTGCCGCGCGGCAAGCTCGCCGGTGCGCCGCATCTGCCGGCCACTCTGCGGGCCGCCATCCACCGCGGCGCCCTCAGCGGCGTGCGGACGGGAGAGGTGCAGCCGCGTGACCTGCGGGAGGCCGTGCATGTCGGGCGTGAGGCCAACCTCGTGCTGTTCGTCGTGGACGCGTCCGGGTCGATGGCCGCGCGGAAGCGGATGACCGTCGTCAAGAACGCTGTGCTGTCGCTGCTGCGGGACGCGTACCAGCGGCGGGACCGGATCGGCATGATCACCTTCCGGGGGTCCACCGCGGATCAGGTGCTGCCGCCCACGTCCAGCCACGAGGTCGGGGTGCTGCGGCTCGCCGGGTTGCGTACCGGTGGGCGGACCCCGCTGGCCGCCGGCCTGCGCGCCGCGGCCGCGACCATCGCCACCGAGCGGCGCCGTGATCCGCGCCGGCGGCCGCTGCTCGTCGTCGTCACCGACGGGCGTGCGACCAGCGGGCCTGATCCTGTGCTGGTCGCGCCGGCGCTGGCCGGGGTGGCCGCTGTGGTCGTCGACTGCGAGGCCGGGCCGATCCGGCTGGGGCTGGCCCGGCGGCTGGCCACCGCTCTCGGCGCCGACGTCATGCCGCTCGACGCGCTCGCCGCCAACCCGGCCTCCACGCCGCTGGGGAGGGCCGCGTGATGCTGCCTTCCGCTGTCGTCTCGCGGGTTTCCGAGCCGGTCTCTGGTTCGCTGTCGCTTTCCGCGCCGGTCCCGCGGCCGGGACGTTGTCGCAGACCGTTCATCTCGTTGAGGAAGGCTGCCTGATGCCGCAGGGACAGGTCACCACCGTGCCGCAGGATGGGCTCACCACGCGGCAGCGGCGCCGGCAGGCGGTGCTCGCTGTCCACACCGGACACGGCAAGGGCAAGTCGACCGCCGCGTTCGGGATGGCGCTGCGGGCCTGGAGCGCCGGCTGGTCCATCGGCGTCTTCCAGTTCGTGAAGTCCGAGAAGTGGCGGGTCGGCGAGGAGGCCGCGCTCAAGGCCCTCGGGCAGGCCGGCGGGCCGGGCGTGGCCTGGCACAAGATGGGTGAGGGCTGGTCCTGGATCCAGCGGGCCGGCACCGAACGCGACCACGCGGCCGAGGCGGCCGAGGGCTGGGCGCAGATCAAACGGGACCTGGCGGCCGAGACCCACAAGTTCTACGTGCTCGACGAGTTCACCTACCCGATGAAGTGGGGCTGGGTCGATGTCGCCGACGTCGTCGCGACCCTCGCGGAGCGGCCGGGCACCCAGCACGTCGTGATCACCGGCCGGGACGCGCACCCGGACCTGCTCGCCGCGGCCGACCTGGTCACCGAGATGACGAAGGTCAAGCATCCGATGGACGCGGGCCGCAAGGGACAGCAGGGCATCGAATGGTGAGCATCCCGCGGGTGGTCATCGCCGCCCCCGCCTCCGGGCACGGCAAGACCACTGTGGCCACCGGGCTGCTCGCCGCGTTCGCCGCCCGGGGCCTGAGCGTGGCCCCGTTCAAGGTCGGCCCGGACTACATCGACCCCGGCTACCACGCGCTCGCGGCGGGCCGCCCCGGACGCAACCTCGACCCGGTGATGGTCGGCGAGGAACTGATCGGACCCCTGTTCGCGCACGGTTCGGCGGGCACCGACCTGGCCGTCGTCGAGGGCGTGATGGGGCTCTACGACGGGCGTACCGGTGCGGGCGACACCGGATCGACGGCGCACGTCGCCGGCCTGCTCGACGCGCCGGTCATCCTGGTCGTCGACGCCGCCGCGCAGGGCCGTTCGGTGGCCGCGCTGGTGCACGGCTTCCGCAGCTTCGGCAACGTCCGCATGGCCGGGGTGATCCTCAACCGGGTCGGCTCCGACCGGCACGAGTCGATCCTGCGCGAGGCGTGCGAGGAGGTGGGCACGCCGGTGCTGGGCGCGATGCGCCGGGCCGACGCCGTCGCGGCCCCGTCCCGCCACCTCGGCCTGGTGCCCGCGGCCGAGCGCCGCACCGAGGCGACCACGTCGGTCGCCGCCCTCGCGTCGCTGGTCACAGCGTCGGTCGACCTCGACGCGGTGCTGGCCGTCGCCCGCACCGCACCGCCGCTGACGGCGACACCGTGGACCCCGCAGGCCGCGGACCCGGTGCCGGGCCGCCCGGTGGTCGCCATCGCGGGCGGACCGGCCTTCACTTTCGCGTACGCGGAAACAGCCGAACTCCTGGCCGGCGCCGGCGCGGAGGTCGTGACGGTCGACCCGCTCCGCGACGAGACCCTGCCGGAAGGCACCCGCGCGCTGGTCGTCGGCGGCGGCTTCCCGGAGGTGTACGCGGCGGAACTGTCCGCGAACGAGCCCCTGCGCCTGGCCGTGGCATCACTGGCGGCGGTGGGCATGCCGATCGCGGCGGAATGCGCCGGTCTGCTGTGGCTGTGCCGAACCCTGGACGGCGCGCCGATGTGCGGGGTGCTGGACGCGGACGCCTCGATGACGCCGTCGTTGACGCTGGGATATCGCGACGCGGTGGCGCTGACGGACAGTCCGTTGTTCCCGGCCGGGTCGCGGATCACCGGTCATGAGTTCCACCGGACGATGGTGCATCCGCGGTCGGGGTTGCTGCTGGAGCCGGCCGGGGGAGCGGCCTGGGCCTGGCGGGGCGCTGATCCGGAAGGGTTCGCGACGGGGAATCTGCATGCCTCGTATCTGCATCTGCACTGGGCCGCGGCGCCGGGGGTGGCGCGTCGGGTGGTGGCGCAGGCGGCTGCGGTGAGGCCGATCGCGGTGCTGTGACGGCTTCGCATGGCACAGCGCTTCGTCGATGACGAATGGGCCAGGATCCTAGGAAGGCCTACGCGGGGTGACGGGATCGCCGCACCGCGCTGAAGGGTCGGGATCGCAGAGTCCTGCGCTTCGCGCAGCTAGAGCCGCCGAGCGGGCGGTCACCGGCGCCACCGTGCGGTGTCAAACCGGAGAGGGCGACGGTTTCGCCAGGATCGCGCCGGCGACCGTGTCGACGTACCAGCGCTGGAATTCCTCGCTGGTCCAGCCGCGTTCGCGGACCAGCCGGTCGTAGTTGCGGACGTCCTGCGCCAGCCACAGCACGTCGGCGATCTTGTCCGGGTGCAGGTCGTCCCGCAGCTCGCCGGTCACGGCCAGGTCCGCGGCGAACATCGTCATGCCGCGCTGCCGGTCCTCGAGGTTCTTGCGCCACACCGCCGCCGCGTCCGGGTCCGCGGTGGCGGCTCCGGCCAGCGCCAGCATCACCTGGGCCTGACGCTCGTGGGTCTCGGCGAGGTGGCGGGCGAAGCGGGCCAGCCGGGCCCGGGCCCCGCTGAGCGAGCGGATCTCCGCCACGAACGCCCGGTCCGGCAGGGCCACCGGCGCGTCGTCACCGGCGATCGTGACGTCGACCAGTTCCGAGAGCAGCTGCCGCTTGCTGCCGAACACGGCATAGAGCGTCTGGACGGCCACCCCGGCCTCGGCCGCCACGGTGGTGAGCCGCGTCGCGGCATAGCCCGGATCGACGAACAACTTGGCCGCCGCGTCGAGGATGGCCCGCCGGGTCTGCCGCGCCTGTTCCTGTCGTCGAGCTGACGTGTAAGCCCTGCCGCCGGTCACCGGATCAGTGTAGTGATACATTCGATAGAGCTTCACTCTAATCAACGGACGAGAGGGTGTGCGCGATGCCGTTCGGTGTGGTGCAGGAGATGCCGGGAGTCAGCGAGGCGGAGTACCGCCAGGTCGAGAAGCACCTGGGGCCGGATCGGCCGCCGGGTCTGCTGGCTCACGTCGCCGGGCCGAGCGAGGTCGGCTGGCGCATCATCAACATCTGGGCGGACGAGGCGGCGTTCCGCGCGTTCCAGTCGCAGCGCCTGGTCCGCGCGGCGGGTCTCGCCGCCCAGGAGGACGGTTTCGACCCCACGAAGGCCGCCTCGTTCAGCTCGCTGAGCGTCGACGGCGCCGAGATGCCGTTCTGATGACACGCGCGGCGCAACTGCGTGCCCGCAACGCGAGCTTCTGGGCACAGGCCGCGCCCGGCTGGATCCGGCATGCCGAGCGGCAGGACGAGTTCGGCCGCCCGCTGGGCGCGGCGGCGGTCGAGCACCTGCGCGCGGCCCCTGGCGAGCGGGTGCTGGACGTCGGTTGCGGCTGCGGCGGTACGACAGCTGAGCTCGCGGCGGCAGTCGGGCCCACCGGTGTCGCCGTGGGCGTCGATCTGGCCGAGGCGATGGTGGCAGCCGCGCGTCACCGGTTCCCCCAGCTGCGCTTCGTGGCGGACGACATCGAGACGATGGGTGCGGTGCCGGGAGCGCCGTTCGACGCGGCGTACTCCCGGATGACCGTGATGGTCCTGGCCGACCCGGTGGCCGGCCTCACCACGATCGCGCAGTCGCTGCGACCCGGCGGCCGGTTCGCCGCAACGGTCTTCCGTGACGCCGGGACCGTTCCGTGGCTGCCGGCTGTCGTGCTGGGCGCTGCTCCGCATCTGGGGGATCTGCCACCGCTGCCGCTCGGGGACGAGCCCGGGCCGTTCGCCTTCGCGGATCCCGTACGGATCGAGCGTCTGCTCACGGCCGCAGGCTTCGGCGCGGTGGTGATCGAACCGCACGACGTCACGCTGGCTCCACCGGACGAGCCGGACCCGGTTGTGGAGTGGTTGATCGAGATCGGACCGGCCGGTGCCGCCTACCGGGAGGCTGCCCCGGCGGCGCAGGCATCGGCCAGATCGGGTGCGGCGCGGCTGCTGGAGCGCTTCCGTACTCCCGGCGTCGGCTACCGTCTCCCGGCCGGTATCTGGCTCGTGTCAGCGAAGCTCGGCGGCTGACACGGATGCCGGGCCTGCCTTCGGAACACCGCACCCGCGGGCGTACGGTCCGGAGGTGACGGTGACGGGCAGCTTGGTTCTCGGGCTCGGGGCACGTGCCGGCGTACCCGAGGAAGAGCTGGCCGCGGCGATCGACGCCGCGCTGCGGCAAGCCGGTCTGGACCCCGCCCGGATCAGCGCCCTGGCGACGCTGGATCGGCGGGCCGCCGAGGCCGGCGTCCGAGCCGTCGCCCAGCGGTACGGCTGGCCGATCACCGGATTCGCCGCGGCCGCGCTGGCCGGCGTCGACGTGCCGCACGGCTCCGGAATCGTGGCCGAGGCGACCGGCACCCCGAGCGTCGCCGAAGCCGCCGCTCTGCTGGCCGGCGGCCCTGACGCCGTTCTCGTCCTGACCAAGACCGCGTTCCCCCGATCGACTGTGGCGATCGCCCGCGGCGCCATCGACCCGCACGCCTAACGCCACCATTGCGGTTCGTCGAGCAGGTGCGGTGTCAGACCGTGCTGTGCCGCCAGCCAACGGCTGAGCTGGGTGCGCAGGACGAGCTGCTCGCTCGCCGCGTGGGACACGCCGATCAGCGTCATCGTCGTGCCGGCCGCGAAGGCGCGGACGTCGGCGTACTTGCGACGGCCGGGACCGCCCTCGATCCGTACGTGGATCTCGCCGGTCAGCCAGGCCTGGGCACCCCGCTCCTCCGCCGCTGCCATCTCGGCCACCCGGTCGCCGATGCCGCCGACCACCGCGATCCGCTCGATGACCGGTCGCTGCCGGCCGGCGACCTCCACGAGATCGACCTTGAAGATCCGCCGAGCCGCGGCGATGAGCTCAGAGCTGGACAGCGGCGGCACCCGGCACAGCAAGCCCGCGAATCCGTCACCGTAAGGCCAGAAGCCACTCTCCACGGTGCCGCCGAGCGCCTCCACGATCGCGGCTGCCGTGCCGACCTCGCGTGACGTGTCCATCGGGGCGTGGACGGCGTACATGCTCAGTCCGCGTCCGGTGATCGCGGCGAGGTGGCGGCTGCCGATCGGCACGAAGCCCTCGGCCCAGCGTCCGTCCGGGTGACCGTTGCGGACGTCGATCGGATGGTGGGTGATCAGCAGGTCGCCGGGACGGGCGAGCGCCAGCCACTGCTCCAGGACCTCCGCGGACGGGAAGCAGGCGGCGAAGACCTGCCCGACCTGCGCCCGGCCGCGGATCATCAGGCCGTTGAACTTCTCGGCGAATTCCGGCGTGGCCCAGCGCCGCCAGTCGACGCCGGCCTCGGCGTAGACGCGGGGGAGGTGCCGGCTCATGGCGATGTCGGGCGCGGCTGAGGCGAGCGCGAACAACCGATCGAGATCGTCGACGACGGCCTGCAACTGCGCCATGGCGGTGACGGTAGCTCGGTCGGTCACGGCCGTGGATCCCAGCGAACCGCCCGGATCGCACACGTCGCCACCGCGGCCGCGACGATGATCAGGGCTGCCGCGGCGGCGAGGCCCCTAGAATGGGGACTCGCCAGAGGGGAGGGGTGCGATGTCGCTCCTGCGGTCAGCCATCGGCACGGTGCTGCGGCGCCTGCGCCACCAGCAGGGTCGCACCTTGCAGGACGTCGCGGACGCCGCCGGGGTGTCGCTGCCGTACCTGTCGGAGATCGAGCGTGGCCGCAAGGAGGCCTCCTCCGAGATCCTGGCCAGCATCTGCGCCGCCCTCGGCCTGCCGCTGACCGACCTGCTCGAGCAGGTACGCGCCGAGCTGCTCCGCACCACCCCGGTGACCACCCCCGTGCGCGCCCCCAGAATGCGCGTGACCTGCGGCTATGCCCAGGGCAGATCTGCCCACGGCAGAGATCGTCGCCGCCCGCCGGGACGCGCCGCAGGATGGGTCGTATGCAGACCGACCAGGCTCCCTTCGGCGCCCAGCTCTACGACGCACTTCTAGCCGAACGCATCGTCTTCCTCGGCACCGAGGTCACCGACGCGAGCGCCAACATGGTGTGCGGGCAGTTGCTCCTGCTCGCCGCGGCTGACCCGCGCCGGGACATCCAGCTCTACATCAACTCGCCGGGCGGCTCGGTCAGTGCCGGGCTCGCGATCTACGACACCATGCGGTTCATCAAGAACGACGTGGCCACCATCGCCATGGGCATGGCCGGTTCGATGGGCCAGTTCCTGCTGACCGCGGGCACCGCCGGCAAGCGGTTCGCCTTGCCCCACGCGCGGATCATGATGCATCAGCCGTCGGGCGGCTTCGGCGGCACGGTCGCGGACATCACCATCCAGGCCGAGAACATGCTGTACGTCAAGCGCAAGGTTCAGGAGCTGATCGCCCGCCACAGCGGCCGCACGATGGCCGAGGTCGAGGCCGACTCGGACCGCGACCGCTGGTTCACCGCCGAGCAGGCCGTGGCCTACGGCCTGATCGACGAGGTCATCAGTGAAGCCGCCGCGGTGGCGGCGTGATGGAGCGAGGCGGTCTCGGCCGCGGTGGCCGCACGATCGGGCGAGGCGCCGCCGACCGCGCTGGCCGCCTGACTCAGCGATGCACCGTGGCCCGGCGGATCTCGGTCCGCAGCGCGGGCGGCCCGTCCAACGGAGCCGGATCCTCAGCCGTCGGCGTCACGCCACCGGCCGCGACCCGGTCCAGGGTCCGCAGTCCGCCCCGCTCCACGCTGCCGAAGATCGTGTAGTTCGGCCGCAGCGCCGAGTTGCCGTAGACCAGGAAGAACTGGCTGCCGTTGGTGTCCGGGCCGGCGTTGGCCATGGCCAGCACGCCCCGGGCGTACACCTTGCGCTCGCCGGTCGGGTCGGTGGGCGCGGGCGGCAGGTTCGTGGGCAGCTCGTCGCCGTAGCGGTAGCCGGGGCCGCCGGAGCCGGTCCCGCTCGGGTCGCCGCACTGCAGGACCAGGAGCGTCGGGTACGCGGTCAGCCGGTGACAGACGGTCCGGTCGTAGAACCGGTGCCGGACCAGGTGCACGAAACTCTGCACTGTGCACGGCGCCTGGGCCCGGTCGAGCTCCAGCGGGATCGGCCCGAGGTTGGTCCGCAGCAGCACGTCCACGGTGCCACGATCGGGGGTGTGCCGCGGATCGCGAGGCAGCGGCACCGGCCGCACAGCGGGATCGTCCGGCGTGGGCGTGTACGCACACGGCCCCTTGGTGGGCGCGGTGGGATCGGTGCCGTGCGCGGCAGCGGGCGCGGCACCGACCACACCGGCCGCGAATACGGAGACCAGGACGAACGCCAGACGTCGCTTCATCATCCCCTCGGTCTAATCGATCCACTTGGATACGTCAAGGCGCCCGGCAGGACGGTCAGGAGACCGGCCACTCGTGGACCGGGATGTTCTCGTGCATCGGCGGCAGGTACCGCCGCAGCATCTCGTGCAGAGCGGCCTGCCGGTCCAGCCCCTCACCCTCCAGCGCATGCAGCGTCTCCACCTGCCATGTCGCCCCGTTGCGTCCGGTCAGGCAGCGCTGCTCGATGATGCCCAGCAGCCTGTCCCGCTCGCCCGCCGACACCCCCCACTTGTCCAGGCCCTCCTTGGCCAGCGGCAGTAGCCGGCGCAGCACCAGCTCGGACACCGGCACGTAGCCCAGCCCCGGCCAGAACACCGACGCCGCGAGGCCGTGCCGGGCGCAGGAGTGGAAGTTCTCCTCCGCGGCGCTGAACGACATCTGGGTCCAGATCGGACGCTCGGCCTCGGCCAGCATCCGAACCAGGCCGTAGTAGAAGGCCCCGTTGGCCACCGTGTCGACGACCGTCGGGCCGGCCGGCAGCACCCTGTTCTCCACGCGCAGGTGCGGGCGGCCCTTGACCACCGCGTAGATCGGCCTGTTCCACCTGTACACCGTGCCGTTGTGCAGGCGCAGCTCGCTGAGCTCCGGGGTGTCGCCACTCTCCAGGATCTGCTCCGGGTCGTCCTCGTCGCAGATCGGCAGCAGCGCCGGGAAGTAGCGCACGTTCTCCTCGAACAGGTCGAAGACCGAGGTGATCCAGCGTTCGCCGAACCACACCCGCGGGCGTACGCCCTGGGCCCGGATCTCCTCCGAGCGGGTGTCGGTGGCCTGCTCGAACAGCGGGATCCGGGTCTCGCGCCACAGCTCGCGGCCGAACAGCAGCGGCGAGTTCGCGCCCAGCGCCACCTGGATGCCGGAGATGACCTGGGCCGCGTTCCAGTACGCCGCGAACTGGTCCGGGCTCACCTGCAGGTGGAACTGGGTGCTGGTGCAGGCCGCCTCGGGCGCGATGGTGTCCGTGGTGACGGCCAGCCGGTCGATGCCGTCGATGCGGATGTCCAGGTCCTCGCCGCGGGCCGCGAAGATCTGCTCGTTCAGCAGCTTGTAACGCGGGTTCGCCGACAGCGAGTCGGCGGTCATGTGTTCCTTGCGCAGCGTCGGCAGGATGCCGATCATCACCATGTGCGCGCCGACGCTGCGGGCGTGCTCCTCGGCGTTGTTCAGGCTGGCCCGCAGTTCGCGTTCCAGGTCGGCGTTCTCGTCACCGGCCAGCCGGCGCGGGGCCACGTTTATCTCGACGTTGAACTGGCCCAGCTCGGTCTGGAAGTCCGGGTCGGCGATGGCCCGCAGCACCTCGGCGTTGCGCATCGCCGGGTCGGCGTTGCCGTCGACCAGGTTGAGCTCGACCTCCATGCCGGTCAGCGGCCGTTCGAAATCGAAGCGCGAGTCGCGCAGCATGGCCGCGAAGACGTCGAGACTGCGCCTGATCTTCTGCCGGTACTGCGATCTGTCCTCGCGGGTGAATGTCCTCTGGTCGACCTCTTCGCCCACCGCGCACCGCCCCTCTGCCTGCATCTATGATCTCGTGCACAACCCGTCGGCGCATCAGAAGAACGCGTCGTACCACTCCGGAGGTTTCCGCGTGCGCCGCATACCTGCCCTTTTCGTCGCCGTGGCAATCGCGGAGGCGTGCAGCTGGGCAGCGTTGCTGATCGGGATGTTCTTCAAGTACGTGGTTGTGCGCAACGAGATCGGCGTGCAGATCGCCGGGCCGATCCACGGCGCCTTCTTCATGGCGTACCTGGCCGTCACCGTGGTGCAGGCCCGGGTGGCCGGCTGGAAGTGGTGGGTCACACTGGCCGCCCTTCTCTGCTCGATCCCGCCGTTCGCGACCGTGGTCTTCGAGCGCTGGGCCCGTTCGCGGGGTCTGCTCACCGCCGCAGCAGAGCCCGCAGCGCAGTCGTGAGCGCCTGAGGGTTCTCCTCGGCCATGTGGTGGCCGCTCTCGATCGGCACCCCTTGCACGTCGTCGGCCCAGTCCCGCCAGATCGCCAGCGGGTCGCCGTAGAGCTCCTCCATGTCGTCGCGGGTCGACCAGGCGAACAGCACCGGGCAGGTGATCCGCCGGCCGGCGGCCCGGTCCGCGTCGTCGGCCGCGCGGTCCCCGCGCAGGCCCGCGCGGTAGTCGCAGCACATCGCGTGCACGGTCGCCGGGTCGTAGATCGCTTCGCGTTCCTCCGGCGGCGCGGCGTCGCCGAGGCCGTACCAGGCGTGCGGGTCGGCGTTGATGACCCGTTCCGCCGGCTTCGCCGTCTGGCCCAGGAAGAACCAGTGCCACCACAGCGCGGCGAATCGGGCGTCGGCCCGGGCGAGGGCTTCGCCGATGGGTACGCCGTCGAGCACCGCCAGATGGGTCACCACGTCCGGATGGTCCAGGGCGAGCCGCTGGGCCACGTTACTGCCCCGGTCGTGCCCCGCCATGGCGAAACGGTCGTGTCCGAGCCGGGCCCTGTGCAGCAGGACGACCGGCGGGCCGCTGCCGCCGTGACGCACCCTCAGGGTCGCCGCCCCGACGTCGATGTGGTCCAGCGTGAAGCCGTCGAACATGACCATCGTTGTTACCCGGCCTTTACAGAACGAAGCATCACATCGAGACTGATCGTTGTCTTGAGGCCCTCAGGGAGGCAACGATGCGCAGATTCGGCACGGTCGTCGCGGCATCGGTCCTGCTCGTGGCGGGCCTCGCGGCCCCGGCCGCGGCGCAGCGGCCCGCGACCGGATGGAGCACGGCCTGGGCCACCGCGCCGGCGGCCGCGGTCGCCGGCGTCGAGCAGGGGTACGCGGGCTTCACGATCCGCAACGTCGTGCACACCACGATCGGCGGCGCCACCGTACGGGTCCACCTGTCCAACCGCTTCGGCACCCAGCCCGTGCTGATGGGGCACGTCACCGTCGCCCTGTCCGCGCACACCGGCGGACGCCGCGACGGGACCATCGACAACAGCGACGGTACGGCTCAGCCCGGCACCGTGCGCGACGTGCTGTTCCACGGCCGCGCCGCGATCACCATCCCGGCGCGCGCCGAGGTGGTCAGCGACCCGGTGCCGCTGCGGGTCGCCGCCGACCGCGATCTGCTCGTGACCACGTGGACGCCGCAGCCCTCGGGCACGGTCACCTACCATCCGGCCGCGATGCAGGACTCGTTCTTCACCCGGGGCCCGGCCGACCACGCCGGGGACGAGGCCGCCGCCGCGTTCACCGAGACCACCCGGGTCTGGCACTACGTGAGCGGGGTCGACGTGCGGGGCGGCCCGGGCACGGTGGTCGCGCTCGGCGACTCCATCACCGACGGCGTCACCTCCACCTGGGGTGCGAACCGGCGCTGGACCGACTACCTGGCCGCCCGGCTGGCCGGCAGCCCGGTGCCGGACTACGGCGTGGCCAACTCCGGTATCAGCGGCAACCGCATCCTGCTGGACAGCAACGCGCCCGACTACACCATCTACAGCAGCTTCGGCCCCAGCGCGCTGACCCGGCTCGACTACGACGTGCTGGAACGCGCCGGCGCCCGCTCGGTCATCGTCTTCGAGGGCATCAACGACATCCAGCAGACCCCGCACCAGGACGACCCGGAGCAGATCATCGCCGGGCTGGCCCAGATCGCGGCCCGGGCGCACGACCGGGGGCTGCGGGTCGTCGGCGCCACGATCATGGCCTGGAAGGGCTGGAGATCGTGGACGCCCGAGCTGGAGAAGACCCGGGTCGCGGTGAACGAGTGGATCCGCGCCGGCGGCGACGGCACCCTGGACGGGCTCGCCGACTTCGACGCGGCCACCCGGGACCCGGCCGACCCGGAGCAGCTGCTGCCCGCGTTCGACAGCGGCGACCATCTGCACCCCAACGACGCCGGGGACAAGGCGATGGCCGCCGTCGTGCCGCTCGCCCGGCTCTGAGCTGATCAGCTGAGCCAGGCCGCCACGAGCACGGCGGCCAGCGCCAGGCCCAGCCCGGCCTGGATCAGCAGCCCGGGACCGAAGTGCGACCACAGCGTCGGGATGCGCGGGGTCAGTGGCTGCATCGTGGTCAGGTTGAGGACCTGCTCCAGCTTCACCGGCAGATCCGGGTCCTTCTGGGCCCGGGTGCGCAACTGCACGAGGTCGCCGCGGTGCAACGCCGACTGCGGCAGCTGACCGTGCATCTCCACCTCGTACGTCTGGCCCAGGTCGTCGCGCAGCCGTACCGGGGTGACCAGGTATTCCGGGCCCTTCTTGAGGTCCTTGAACTTGCGCCGCGCGCCTCCGCCGCCGCTGCGCAGCAGGGCCAGCAGCAGCGCGCCGAGCGCCTGGGTGATGGTGGCCGCGACGAACACGGCGACCAGCAGCGGCTGGGCGACTTTGACCTCGCGGGTGTAGGAGGGCCGGAACCCGAGGAACCGGCCGGTGATGACGGGACCGGCGTGCCGGAGGATCCGCTCGCGGTAGAGCTCGGTGTCGTCCATGGGGATATCTCCAAGGATGGGAGATGCATTTCCCTCGATCGTACGGAGAGCTACCTATACAACACAGTGAGTGAATTCTGGATCACGACTCACCGGTGGGTGATCTCTCCGTTTGGCACCGATCCCTTCGGGCATCTCTCAATTCCGCTTGCCCATTAGGACGTGCCGCATGAAGATGCCCTCTGCCCGCGGACCGGTTTCGGCCGCCGTCATCGACGCCCTCGCGCGCTCGCCGTACGACTTCAGTCTCGAGCCGGCCGCCGTCGACTACGAGGACCTGCACCTGGCGCTCTTCGTGCTCTACGAGCTGCACTACCGCGGCTGGGACGGCGTCGACGACCAGTGGGAATGGCACCCGGGGCTGCTGGCGCTGCGGGCCCGCCTGGAGGCCCGCTTCGAGGCCGACCTGCGCGAGCTCGTCGGCGACCCGGCGCCGGCCGACGATGTGCCCCACGCGCTGGTCGCCCTGACCTCCGACAACAGCGGCCCGTCGCTCTCCGGCTACCTGCGCGGCCGGGCGACCCTCGAGCAGTTCCGCGAGTTCGCCACCCACCGCTCGATCTACCACCTGCGCGAGGCCGACCCGCACACCTTCGCGATCCCCCGGCTGGGCGGCAAGGCCAAGGCCGCGCTCATCGAGATCCAGATCGACGAGTACGGCGGAGGCATCGCCGACCGCATGCACCAGGAGATGTTCCGCAGCACGATGACCGCGCTCGGCCTCGACACCGAGTACGGCGCGTACGTGGACGTGGTGCCGGCGACGACCCTGGCCAACAACAACCTCATGTCGCTGTTCGGGCTGCACCGCCGGTGGCGCGGGGCGCTGCTGGGCCACCTGGCCGCGTACGAGATGACCTCGACCGGCCCGAACCGCGCGTACGGCAACGGCCTGCGCCGGCTGGGCGGCGACGCGGACGGCACCCGCTTCTACGACGAGCACGTGGAGGCGGACGCGGTGCACGAGCAGATCGCCGCGTACGACATGTGCGGGTCGTTCTGCAAGGCCGAGCCGGAGTCGGCGGGCGACGTGCTGTTCGGGGCCCGGTGCGTGCTCAAGCTGGAAGACAAGTGGGCCGAGTACATCCTCGAGCGCTGGGCGGCGGGGGAGACCTCGCTACGGGCCTGAGCCGGGGCCGGCCGCTCCCAGTGCCGTGAGCGGTCAGGCGTCGGCGGCGGTCCCGCGGGGGGCGGCGCTGTCGCGGCCCACGCCCGCCCGGAAGCCGATGGCCTTGTGCGTGCCGTCGCAGAACGGCTTGATCGCGGACTTGCCGCAGCGGCACAGCGCCACGGTGCCACGGCCCGGATCGATGACCTCACCGTCGGGGGTCCGGAGCGTGAAGTTGCCGCGCAGCAGCAGGGGCCCGTCCTCGTACGGGATCACGGTCGCGCCGCGATCATCCACCGATCCAGTCATGGCGGGGGAGATGCCCCGGGCCGCCCGCCCGAAACACCGCACACCACGGGGGTGTCCGCCGTCCGTCTACCGATTGGCCAAAACGGTCACGGCGCGGTCCAGGACACGGTGAACTTGGAGCTGAACGCCTGTCGCGGGCGATCTACGGGGGTGGGACGGCATGGCGCCGATCGGCATGAAGTACGTGAATCCTGACAGTGTGCTCGCGCGTACGGCGTGGGAGATGGTCCAGACCCACGCGGGCGGCCTGGGCCCCCACGACGGCATGACTGTCTGCCCGGTCTGCGGAGAGCCCCTGCCGTGCACAGCGGGCCGCGCCGCGGCGGAGGTCGTGGCGGCGGCCGGGCTGGCCGAGTCGTCCGGCCTGGTCGAGGCGGCCCGGCAGCAGGGGCGTGGCCCGGTGTCGCCACTGGGTCTGAGCGCCGAGGCCGAGCGGCCAGCTCCTGCGGTGGGGGTCGCCCATCCGCCGATGGCGTTCAGCCCGCCGGAGGAGCCGATGCCGGCGCCGGCCTACCGCCCGAGCTCGGCCTCTGACGGCGCTCACCCTCAGGCTTCGACCTCGGCATCCGGGCTGGTTCCTTCCGGAAACGCGCCGTCCGGGCTCACGCCGCCCGGGCCCGAAGCGTTCGGCTCGGACTCGGCTGCCGGCCTTTCCCACTCGGAGCCGCCCTCGACGCAGCCGTCCCCCGCCGGGCCGCCTGATGGCCGGCCGTCGTTCGGGCAGGCTTCATCCGGGCCTGCTTCGTTCGGCGACCCGGTTGCGGGCCGCCCGCAGCATGACCGCGACGGCGAGCCCAGTGGCCTGACCGCCGATCGCCCAGCCGTCGAGCGCCCAGCCCTTGATCGCCCAGCCCTCGATCGCCCAGCCGGCGGGGGCGGGGACGTCGGTCGCGCGGCGGTGGGTGGCTCTGAGACAAGTGGTCTCCAAGCGGGTCGCGACACCGAGCACGCCGCGCCCGCTCGGGGGGATACCGGTCGTGCAGCGGTGGGTGGCTCTGACCCGAGCGGCCTCCCGACGGGTCCGGACGCCGAGCGCGCGGCGCTCGGGCGCGGGGACGTCGGTGGCGCGGCGCTCGGGCGCGGGGACGCTGGTCGCGCGGAAGCTGGCGGTCAGGGCCTGAGCCGTCCTCCCGCCGGCGGTCCCGACGCCGGTCGCGCAGAGGCCGGAGGTGCGACCGATCGCGCGGAGGCCGGCCGTGCGGACGTCGGCCCTGCGGACGTCGGCCGTGCGGACGTTGGCCATCCCCAGGTCGATCGCGCTGACGTTGATCGCGCCGAGGTGGGCGATCCGGCTCTGAGCCGTTTCCCGACCGGTGGTTCGGACGCCGGTCGGCCGGATGCCGGCCTGCCGCACGCGGGTAACCCGGATGCCGGTCGCCCGGAGACGAGTCGCCAGGAAGGTGGCCGGACCGCGTCCTCCGAGCAGAACGCCGAGCGAACGAACGCGGCACGATCCGCCGCAGCCGCCCCGGCGCCCGAGCGTGCCCGCCCGGCCGCGGACGTGGACCCGCTGCTGCTGGGACCACCGCTGTTCGTGCAGCAGAACCGCCCACTGGACGCGCCCCGCTTCACCCCGTCGGCACGCACCCCGGAGCCGCCGAGCGCCACCCGGAACGCCCACCCACCGGCCGCCCCCGCCGGCGTGTCCCCGCAGCAGCCCGGCGCGGACATCACCGGGCCGCCGCTCACGGACCAGCCGGACCCGAAACCGCACTCCACGGGCCAGCACCCGGGCCCGTCGTCCGCCCCGCCCGCCGCCCAGCAGCTCAGCGGCCAGCCGCAGCTCGGCCAGCCGCAGCTCGGCCAGCCGCAGCTCGGCCAGCCGCAGCTCGGCCAGCCGCAGCTCGGCCAGCCGCAGCCGGGCCAGCAGCTCGGCGCGCCACAGTCGGCCCAGCAACTCGGCGCCCAGTGGCAGCTCGGCCAGCACCAGCCCGGCCAGCACCAGCCCGGCCAGCACCAGCCCGGCCAGCACCAGCCCGGCCAGCACCAGCCCGGCACCCACCAGCCCGGCACCCACCAGCCTGACGCTCAGCAGCCCGCCGCCCGGCCCGCACAGCCCAGCACCCAACAGCCCGATCGGACGGCGCAGCAAGACGGCTCACCCGCCGGCCGCACCGGACAGCCCGGCGCCCCCGACCACCAGGCCGCGACGGGCCACCCCGCCCCGGCCCCGCACACCGCCGCCACCACCCAGCCCGGCGTCGACGAGTATTTCGCCCGCCCGGCGACCCAGCCCGGCACACCCCACCGCCCCACGCCGCACCAGAACCAGCCCGCCGCCGACCCCGGCACCCCGGCGCCGTTCACCCGCCCGGGTGGCGACAGCGCCCCCGTCTGGCAAAGCGCCGCCGGCCCCAGCCCGGACCAGCCACCCCCCGGCCTCGGCGCGGACCAGCTGCCCACCGGCCCCGGCCCGGACCAGCCGCCCGCCGCCGGCCAGCAGATCAACCCGGCCCCAGGCTCCGCCCAGTGGGACGCCCCGCAGGGAGCCCCGACCCGCCCGAGCGCCCAGCCCCATCCCGGAACCCAGCCCCGTCAGTCCAACCGCCCCCTGCTCGAACCCCCGCAGATGGGCCAGCTCAACCGTCCCTTCGAGCCCACGGCCCACCCTGCGCCGGCCACGAACCCGGCGAACGGCAACGAGTCTCAGCCGCAAAGCCCGGCGCACCCGCAGCTGTCCGAGCCGGCCTCGCTGTCCGGCCTGGCCCGTCCCCAGCCACCCGCCCGTACCACCCGCCCACCCCTGGAACCGCCGCAGATGGGCCAGCTCAACCGCCCCCTCTCACCGTCCGACACGCCGTCGGGCCTGCCGTCCCGGGGAGCCGTCCCGGACCCCGCAGCCGGTGCCGGGCCCGACGACGCGCCCGATGCGCCCGACGCGCCCAGTGGCCTCCCGGCCCGCCCGCAGCCGCCCGCCGGCGCCGGTCCGGCCGGGGAGCAGGCCAGGGGACATCACAACGGCTGACCGCGAGACACTCAGCGACACCTATCGGTGATTTGAGTTTCGGTACTGGAGTGCTCGGGCAGTACGGTCGCCGGGAGTCGTTTCACGGTCGGCTCGACGTCGGTGCCCGGTCGCTGTGGAGTCCCCGGTCGCGAGTCGAGGGCGCCGGCCCGGACGCGTGCTTCAGGGGGATGCATGTCAGCACATGACTACGTGCAGCCGTCCGGTGAGCACGTGCTCGAGGACCTTGATCTGGCCGCCACCACGTACGCCGAGCATTGCGGGTCGGCCGACGCCCCGGCCCGGGTGCAGCTGCGGGAGCAGTTCGTCGCGCTCTGCCTGCCGTTCGCCGGCCGGATGGCCCGCCGCTACCGCGGCCGTGGCGAGGCCCTGGACGACCTCGAGCAGGTGGCCCGGCTCGGCCTGGTGAAAGCCGTCGACCGGTACGACCCGGAGCGGGGCTCCTTCACCGCGTACGCGGTCATCACGATCTCCGGGGAGATCAAGCGGCACTTCCGTGACCGGACCTGGGGTGTGCACGTGCCCCGGCGGCTGCAGGATCTGAGCCTGGAGCTCGGGCACGCCGCGGTGGTGCTGACCAACGAGCTGTCCCGCCGGCCCACCCCGGCGGAGCTCGCCGCCCATCTGCAGTTGCCCGAGTCCGCGGTGCTGGAGGCCCTGGAGTCCTCGGCCGGCTATTCGCCCGCCTCGCTCAACGCACCGGCCGGTGTGGACGGCGCGGCCGAGTTCGGTGACCTGATCGGCGGCACCGACGCCGAGCTGGAGGCCGTCGACGACCGGATCACCGTGGCCGCGTTGCTGCTGCGGTTGCCGTCCCGGGAGCGGCAGATGCTGGCGATGCGGTTCTACGGCAACCGCACCCAGGCGGAGATCGCGGCCGAGCTGGGCATCTCCCAGATGCACGTGTCGCGGCTGCTCAGCCGGGCGCTGGGCTGGCTGCGCGAGGCCATGCTCAGCGACACGCTGCCGCGCTGGGAAGGTGCGAACGACGCGTCCGACGGTCACGGCATGCAGGTCACCGCCACGCACGAGGAAGATGTGCTCACGGTGCGGATCTGGGGCGAGGTCGACCGGGACACGGCCGGGCGGCTGCGGACGAGTCTGCGCCACGCCATCGCCACGGTCGGCGCGGACCGGCTGGTCGTCGACCTGTCGGCGGTGCCCCTCGTGGACGCCGCCGGGGTGGCCACCCTGGTCGAAGCCGCGTCCGCGGCCGCGGTGGCGGAGATCTCCCTGTCCATGACGGGCGCCCAGCCGTACGTGTCGCGTATCCTCGCCGTCTCCGGCCTGCACCACCTGCTCGACGCGGAGACCCGCTAGCCCGTCGACTCCCGGGTGGTGCGGCGAGGCCCGCCGACCTGGAGGGACGCCCAGACGACCTTGCCGTTGTCGGTCGGCAACCAGCCCCAGGAATGCGCACTGGCCGCCACGAGCAGCAGCCCCCGGCCGCGCATCGTGGCGGAGCCGGCGCTGGGCTGCGGCACCGGCTCGGCGGGGTCACCGTCACGGACGGCGATGTGCAGGAAGCGGGGCCGCAGCGTGAGCCGCAGGGTCATCAGCGTGTGCGCATGGTTGACCACGTTGCTGACCAGCTCATTGGCCACCAGGCTGGCCGGGGCGAGCAGGTCCGGCAGGTCCCAGCGCATGCACGCGTCGGTCGCCACGTTGCGCGCCTGCCGGGCGGCTCCCGAGATCGGCAGCAGCTCGTCGATGAGCACGGAGAGCGTGTGCCGTTCCAGCCCGGCGTGCTCCCGGGCCGCTTCCAGGGTGGTGAACCGGGGCACGGACCGGTAGGCCGCGCTGCGCAGCTGATTGCCGGTGTACGGCTCGGCGGCGCAGAGCAGCAGCGGAATGCCGGGCCAGCGGGACGCCTGCCGGCGCACGGCGACGAAGACGTGCAGGGCCAGCGGATCGGTCAGCGTCATCCGGGACAGGTCGATCAGCAGCGCCTCGGGCTGCTCGGCCAGGCACTTGAGCAGCCGCACCCGCAGGTCGGCGACGGCGTCGAGGCCGAGATGGCCGGTCAGCGCCGCGATCAGGCGGCGCCCGTCGTCTCTCACCTCACAGGCGACAGCCACCGCTACCGACCTTCCGCACCTGGCCCCCGAATCCGGCTGGATACCCGATGCATCGAGGCTCAAACGGTGTCGAGCACCGCGTCCGCCTCCATGACGATGATGGCTCCGTCGTTGCCCTTGCCGGAATCCAGGGCTGCGAGGGCGTCGCGGTCACCCGTACCGTGATCGGCCGGCCCCGCCGGTCGACCGCTTCCACCGCGAGCTCCGCCGCGCCGCCCTGGGCGCCCAGCACGCCGCGCAGCAGCGGCCGGAGCTGCTCGAACGGTAGTCCGATGTCCAGGTTGAGGAAGTGCTCGCCGACGACCTCGTGGAACCCAGCCCCCAAAGATCCTCGGCGCGCTGGTTCCACACCCGGATCCGCAGGTCGTGGTCGACGACCACGGCCCCGGCCCGGAGGCCGGCCAGCACGGTCTCTAGGAACGCGTTCGCGTCGTCCAGCTGGGCGGTGCTGATCCGCAGCGGGTCGTTGATGTTCTGCAGCTCCTCGTAGGCGCCCTCCAGCTGTTGGCGGGCCTGCTCCAGGTCGTCCTGCAGGCGCCGGGCCACGGTGACGTCGTCGAAGACGATGTTGACCCCGAGCAGGCTGCCGTCGGCGGCGGTCAGGGGACTGACCTGGACCTCGAGGTGGATGACCTCACCGGCCCGCAGGTGTTCGACGTCGTCGACCCGCAGGGTGCGGCGTTCGACCTGCGCCTGCTCGACGTAGGGGCGCAGCTCCACCGGCCGGTACGACAGGTCGAGGTCGCGGAACGGCCGGCCGATGTCGCGACGACACCCCGAACAGGGCGTCGAGCCGGGTCTTGGTCAGCGCCACCGGCACCCGCCTGGCGCATCGGGCGGGGCACCCGGCGGAAGATCCGGCGCTTGAGGTCCACCGGCGTGAAGATGCTGCCGTGGCTGAGCAGCATCTCGGCCTTGCCCAGCATGAGGATGCCGCCGTCGGCGAGGGCGAAGTGGAAGCGCGAGAGGATCTTGGTCTGGGTCTCGGCGTTGAAGTACATCAGGGTGTTGCGGCAGGCCAGCAGGTCGATGCGGCAGATCGGGGCGTCCTGGACCAGGTCGTTGCGGCCGAAGATGACCGAGCGCCGCAGGTCCTTGCGGAAGGTGAACCGGTCGCCGGTGCGTTCGAAGTACGTGCCGCGCAGTTCGGCCGGGACGCCCTGCATCGCCTGCTCACCGTAGGTGGCCTGACGGGACTCGCTGAGCTGTTCCTCGTCGACGTCCGTGGCGTAGATCTTCACCCGGTCGCGGAACGCCTCGACACCCAGCGACTCGGCCGGCACCATCGCCAGCGTGCAGGCCCCCTCGCCGGAGGCGCAGCCGGCCGACCAGGTCGGCACCGGCGCGTCCGGCCGGCCTTCCCAGCGGCTCCATGATCTCCGCACGCAGGAGTTCCCACGCCTCCGGATCGCGGAAGAACGCGGTGACGTTGATCAGGATGGTGTCGAACAGTCGAAGCCCCGGGACTCCTTGAGGTGGATCAGCAGCGCCTCGAAGTCCGGGTCGGTGGGGATCATGGCTACCTTCCGTCACTTGGAGGCGTGGCGACGCTACCGCATGTCGGACGGCCTCATCCGGATGATCCCCGGGGGGCCGCCGTGCCGGGCTCGCGGTCCGGCATCGCCCTCAGCCGGGCGATCAGCCGGCGGATCGTCGCCCCGGCCGCGCCGGCCGCGATGTTGTCGAAACCGGACTCCGGTCCCGGCCCGCCGGTGGGTGCCGTCATCCGCCGGCTCAGTTCACATTTCTCCTCCAGCGCAGATGGTGGTCGATCGGCGCGACGTAGCTGCGACCGGGTCGCAGGAGCTCACCCTCGGCGATGGGCAGCGGGCCGCTTCGGTTCAAAATCGAGGGCAGGGCGCTGGGAGCGTCGGGGGGGCAGGTGCAGGGCAAGGAGACCGAGGCCGGCAGGTCCGGCGGCAGACCGGCGACCAGGGCCCGCAGCGGCTCCACTCCGCCGGCGGACACGCCGACCGCGATCACGTCCCGGTGCCTGGCTGTCACACTGCAGCTCTCGCCGTCAGATGGGTCCACACCACCTTGCCGTCAGAGACGGGCAGCACTCCCCAGGCGTCGGTCAGCTCGCGGACCAGCTGCAGGCCACGGCCGCCGGCCTCGCCGGCCTCGGGCGCCTTGGGCCGCGGCAGCAGCCGGCTGCCGTCACGGACGGTCAGGCAGACCCGCCCGTCACGCAGCCCGACCGTGAACTCCATGGTGGTGTGCGCGTGCCGGACCACATTGGCGACCAGCTCGGTGGCGACCAGCGCGGCCGTGCCGGCCAGCTCCCGGCGGTGCCACGAGGTGCAGGCCTGGGTGACCAGCTGACGAACCTGCCGGCAGGCGTCCGGGACCGGCCGCAGCCGGACCCGGATCCGCCGGGGCTCGGGTTCTTCCTTGGTGCCCTTCAGGGCGTCGGCGCAGCTGCTCGCGGTGCTCACCGCGGCGCAGTCCGGCCAGGCGGCGATGGTCCGGGCCGTCTCTGGCCCGGCGCCGCAGAGCACGATGGGTACGTTCGGCCAGTCGACCGTCCGGCACACCACCGTGCTCAGCACGTCCAGCGCGGCGGGATCGGGGATCTCGAGGGCGGACACGTCGATGAGCAGGGCCTCGGGCTGCGCCGACAGCGCATGGGAGACCGCACGCTCGAGCGCGTCCTTCGTCATGGCGTCCAGCACGCCGCTGACCCGCAGAATCGCCGCCGGGAGGTGCTGCTCCGGCCGGCAGACCAGCTGGCTCGTCATCCGCCCCCCTCCATACCGACGCGCCGTGTCCGTCGCGTCGTCCGCCGTCAGTGCCCGCGAACCCACCGGGCAAACGCCAGGAGGGGCATCACACCCCGACGGCGGCCCCGTCCCGTACCCGTTCGTAGAGGCCGAGATAGGAGGATGCCATCACCGCGGGGGTGAACCGGCGGGCCGCCTCCTCCCGGCATGCGGCCTCGGCGATCGTGCCGGCGGCGGCCACGAGCTCGCCCAGCTCCTCCTCGTCGGTGGTGAGCAGGCCGGTCCGGCCGTGCTCGATGAGCTCGGGCAGGCAGCCGCGGGCGATGCCGATCACCGGGGTGCCCAGCGCCAGGGACTCGACCACCGCCGTACCGCCGGGCTCCTCCCAGCGCAGCGGGAAGAGCGCGGCCCGGGCGCGCGCGACCAGGTCGTCACGGTCCTGCCCGGTCACCGTGCCGATCCAGCGGACCCGGTCCCCGTCGACGTGCGGGGCCACGTGCTCCTGCCAGAACCGCACATCGGGATTCTGCGCCGCCGCCGGGCCGGCCGCGGCGAGATCCTCGGGACGGTGGTACGGCCCGACGGGCCCGGCCAGCACGAGGTCGAAGCCGGCACTGTGCGCGAGCCGGGCCGCCAGGTCCTGCCCCTTACCGGGATTGATCCGGCCCAGCACGACCGCGTAGTCCTCCTTGGCCACGGGGGCGCGCAGATCGGCCCCGTCGGCCAGCGGTGTCGCGAGGTGCACGTGGCCGACGGCGTGCGCCCTCAGCGCGGCCGGGGCGTGGGTCAGCTGGTTGGCCGAGACGCCGTTGACCCGGACCCGGTCGCCGCCGTCGAAGGTCCCGTAGAGCTCGGGGTGCTTGGCCAGGTCCCAGTGCAGGGTGTGCAGGCCCGGCGGCGAGTCCGGGCCGAGCGCGGCCAGGGTGGCCAGCCCGGCCGCTTCGACGTGGTCGTGCACCAGGTCGATGTCGCCCTCGGCGAGCCGGCGCCGCACCGCGTGCAGGTGCGCGGGCACGATCCCGCACACCTGGTTGTACGGCCGCTGCAGCTGGGCGAACTGACCGGTGTCGAAGACGGAGACCCGCTCGTCCACCGCCAGTGTGCTCTCCGCCACGGTGGCGAGCACCACCTCGACCCCGAGCCGGCGCAGCTCGGGGACCAGGGTGGCGATGACGTTCTCGATGCCGCCGTAACCGTTCGGGGGGACCGGGAGCCACGGCCCCGCGTTCATCAGGACTCTCATGCGGCCGGCACCGACCTGCGCGCCACGGTCTTCAGCGGCGGCCGTTCCGTGACACCCACCTCGCTGAGTACGATCTCGCGGTCCAGGTGCGGCAGGGCGTCGGCGCCGCCGCGACGGAACTGGGTGAGCAGCGTCGAGGGCGGCAGCGCGTCGGTGACCAGGCCACGGCGGTGCAGCCGGGACCACGCGGTCACCATGATCTGGGCCGACATCCGGCCCAGCGCCTCGGTGCCCTGGTGGCGGTGGAACCGCTCGCCCAGATCGACCTGGGCCAGGGCGTCCAGGCCGACCAGGTCCAGCAGGTCGATCAGCATCGCGATCTCGACGCCGTACCCGGAGACGAAGGGGATCCGTTCCAGGGTCGTGCGGCGGCCCGCGTACTCGCCGGCCAGGGGCTGGACCACGCCGGCCAGGTCCGGCCAGAACAGGTTGATCAGGGGGCGCGCGGCGAGCTCGGTGACCCGGCCGCCGCCGTCGGTCTCGACGCCGGTGTTGCTGACCAGCGGGCGGTGGTAGAAGCCCTTGACGAACTCGACCGACGGATCGGTCAGCAGCGGCCCGAGCAGGCCGGTCACGAAGTGCGGGGAGAAGTCGCGCAGATCGCCGTCGACGAACGCGACCACGTCACCGGTGCTGGCCGCGAGGCCGGCCCAGAGCGCGTCGCCCTTGCCCTCCATCCGGGGCAGGCCGCGGGTCACGTCGTCCTGGTGCACCACCCGGGCCCCGGCCGCGCGCGCCACCAGGGCGGTCGCGTCGGTGGACCGGGAGTCCACCACGAGGATCTCGTCCACCAGTGGAACCTTCACGCTCAGGTGCTCGTGGATGGTCGACACGATGGCGCCGACTGTCGCCTCCTCGTTGCGCGCCGGGATCACCACGCTGACGCGGGTGCCCTTCTTCGCGCGGGCCAGTTGCCGGGATGTCCATTGTGTGGCGTTTCCGGTCCGGTAGGCCGCCCAGGCCTCGACGATGGGTGACGCGGTCGGAGCAACGTTCGTGCGCGAATGCCGCATGGGCACACCCCCCAGTTGACGATCAACAGCGAAGCGCGCAACTTTCCCATGTCAGGCCGCCTCCAATCTTGCCGCGGGGTAACAGCTGGATGTCCGCCCGCTGCGGAAAGACCTGACGTTTCACATTTGCCGTGCGGGAGAAGTCGAGAGGCCGCAGGACGGTGTCGACGATCGGGGAGGGCTCATGGCCGGGACAAGAGTGGGAATGATCGGCGCCGGCGGTGTCGCGCAACGGCATGCCAGGGTGTTGTCCGGGCTGCCGGGTGTACAGGTGGTGGGCGTGACGGACGTCGTTCCGGCGGCGGCGCAGAGCCTCGCGGACGCGCACGGCGCGCAGGTTTTCCCGGACGTGGAGGCGCTCCTGGGAGCCGGTCTGGACGCGGCCTACGTGTGTGTACCGCCCTTCGCCCATGGCGACGCGGAGCGCGCCGTGGTGGCCGCTGGACTGCCAATTTTTGTCGAAAAGCCTATTTCTCTCGATTGGGATACGGCCACCGAAATCGCAGGTCTCATTTCGAAGAGTGAGATCGTGACAGCGGTTGGTCACCATTGGCGCTACCTCTCAATTGTTGAACAAGCGCGCGCCCTGCTCCAGGACCGGCCCGTACGGCTGGTGACCGGGGCGTGGCTGGACAAGGTGCCGCCGGTGTCGTGGTGGCCGCACCGGGACCGCTCGGGCGGCCCGGTCGTCGAGCAGGCCGCCCACGTGCTCGACCTGGCCCGCCACCTGGCCGGCGAGATCACCGAGGTGACGGCGATCGGCAACGGCACGCCGCCGCCGGTCGACGGGGCCGATGTGGACGGCGCGACCGCCGCCACGCTGCGCTTCGCGAGCGGTGCCGTGGGGACGCTCGCCGCGACCTGCGTGCTGGGCTGGAAGGAACGGGCGGGCCTGGAGATCTACGCCGACGGGCTGGCCCTGGCCGTGACCGAGACCGGGCTGGTGGTCCGCGACGCCGACGGGCCACGCACAGTGGACAGTGACCCGGAGAGCGCGCGCATCGCCGTGGACCAGGCGTTCATCGACGCGGTCCGGGGCGACCGCGACGACGTCCGGGTGCCGTACGCCGAGGCGCTGCGTACCCATGCCGTCGCCCTGGCCGTCGCCGAGGCCGCGGCCACCGGCCGGGCTGTCACTCCGCGCACCGCGGAGGTCTCGCATGTCTGAGCGCAACATCATCGTGACCGCGCCCGGCCGCCTGGCGGTCGCCGAGGAGGAGCCGGCCCCGCTCGCCGACGGCCAGTTCCGGGTCGCGACGCTGTTCAGCGGGGTGTCGGCCGGCACCGAGCTCAGCTACGTCAAGGGCACCAACCCGGCCCTGCACCACGGCTTCGACCCGGTGCTGGGCCTGTTCGGCGGCCCGGTCGAGCAGCCCTTCCCGGTCACCCGGCTCGGCTACATGGAGGTCGGCCGGGTCGAGCAGAGCCGCACCCCGGCGGTCGCCGAGGGCGCGGTCGTGGCGATGACCTACGGGCACCGCACCGGCTACACCGGCGATCCGCTGCGCGACCGGGTCGTGCCGCTGCCGGCCGACCTCGACCCGATGCTGGGCATCTACGTCGCCCACATGGGCCCGATCTGCGCCAACGGCCTGCTGCACGCCGCCGCCGACCTGCACGGCACCGCGGTGCGCGGCCTGGGCGACGGCGTGGCCGGCCGCCGCGTCGCGGTCACCGGCGCCGGGGTGGTCGGCCTGCTCACGGCCCTGTTCGCGCGGGCCCACGGCGCGGCCTCCGTGGTCGTGCTCGACCCGACACCGCAGCGGCGGGCTGTCGCCGCCGCCCTGGGCCTCGAGACCCTGGACCCCGACGACGGCGACCCCGCGGTCACCCTCAAGACCGCCTGGCGGCACACCGCGGACGACCGCGGCGCCGACATCGTCTTCCAGTGCCGCGGTCAGGCCTCGGCGCTGCAGCTCGCCCTGCGGCTGCTGCGCCCCCAGGGCACGGTGATCGACCTGGCCTTCTACCAGGGCGGCGCCGACGAGGTCCGGCTCGGCGAGGAGTTCCACCACAACGGGCTCGGGCTGCGCTGCGCCCAGATCGGCCGGGTGCCCCGCGGCCTGGCGCCGACCTGGGACCGCGAACGCCTCTCCGCCGCCACGATCGACCTGCTGCGCGCCGACGGCGACCTGATCCGCAAGCACCTCGTCTCGGCTGTCGTGCCGTTCGACGAGGCGCCCCGGTTCCTCGACGACCTGGCCGCCCGCCGCCGCCAGGAACTCCAGGCGGTACTGGCCTGCTGAGAGAGTGCTGAGCGACACCCTCGCGCGGTGGCCGGGCGAGGCTAGGCTCGGCGCATGGCCGTGCGGAGGGTGGGACTACCCGCACTCCTGCCATACCTTCGCGAGCATCGCGGCACGCTTGCCGTGGTGGGCGGGCTCTCCCTGGTCACCGCGGTCACCGCGCTCGTGCAGCCGGTGCTTGTCCGCTCGGTGCTCGACGGCATCGGGGCGAAGCAGCCGATCGGCGGTGCGGTGGCTCTGCTGGTCGCGCTGCTGCTCACCGGGGCCGCGCTCGGCGGCCTGCGCGACTATCTGCTCCAGCGCACCGCCGAGGGGCTGGTGCTGACCACCCGCCGCCGGCTGGCCCGGCACCTGCTGCGTCTGCCCATCGCCGAATACGACGCGCGCCGCACCGGTGACCTGCTCTCCCGCGTCGGCGCCGACACCACGCTGCTGCGCGCGGTGGTCACATCCGGGCTGTTCGAGATCGTCACCGGCACCGTGATGGTGGCCGGCGCGACCGTCGCCATGGCGGTGCTCGATCCGCTGCTGCTCGGCGTGGCCCTGTGCGGGCTCGCCGTCGGGATGGCCGTCGCCATCTCGGTCTCGCGCCGGGTGCGGGGGCTGTCCGAGCTGACCCAGGAACGGCTCGGCGAGATGACCTCCGCCGTCGAGCGGGCCATCTCGGCGGCGCGCACCATCCGGGCCAGCGGCGCCGAGCAGCGTGAGGCCGAGACCGTCACCCGCAGCGCCACGGAGGCGTACGAGGCGGGCATGCGGGTGGCCCGGCTGCGCGCGCTCATCGGGCCGGCCTCCGCGGCGGCCACCCAGGGCGCGTTCCTGCTGGTGCTCGGGGTCGGCGGGGCCCGTGTCGCGTCGGGGGCGATCAGTGTCGGTGACCTGGTGGCGTTCGTGCTCTTCCTGTTCTTCCTGGTGCTGCCGCTGGGTCAGGCGCTGAACGCGTACACCCAGCTCCAGACCGGCCTCGGCGCCCTGCAGCGCATCGAGGAGGTCCTGGATCTGCCGTCGGAGACGGCCGGCGACAGCCCGGCGCCGGCCGGGCCGGACGGCGCGGGGGAGCCGGCCGTGGTGCTGGAGAACGTCAGCTTCGGTTATCCCGGCGGGACCGAGGTGCTGCGCGAGGTCTCCTTCACCGTGCCCGCCGGCAGCCGGATCGCCCTGGTCGGGCCGTCCGGCGCGGGCAAGTCCACCGTGCTCGCCCTCATCGAGCGCTTCTACGAGACCACGTCCGGCGCCATCCGGGTCGGCGGCACCGACATCCGGCAGCTGCCGCGCGAGGCGCTGCGCCGCCGGCTCGGCTACGTCGAGCAGGAAGCCCCGGTGCTGGCCGGCACCCTGCGCGACAACCTGCTGCTCACCGCGCCCGGCGCCGACGAGCAGCGCCTGCTGGACGCGCTGGAGCAGGTCAATCTCGGCGCGCTGGCGACCCGCACCCCCGAGGGCCTGGACGTGCAGGTGGGCGAGGGCGGGGTGCTGCTCTCCGGCGGTGAGCGCCAGCGCCTGGCCATCGCCCGGACGCTGCTGGCCGGCGCGCCGATCCTGCTGCTGGACGAGCCGACGAGCAATCTCGACGCCCGCAACGAGGCGGCGCTGCGCGAGGCGATCGCGGCGGCGTCCTTCCAGCGCACCCTGATCATCGTGGCGCACCGGCTGAGCACGGTGGTCGACAGCGACCAGATCGTGGTGCTGGAAGCGGGCCGGGTCGTCGCCGTCGGCCCGCACGAGCAGCTGCTGGAGACCAGCCCGCTCTATCGCGAGCTCGCCGCGCACCAGTTGCTGGTCAGCTGAGCCCTGGGCGAAACAGGCGGGAGTCGGCACCACGTTTCAAGGTAAGTGAAGTACCGTAACCGCCCATGGGTGTGTCGCAGCGGTTCAAGAACCGGTTCCGTAAGTTCCTGCAGCGTCCGGGCACCACGGTCGATCTGGCGCCGCTCGAGCGGCGGCTGCCGGCCATCGAAGCCCGTGAGGAGGCGCTGCGTGAGCTCGACGACGCCGCGCTGACCGAGGCCGCCGCCGCGGCGGACGACTACACCGAGATCTGCGCGGTCGGCCGCGAGGCGGCCTGGCGCGCCCTCGAGCAGCGGCCGTACGACGTGCAGCTGGTCGGCGCGATGGCGCTGCTGTCCGGCAAGGTCGCCGAGATGGCCACCGGTGAGGGCAAGACGCTGACCGCGACCATCGCCGCGTACGGCCACGTGCGGCTGGGCAACGGCCCGGTGCACGTGCTCACGGTCAACGACTACCTGGCCCGCCGCGACGCCACCTGGATGGAGCCGGTCTACAAGCTGCTGGGCCTGTCCGTCGGCTGGGTCACCGAGACCTCCACCCGTGAGGAGCGCCGCGAGGCCTACGCCGCCGACGTCACCTACGTCTCGGTCAGCGAGGCCGGCTTCGACTACCTGCGCGACCAGCTCGTCACCGACATCGCCGACCGGGTGCAGCGCAAGCTGGCCACGGCCATCGTGGACGAGGCCGACTCGATCCTGATCGACGAGGCCCGGGTGCCGATGGTGCTGGCCGGCAGCATCTCCACCGAGAGCGACCCGGTGCACGACGCCGCCGCGCTGGTCCGCGACCTGCGCCCGGGCAAGGACTACGAGGTGGCCGAGGACGGCCGCAGCGTCGCCTTCTCCAACGCCGGCCTGGAGGCGCTGGAGAAGAAGATGGGCATCGACCTGTACGCGGACGACCAGGTCGAGCAGCTCTCCGCGGTCAACGTGGCCCTGCACGCCCGGGCCCTGCTGCGCCGCGACGTCGACTACATCGTGCGGGACGGCACCGTCGAGCTGATCGACGAGATGCGCGGCCGGGTCGCCCAGCGCCGCCGCTGGCCCGACGGTCTGCAGGCCGCCGTCGAGGCCAAGGAGGGGCTCAGCGCCACCGCCGAGGGCGAGGTCCTCGACACGATCACCGTCCAGGCCTACATCGCGCTGTACGAGACGGTGTGCGGCATGACCGCCACTGCCGTGCACGTCGGCGAGCAGCTCCGCGAGTACTTCAAGCTCGAGGTCGCGGTCATCCCGTCGAACACCCCGAACATCCGCGAGGACGAGCCCGACCGGATCTACTCCGCGCACGACATGCGCGACGAGGCCCTGGTCGAAGAGATCAAGATCGCCCACGACAAGGGGCGCCCGGTGCTGATCGGCACCCTCGACGTGAAGGCCTCCGAGCTGCTGGCCAAGCAGCTGGCCGCGGCCGGGGTGCCGAGCAACGTGCTCAACGCCAAGAACGACGACGAGGAAGCGGCGATCATCGCCGAGGCCGGCGCGCTGGGCGCGGTCACCGTCTCCACCCAGATGGCCGGCCGCGGCGTCGACATCCGCCTGGGCGGCAGCGACGGCAAGGACGCGGAGAAGGTCGCCGAGCTGGGCGGCCTGTACGTCATCGGCAGCGGCCGGCACGACAGCCGCCGCGTCGACGACCAGCTGCGAGGCCGCGCGGGCCGGCAGGGCGACCCCGGTGGCTCGGTGTTCTTCGTCAGCCTCGAGGACGACCTGATCACCCGGCACGCCGGCGACATCCTCCCGTCGTCCCCACGGATGGACATGGACGGCGTGGTGCACGACGAGCAGGTCGACTACGCGGTCGAGCACGCCCAGCGCGTCGCCGAGGGCGTCAACCACGAGATCCACCGCAACACCTGGCGCTACAGCGTCGTCATCGAGGAGCAGCGCCTCGCCCTGGCCGAGCGCCGGGAACGCCTGCTCACCTCCGAGGTCGCCGCGATCATGCTGCTCGAACGGTCGCCGGAGAAGGCCAAGGAGATCGACGAGGACGTGCTCTCCGACGCGGCCCGGTCGATCGCGCTCTACCACCTCGACCGGCTCTGGGCCGAGCACCTGGCCGAGCTCTCCGAGGTGCGCGAGGGTGTGCACCTGCGGGCGCTGGGCAAGCTGGACCCGCTCGACGAGTTCCACCGGGCGGCGGTGCCGGCGTTCCAGAAGGTCTTCACCGAGATCGAGGCGCGCACCATCGCCACGTTCGAGGAGCT
Source organism: Actinoplanes sp. NPDC004185 (assembly GCF_053603475.1). Taxonomy (NCBI): domain Bacteria; kingdom Bacillati; phylum Actinomycetota; class Actinomycetes; order Micromonosporales; family Micromonosporaceae; genus Actinoplanes; species Actinoplanes sp. NPDC004185. The sequence goes on along the minus strand of NZ_JBSGFR010000062.1, from coordinate 307 downwards.
CGACCTCAGCGACGGCTACCATCCGGAGCAGGCCGAGATCGTGCGCCCGAGTGCCACCTGGACGTACCTGGTGCACGACAACCCGTTCGGCTCCGAGCTGGACCGCCTCATCGCGGCCGTCGGCCGCCGCCTCACCTCGGGCAGCTAGATGTACTGACCCGTGAGGTTGGGGACGCGGCTGGCGGGTGGTAGGCCGTTGAGTGCGGTGTGTTCGCGGTGGTGATTGTAAAAGTGGATCCACCCGGGCAGGGCTTGGCGGCGTTCGGTCTCGGTGCGGTAGGCGCGGGCGTAGGCCCATTCGTCGAGC
>NZ_JBSGFR010000061.1:1908-47810 GCF_053603475.1 Actinoplanes sp. NPDC004185 | reverse complement strand
CTGTAGGTGAAGCTGCCCCGGGCCGGTTCGGTGGCGTCCCACTTCATCTCGTTCTCAGGGGTGACCGCGTTGAACTCGCTGTTCAGGATCCGGGTATAGGTCCCATCACCCAGCCGGCCGGCCGCGATCGCCGCACCGAAATAACGACCCCTGGCCGCCGCGGAAGCGCCCAGCGTGGTGGCGGCGTCGGCCGACTGGGTGTAGACGACCCCCAGTCCGGCGGCGACCAGGCCGGCGATGCCTGCCGCCACCAGCACGATCCGCCGGCGCGGGGCTCGACGATGGGCGGGTGGATGAACAGACGCTGTCATAACGTGCCTCTCGGGAAAGGGATGTCGCGGAGAAAGGGAGGGCCGCCGTCGGCGACAAAGGGCACGGGGGCCCTCCCGATGCGCGCTCAGAATGCTGCCATGCGAATCCCTCAATATCAACCCCCGAGCCATTCCCGGAGCAAAAAGAATGGTGGAATTACGACTCGGGAACGGCTGGTGGCGACACGCTTTTAAGGAGAAATAAAGGTCGAAGCCGCAGGTGGGGCCACGGAAAAGGCCGCCTGCCGATAATGCGGCAGACGGCCGGGGAAAGCCAGGGGCCGGGCCGGCGCGGGGAGGCGCCGACCCGGCTGATCCGGTGCGGTACGGTTATTTGTAGGTGATGTCCGAGGCGCTGAAGAAACAGTTCTTGCCGTCGGCGCCGGAACCGGTCTTCGGCGGCTCCGCGCCGGTGTTGTTGCCGGTGAACCGGTCGCAGATCGCGATCTTCTTCTTGCTGTCCCCGACGATCGTGATGCCGGAGAACGTCGCCGTGTCCCCGAAGTTGGTGTTGATGCCGGCCAGGGCCTTGCCCGGCGCGCTCGCGGTGATGTTCTGCAGCACCACGTTCCGCTTGAACTGCGTCTTGCAGTTGCCGCACGAGCGGTAGAGCTTGCCGAAGTCGCTGACCTGGAAGTTGCGGACGGTCAGCGTGCCGCCGCCGTTGTGCTGGAAGACCTTGTCCGAGGCCGAGCGGGCGCCGCCGCCCTCGACGGTGTACCGGGCCGAGGTGCCGCCCTTGAACGTGGCGGCGTCCTCGCCGACGTCCTCCCACCAGACGTTGACCAGGGTGCACGAGCCGCTGCAGTGCACGCCGTCACCGGCCGGGGCGCCGATGATGACGTTCTTGAGGGTGGCGCCGTCGGCCAGTTTGAACATCGGGTCCTGGCTCTCGTCCTGCCCGCCGTCGCCGATGCCGAAGTACCGCTTGAGGCCACCGTCGAAGGTGCCCGACACGTTGGTCGTCGCGCTGACCTTGACCAGGCCCTGGGCGGACGGCCAGGCCGTGGCGGCCGAGGCGTTCTGGGTGAAGGCGACCGCGGTGACGCCGAGACCGCAGGCCAGGACGGCTGCGATGGCAGTGCCCCGCCAGCGCCGGAACCGGCCGGGGGGAGCCTCGGGGGAGGTGGGGGAGGACGTTTCCATACCCGTGCAGTGGCCGATGGCCCCCGGGAGGTTGCCCCGCACCGCAAGATTTCTTCGCCGGCTCCGCGGGTAGGCGAGGGGCATGGCTGTGCCCGGCGTCCTGACCCGATACACGACCGCCGCCGCCCTGGCGCGGCTCGCCGACGAGGGCAGCCGGGTGGCTCTGCTGCTGCATGTCCTCGCAGTGGGGCGGGGCGCGGCGTTCGGCGGCCTGCTGATCGGCGCGCTGATGGTGCCCCATGTGCTGGCGGCACCCCTGGTGGGGGCGCTCGCCGACGCTGTCCGCCGGCGCCGGCTGCTCTACGTCGGCGGGTTGCTCGGCTTCGCGGCCGGCTTCACCGGCGCGGCGCTGCTGGCCGATCCGGCTCCGGCGGCCGCGTTCGTGGCTGCCGTGCTGGCCGGCTGCTGCGCGCCGCTGCTGATCGGTGGTCTGTCGAGTCTGCTCGGCGAGCTCGCCGGCGACCGGCTGCCGCGGGCCTTCGGTCTCGACGCGACCTCCTACAGCCTGGCCGGCATCGTCGGCCCGGCCCTGGCCGCGGTCGTCGCCGGCTGGGCGGGGGCACTGTGGGCGGTGGCCGTTCTGGCGGTCTCGTGTGCGCTCGCCGCGGCCATCGTGGTGTCGCTGCCGGTGCCGGACCGGACCCGGCCGAGCATCCCGCGACGGCGGGGGCGGGCGCTGACGGCGCTGTGGCGGGAGCCTCCGCTGGCCGCTGTCACGGCGGCCAGCACCGTCAGCCAGCTCGGCTTCGGCGCGCTGCCGATCGTCGCGGCGTTGCTCGCCGCGGGCCTGCACGATCCGGCCATGACCGGCCTGACGCTGTCGGCGTTCGCGGCCGGCAACCTGGTCAGTTCGCTGGCCTACGCCCGGCTGCCGGTGCGCCGGCTGCGGCCCGAGCGGCTCATGCTGGCCGGGCTGGTCGCCATGAGCCTGCCGTTCGCGGTGCTGCCGCTGGTCGGCGGGCGCTGGCCGACCCTGGCCCTGTTCGTGGTCGCCGGCCTGATCAACGGCCCGCTGTTCGCGTCCCTGCTGGTCGTGCGGGACCGGGAGGCCCCGCCGGAGGCGCGGACCCAGGTCTTCACCATCGGGGCCGGGCTCAAGGTGACCGCCGCCGCGGCCGGTGTCGCCCTCGCGGGCCTGGCCACCGGCCACGGCACGACCGTCCTGCTGCTGGCCGTCGCGGCCAGCCAGTTGCTGGCCGGCGGACTCGGCGCCGTGCTGCTCAGGAGGCGCCGGCCAGCTCCTCGAGTGTCGCCCGCGCTCCCTTGAGGTGCAGCGAGGACGACACCGACCGGTACGCCGAGACGAACCGCTCGTTGTCGATCAGATCCCCGAACAGGTCCCGGTCGGCGATGAACGCCAGTGGGTCCGCACTCTGACGCCGGGCGGCCGCGGTCAGGGTGTCCTTGAGCCGGTCCACCACCTCGATCGGGTTGCCCTGCTCGTCGACGCCCTCGGCGTACCGGGCCCAGCTGGCCACCACGGCGGTGGACCGCAGGATCTCGCCGCCGGTCTCGAGGTTGTGCCGGATCACCGGCAGCAGCCACTTGGGGATGCGGTCGGAGCTCTCGGCGCAGAGCCGGGCCACGGTGTCGCGCACCTGGGCGTTGGAGAAGCGGTCGATGAGCTGGTGCTTGTACTCGTCCAGGTCGATACCGGGCACCGGCTCCAGGGTCGGGGTGGCCTCGCGGTCCATGTACGCCAGCAGGAAGTCGGCGAACAGCGGATCCTGGGCCACGTCGTGCACGAGCCGGTAGCCGGCCAGGTAACCGAAGTAGCAGAGCGCCTGGTGGCTGGCGTTGAGCAGGCGCAGCTTCATCAGCTCGTACGGCTCGACGTCGGCGACCACCTGCACCCCGGCCCCCTCGAACGGGGGCCGGCCCAGCGGGAAGGCGTCCTCCAGGGCCCACTGGGTGAACGGCTCGCACACCACCGGCCACGCGTCGTCCACGCCGAACCGCTTGCGGACCTCCGCGCGGTCGTCGTCCGTGGTCACCGGGGTGATCCGGTCGACCATGCTGTTGGGGAAGGCGACGTGCTGCTGCACCCACGCGCCGAGCTCCGGGTCCCGCAGCGTGGCGAAGGCGACGAAGCTGCGCCGGGCGGCGTGCCCGTTGCCCTGGATGTTGTCGCAGCTCATGATCGTGAACGGGGGCACCCCGCGCTCGCGCCGCCGGGCCAGCGCCGCGGTGATCAGCCCGAAGGTGGTGCGCGGCGGGTTGCCCGGGGTCAGGTCGTGCCGCACGTCCGGGTTGTCGGCGACGAAGTCGCCGGTCACGGCGTTGAAGTTGTAGCCGCCCTCGGTGATGGTCAGCGAGACGATGCGCACCTCGGGGCCGGCCATCTTCTCGATGACGGCCTCGGGGTCGTCCGGCGCGAAGAGGTATTCCTTGATCGCACCGACGACCCGGGCCTCGAGGGTGCCGTCCGGCGCCTTGACGACCAGCGTGTAGAGGCCGTCCTGGGCGTGCATCACCTCGGCCATGCGCCGGTCGGCCGGCATCACACCCACCCCGCAGATCGCCCAGTCCAGCGCCCGGCCCGCGGTCATCAGCCGGTCGAGGTACATCGCCTCGTGCGCCCGGTGGAAGCCACCGACGCCGAAGTGCACGATCCCGGTCCGCAGCGCGCCGCGGTCGTAGGACGGGACCGGCAGCTCGGCGGGCAGGGACGACAAGTTCTGGGCATTGAGGGGCAGCATCGGCATGTCCTCCCAGCGCTGCTCTGACGGGCTCGGAGCCCCAGCATGGCATCCCGGGAGGCCCGTTGCCGGGCCCGGCGCGGCAGCAGCTTTCTCACCGTCCGTCAACACGGGCACACGCGCCGCGCAAACGGGCACGGCCCGGCGGCGGATCGCCACCGGGCCGTCCCGTTGCTCCCGGTCAGACCGGCAGAGCCGCCGCCGGCTTGAGGCCGCCACCGGTCATGTGCCGCAGGTACGCGGGCAGAGTGAAGAATTCCGGGCAGGTCCGCTCGGAGAGCAGCACGGTCAGCAGGGTCCGGGCCTGACCGAAGCACCGGCCCGACTCCTCGTCCAGGGCCCCGGTCTCGGCGAGCACGTCCAGCTCCTCGCGCAGCATCCGGGTCACCAGGCCCGCGGTCACCGGCACGCCGTAGTCGGTCGGGGTGCCCGTCGAGATCCACTGCCACAGCTGGGTCCGGCAGATCTCCGCCGTCGCCGCGTCCTCCATCAGCCCGCCGAGCGCCACCGCGCCGCGCCCGCCCAGCCACGCCGCGACGTACCGCAGCGCCACGCTGACGTTGGTGCGCAGCGCGACCTCGCTGACCGTGACCGCGCTGGACTTGACGTCCAGCAGCTCCTTGGCGGTGACCCGCACGTCCTCGCGCTTGCGCACGATCTGGTGCGGCTCGAAGCCGAGCCACTGGTCGAAGACCTCCCGGCAGGTCTCGACCAGGCCCGGGTGGGCCACCCAGGAGCCGTCGAAGCCGTCGCCGACCTCGCGCCGCTTGTCCTGGCGGACCTGGTTGAGCGCCCGCTTGGCGGCCACCGGGTCCCGGCTGGGCACGACGGCGGCCATGCCGCCGATCGCGTGGGCGCCGCGCCGGTGACAGGTCTTGACCAGCAATTCCGTGTACGCCCGCATGAACGGCGCCGTCATCGTCACCTGCGAGCGCTCCGGCAGCACCACGTCCGGCCGGTTCTTGATCATGCTGAACAGGTAGTCCCAGCGGCCGGCGTTGAGTCCCGCCGAGTGCTCGCGCAGCTCGTACAGGATCTCCTCCATCTCGAAGGCCGCCGTGATCGTCTCGATCAGCACCGTCGCGCGGATCGTGCCGCGGGGGATGCCCAGCAGGTTCTGCGCGAAGACGAAGACGTCGTTCCACAGCCGCGCCTCGAGGTGGCTCTCCAGCTTGGGCAGGTAGAAGTACGGGCCGCTGCCGCGCTCGATCTGCTTGCGCCCACAGTGGAACAGGTACAGGCCGAAGTCGAACAGCGACGCCGAGACCGCCCGCCCGCCGATGCGCACGTGGCACTCCGGCAGGTGCCAGCCGCGGGGCCGGACCATGATGGTCGGCAGCTCCGTGCCGATCCGGTACTCCCGGCCGTCCGGTGCGGTGAAGTCCAGCGTGCCGTCCAGCGCGGCCCGCAGGTTGCGCTGGCCTGAGACGACGTTGTCCCAGGTCGGCGCGGTGGCGTCCTCGAAGTCGGCCATCCAGACCTTGGCGCCGGAGTTCAGCGCGTTGATCGTCATCTTGCGTTCCGGCGGCCCGGTGATCTCCACCCGGCGGTCCATCAGGTCCTCGGCCGGGGGCGCCACGGTCCACGTCTCGTCGATGCGGATCTGCCGGGTGGAGGACAGGAAGTCCAGCTCGGTGGTCCGGGTGGCCCGGCGGCGCCGGCGGCGGTCCAGCAGCTGGACCCGGCGGGCGCCGAACTCCCGGTCCAGCGCCACCACGAACTCGATCGCCTCGGGGGTCAGGACGTCGGAGAACTCGGACCCGGTGACGGTGACTTCTTCCATCAGAACTGCTCCGCTTCGGTCGAGCCGGACAGCGCGGTGGTGGAGCTCTCCGGGTTCAGCGCCGTCGAGACGGCGTCGAAGTAGCCGGTGCCGACCTCGGCCTGGTGCTTGGTCGCCGTGTAACCGTTGGCCTCGGCCGCGAACTCGGCCTCCTGCAGCCGCACGTACGCGCTCATGCCCTCGGTGGCGTAGCCCTGGGACAGCTCGAACATCGAGTGGTTCAGCGCGTGGAAGCCGGCCAGCGTGACGAACTGGAACTTGTAGCCCATCGCACCGAGCTCCTTCTGGAACCGGGCGATGGTGGCGTCGTCGAGGTTGCGCTTCCAGTTGAACGACGGCGAGCAGTTGTACGCCAGCATCTTGTCCGGGTGCACCTTGTGCACGGCCTCGGCGAACGAGCGGGCGAACTCCAGGTCGGGCTTGCCGGTCTCGCACCAGATCAGGTCGGCGTAGTCGGCGTACGCGACGCCGCGGGCGATCGCCGCCTCCGGACCGCTGCGCACGCGGAAGAAGCCCTCCGCGGTCCGCTCACCGGTGAGGAACGGCTTGTCGCGCTCGTCCACGTCGGTGGTGAGCAGGTCGGCGGCCAGCGCGTCGGTACGGGCGATGATCAGGCTGGGCACCCCGGCCACGTCGGCCGCGAGCCGGGCCGCGTTGAGCGTGCGGATGTGCTGGGCGGTCGGGATCAGCACCTTGCCACCGAGGTGGCCGCACTTCTTCTCCGAGGCGAGCTGGTCCTCCCAGTGCACACCGGCCGCACCCGCCGCGATCATGGCCTTCATCAGCTCGAACGCGTTCAGCGGCCCGCCGAAACCGGCCTCCGCGTCGGCGACGATGGGAGCCAGCCAGTCGCGGTCGTGCTTGCCCGCGGCGGTGTCGATCTGGTCGGCCCGCAGCAGCGCGTTGTTGATCCGGCGCACCACCGCCGGCACCGAGTTCGCCGGGTAGAGGCTCTGGTCCGGGTACGTGTGCCCGGACAGGTTGGCGTCGGCGGCCACCTGCCAGCCGGACAGGTAGATCGCCTTGAGCCCGGCCCGCACCTGCTGCACGGCCTGGCCGCCGGTCATGGCGCCGAGCGCGTTGATGTACTCCTCGTCGTGCAGCAGGTCCCACAGCCGGCGGGCGCCCCGCTCGGCCAGGGTGTGCTGCTCCTGGACACTGCCGCGCAGCTTGACGACGTCGTGCGCCGTGTAGCTGCGGGTCACGCCCAGCCAACGGGGATCGCCGGCCCACGCCCGAGTGAGTTCCACGGCGGTGCTGCGCCCGCTGTACTTGGCCCTGACTTCGGTCAGCTGATCAGTCATGGTGTTAAGCCCTTCCGTTACGGCAGAACTTCACTCTGATCGAGTCCACAACCCCTCCTGAAGATATTTGCGAGGAGAAGAAGCGCGAATCTTCTGCTAGCGTCAAAACGCATGACGGCTTCACCGACCGACGCGACCGTGGACCTCGTGACCCTCGGGCAGCGGCTGCGGCACCAGCGCCGGGCCAAGGGCATGACCCTCGACCAGCTCAGCGCCGCCGTCGGCCGGGCGCCCTCGCAGCTCTCACTGATCGAGAACGGCAAGCGGGAGCCGAAGCTCAGCGTGCTGCAGGCGATCGCGGGTGCTCTGGGCGTACCGATGCAGGAGCTGCTGCGGCCGGAAGCGCCGAGCCGGCGCGCCGGGCTGGAGATCGAGCTGGCCCATTTCCAGCGGGAACCGGCCTACACGGCCCTGGGCCTGCCGGTCGTCCGCGGTGGCCGGCGCCTGCCCGCCGACGCCCTGGAATCGCTGATCGGCCTGCACCGCGAGCTGACCCGGCTGCTCACCGAGCAGAGCGCCACCCCCGAGGTGGCCCGCCGGGCCAACCAGCAGCTGCGCGTCGAGATGCGCGAGCGCGACAACTACTTCGACTACATCGAGCAGGCCGCGGCCAAGGTGCTGGAGTCGGTGCGGCACACCACCGGCCCGCTGTCCCAGCGCGGCATCCTCGACATCGCCGCCCACCTCGGCTTCTCGCTGCACTACGTCAACGACCTGCCCGGCTCGGCCCGCTCGGTGACCGACCTGAAGAACCACAAGATCTATCTGCCGCAGGTGGCCAGCGGCAAGGGCCACGACCCGCGCGCGGTGGTGCTGCAGACGCTCGGGCACTTCGTGCTCGGCCACCACGACCCGGCCGACTACGGCGACTTCCTGCGCCAGCGGGTCGAGGTCAACTACTTCGCCGCGGCGCTGCTGATGCCGGAGAAGTTCGCCACCGACTTCCTCCGCGAGGCCAAGGCCGACCGGGCGCTGGCCATCGACGACTTCCGCGACGCGTTCGGGGTCTCCTACGAGACCGCGGCACACCGCTTCACCAACCTGGTCACCCACCACTTCGGCATCCCGGTGCACTTCGCCCGGGTGCACGAGAGCGGCACGGTCTACAAGGCCTACGAGAACGACGACGTGCGCTTCCCGACCGACGTGACCGGCGCGATCGAGGGCCAGCCGGTGTGCCGCAAATGGGCGTCACGCACGGTGTTCGCTGCCGAGGACCCGTACTCGTCGTTCTACCAGTTCACCGACACCGGCAAGGGCACGTACTGGTGCACGGTGCACGTGGAGTCGACCCGGTCGGGCGAGTTCTCGGTGACGGTCGGGACGCCGTACCAGCATGCCCGCTGGTTCCGCGGCGGTGACACCACCCGCCGTACGGTGTCGACCTGCCCGGACCCGACGTGCTGCCGCCGGCCGCCCGCGGAGCTGGTGGACCGCTGGGCCGGGCAGGCCTGGCCCAGTGCCCGGGTGCACTCGCACCTGCTGGCCGCCCTGCCGCCCGGCACCTTCCCGGGCGTCGACGCCCAGGACGTCTACGAGTTCCTGCAGCGTCGCGCCCGCTGACGGCGGCTGGGCGCCGCATTCGTGTGCGTTGTGTGGAGATCCTGTGCGGAGTCGGCCCGGGCGGTTTCCGGCGGGCCGGGCCGGTGATGAGATCGCATCGTCGGCACTCGCCGCCCCGGAAGGAGACCCCATGAAGTACGCCCTGGCCGCCCTCGCCGTCCTGCTCGGCGCCGCCGCAATCGTGTACGGCGAAGGCGACGACTCCCCGGGCCTGCAAGGGCTGGGCGTCCTGCTCGTCATCGGCGCGATCGTCCTCGTGGTGCGGACGGTCCGACGCCGTCAGGGCCGGTCCAGCGGCTTGCGATAGACGCGAAAGAGCGGTGCGATCACGGACGCGCTTCCTTCCTAGCGCAGCGCGGCGATCCTGGCCCTGGTGTCCGCCGGGGAATCGGGGTGCAGGCGCTCGACATCGGCCCGGATGTGGGCCAGGGTCCGCCCGGCCAGTTCCCGCCGCCAGGCCAGCTCGGCCCCGAGCATCGCCTGGGAAAGGGTGCACGACTGCCGGTAGTCGACGCCCGTGTGCTCGCCCGGGCCTTTGCGCAGGATCTGGTCGCAGCGGAACAACTCCTCCGGCCCCTCGATGGCGGCCACGATGTCCAGCAGCGAGACCGCCCCCGGGTCCCGGGCCAGCCGGAAACCGCCGCGCGGACCCGAGACCGACGCCAGGATCCCGGCCCGGACCAGGGCCTGCAGCTGCTTGTTCAGGTACGCGGGCGGCAGCTCGTAGAACGCCGCGAGGGTGGCGGTCGGGACCGGGGTGTCGAGCCAGCCGAGGTTGAGGCACGTGTGGAGGGCCCATTCGACGCCCTGACTCATCCGCATAGTCCTGGACTTTACATGTCCAGGATCTGATGCCTATCCTGGACCCCCAATATCCAGGAACGGGGAACGACCATGACTCTGTCAACCGGGCCGGCGATGACCGGCCCCGGGCGTCGCCGGGCCGCGCTGGCGCTGCTGGCCTTCGCCATGCTGATCGTCTCGCTGGATCAGTACATCGTGGTGGTCGCGCTCCCGGACATCCGGCGTGACCTGGGCTTCTCCGCCCAGACCCTGCAGGCCGTGGTCACCGCCTACGCCGTCGCGTCCAGCGGCTTCCTGCTGCTCGGCGGCCGGGCCGCCGACCTGCTCGGCCGGCGCCGGGTCCTGGTCACCGGCCTCGCGCTGTACGCGGCCGCGGCCCTGGCCGGCGGTCTCGCCCGCAGCCCGGAGATGCTGTTGAGCGCTCGCGCGGTCCAGGGCCTGGGCGGCGCCCTGGTCTTCCCGACGACGCTGGCCCTGGTCAACGTCACCTTTCCGGAGGGCCGGGCCCGCAACCGCGCGCTGGGCGTGTGGGGCGGTGCGGGCGCGGCCGGCCTGGTCCTCGGCGTCCTGCTCGGCGGCGTCCTCACGCGCGCGTTCGGGTGGCCGGCGGTGTTCCTCATCAACGCACCCCTGGCGGCCGCGGCGCTGCTGCTGGCGTTCCCCCTGCTGCCGGCCGATGCCCGGCGCGCCGAGGGGCGGTCGTTCGACCTGCTGGGTGCGCTCAGTGCGACCGGCGGCATCACGCTGCTGGTCTTCGCTCTGGTGAGGGGCCCGGAGGCCGGCTGGGACTCGCCGGTCGTGCTCGGCCCGGCGGCGGCCGGGCTGGCGCTGCTGGTCGCGCTGGTCGTGATCGAGCGGCGGGCCGCCGACCCGCTGGTGCCGCGCGGGCTGCTGCGCAACCGCAACGTCGTCGCGGCGGTCGGGCTCGCGGCGATGTTCGCGGCGACCTTCGGCTCGGTGCTGTACTTCCTGTCGATCTACTTCCAGGACGTCCGCGGCTACGACTCCCTGCGCACCGGCCTGGCCTTCCTGGTGCCCACCGCCGTGGTCGTGACCGGCTCGGCGGTGGCCGGTCAGGTGGTGACCCGCTTCGGCCTGCGCCGCACCCTCGTCGCGGCGCTGGCGGTGGGCGCGGCGGGTGCCGCGGCGCTGGGTCTGGCGATGACCGGGGACAGCTCGTACGCGGCCCTGCTGCCCGGACTGGTCGCCCTCAGCATCGGTGACGGGGTGGTGTTCACCGCCATGTTCATCGCCGCGGCCACCGGTGTCAGCGACCGGGAGCAGGGCATCGCTTCGGGGCTCGCCTCCACCGGATCCGGGGTCGGCGCCGCGCTCGGCCTGGCCGTCCTGGTCCTCGTCGCCCAGCACGGCATCCGCGCGGCGGTCCTGACCGTCGCGGCCGGGATCGTGCTCACGATGCTGGTCGCGTCGGCCCTGCGACCGGCGGCTGTCGAGCCCCGGCCGCCGATCCTCATGCGACCCTGTTGAGCCGGACCATGCTCAGGCGCGGCGCTGGGTGACGCGGGCGGTCCCCCGCGCGTGGTCCAGGACGGTCGCCAGGGGGACGGGTATCCCGGCGCCGAGCCGGATCACCAGGGGAGCGTCGACGAGGTCGCTGTGCTCCAGCAGGGTGTGCTCCTCCCACGACAGCCGGACGTCGGCCGAGCAGCGCGCCACCCGGACATGGGCCAGGCGGCCGGCCCGGACGGTGGCCGCCAGGCCCTGCACGGTGAACGCGACGGACAGGCACAACCGCAGCTCGTACACGCGTTCCCCGTCGACCAGCACGTCGAGGTGCGGGTCGTAGGTGACCCGGACCAGATGGTCGTCCAGCGTGACCAGCCGGGTGACGTCGGCGTCGGCGGCCGTCTCCCGCGCGGCGGTGACCAGGCAGTGGTAGCCCATCACCCCGGAGAGCAGGATCGAGCCGAGGTCCTCCTCGAGCAGACCACCGGCCGCGGCGGAGAGCTCCGCGGCCAGCGCTGCCCTGGCCGGTCCGGAGAGGCGGCCGGGGATCGCTCCGAGCGCGGACTCGACCGGGCCACCCTCGGTGAGCTGCCGGGTCAGCGTCGCGTCGTCGGCGCCGAGGAAGTCGCGCAGGTGGCCGGTCACGATCCCGCCTCCTCGATCGTCGTCCGGCCCGCCGCGGGGTGCCGGCGCACGGAGATGGCGATCTCCGCCGCCGTGGTCCGTGCGGTCACCACCGCCGTACGGCTGCCCGACCCGGCCACCACCGCCAAGTGCCGTCGCAGCCACCGCCGGCCCCTGGGCAGACGGATCACACCGGACCTCATAGCGACCATCTCCTCGTGATCACTATGCGCACGTCCGGCGGGTTTCCCGCGCGTTGAGTCGTTGATCCGCTCGTGTTCAGCCCGGGATGTAATCCTCCAGGAGGGCCGGCGTCAGTCCGGCCTTGTGGATCGCGCGCAGCGCCGCCAGGAAATCCCGCACGAAGGCCGGCCGGAAGTGCATCAGGATGATGTCGCCCGGCTGGACCCGGTGACCCTCCTGGTAACGCACCTTGCCCTTGTGGACCGTCTCCTTCCACATGAACGCGGCCTTGATCCCGCAGTCGCGCGCCGCCCGCAGCGTGGTGGCGTCCTTGGTGCCGAACGGCGGGCGGAACAGCACGGGCCGGCGGTGGTAGCGGTGACCCAGCCGGTCCGCCGAGCCGCAGATCTCCCGGTGCTGGAACGCGTACGACTTGCCGCGCAGCTCGGTGTGGGTGATCGTGTGCGCCTCGATGACCGCGCCGTGCTCCTGCAGGCGCGCGAAGTACGCCTCGTCGTCGTGGATGGCGTCGGTGGTCAGGAACAGCGTGACCGGGATGCCGGCCGCCGCCAGCAACCCCGGCACCTCCGGCAGCTTCAGGTAGCCGTCGTCGATGGTGAGGAAGGCGACCGGCTGCTGCGTCGGGATCCGCGACAGGTACGGCACAGTGCCCGCTGCCGGCAGGGTGATCGGCTCGGGTGGCGGTGCCGGTGGGAAGACGGGTATGTCGGCGGAGGTCCAGCCTTTGCCCCCGGTCGGCGCCGCGGGTCTGCTCGTCGGTGTCGCCGGCGCCGTGATCAGGTGTTCGGCCGGGGGCGAGGCCGAGGGCGGCGCCTCCGGCGCGCCGGAGCCGGCCGAACAGGCAGCCAGGGGCAGGCCCAGCAGACAGACGACAGCGGTGGCGAGGGCTCGGCGGGACATCGGCAAGATCACATGGGCAAGCTAGAGAACGCCCGCAACCGCGCACGGTGACCCGAACGTTGCGGACACGGCATCACAGCTGGTCAGACCGTCAGCAGGTGGGGGATAAGGCTCGGGTCGGTCGGGGCCAGCAGGTGCAGCAGCGAGCGTGCCGCCGCGATCACCAGCGCCCGGTCGTACGTCGTGGCGAACACGAACCGCCGGTCCGCCTCGGGCCCGGTGTCACCGAGGTCCCGGGCGACCAGCGCCGCCGCCTGGTGCGGGCCGACCACCAGCACGTTCCACTCGCCGTGCAGCGCGTCACCGGCGGCGAAGTGGGCGCCGCGGACGCCGGGCGCCGGTTCGTCGCTCAGGCCGGTGCCCAGCGCCGCGACCATCGGGCTGCGCTCGGCGATCGCCGCGTACCGGCGGGCGGTCGCGCGGGTGAAGTGCCGGGCCTCCTGGAAGCAGGCGAGCAGCACGGGCGGCTGGTGGCTGTCGCGGGCCAGGGCCTCCATGTGCTTGCTCATCGGCATCAGTGTCGACTTGGTCGAGACCACGGTGGGGCGCTGGGCCGCGACGATCTCGTACGGCGTCGCGCCGGTCGAGCCGGTCGTCACCGGCCGCAGCAACGGCAGGTGGGCGCCCGGCGGCGCGGGGACCGGTGGCAGGCGACCGGGACGCCCGTACAGCCAGCCCTGGCCGACGGTCGCGCCCATCGTGCGGGCGATCGCCTCGTGCTCCGCCGTCTCCACCCCCTCGGCCAGGATGGTGGCCCCGCTGGCCTCGGCGTACGCCGCGACGGCGGCCACCACGTGCGAGGTGTGCGGATCCCGCGGAGCGTGCAGCAGGCTCATGTCCAGCTTGACGACGTCCGGATGCACGAACGGCATCAGCGCCAGCGACATCGGGTCGGCGCCCACGTCGTCCAGGGCCACGCCCCAGCCCGCCGCCCGGCAGCTCGCCGTGGCGGACAGCAGCCCGGCCGGGTCCGCCGCGATCGCCCGCTCGGTCATCTCGGTGACCACCCGCAACCGGCTCTGCGCCCGGGCCACCACCGGGGCCAGGTCGTCGGGGCAGGGCGTGTGCCACGCCGTCGGTTCCATGTTGACGAACAGGGTCTGCGCCAGGCCGGCGTCCAGCGCGGCCCGGTACGCCGACGCCCGGCACACCCAGTCGAGCTCGTTGTCGCGTCCGGCCGCCCGGGCCGCGGCGAACAGGGTGACCGGCGACTCCCAGGGGCTGCCGGCCGGGCCACGGCTGAGGGCCTCGTAGCCGAGCACCCGCCGGGTGGCGATGTCCACCAGCGGCTGGAAGACCGGGGTAACGGCGCGGCCGTCGATGACGTCATGGATGTTCCGCACGTCTTCGACATCGGCGGCCCGGGCGGATGTCTGAGGAGTTGGATCGATGCTGATACGAATTACCTGACTATCAGTGGTTCTATTAGCAGTCGATCGCCGCTTAGCGTCACGGACATGAATCGACGCACGCTGTTGAAAGGTGCCGCTGCCGGGCTGGCGGGCACCGCCGTCGCCCCCGCCGCGGCCCGGGCCGCCCTGCCCGCCGGCATGCCCACCTACACCTACCTTCGTGACGCGCTGACGTTGCCGCTGAACTACAACCCGACGGGCGAGTTCATCTTCCCCTGCATCCGTGGGGTCTACGACAAGATCAGCGGCGCGCGGGCGCGGTACTACCTCTATTACGCGCCGCACGAGAAGCCGGGCGGCATCTGTGTCGCGTACGCGAACTCGCTCGCCGGGCCGTTCACCGAATACTCCGCCAACCCGTTGATCGACAATGTCCTGCCCGGTACCACGGTCAGCCATGTGTCGTCCCCGCACGTCATCTGGGACGCCGCCACCCGGCAGTTCTTCTGCTACTTCCACGGCGAGAACACCACCACCCGGGTGGCCCGTTCCGCGGACGGCATCAATTTCCGGGACGAGACGCCGATCCTGAGCACGCGGCTGGTGCCGGGCACGTCGGAGACCTCGTACGCCCGGGTCTTCGAGCACACCCTGCCCGGGCGTGGCAACAAGTACGTCATGGTGTTCATGGGCGTCAAGAGCGGGCGGCGGATCTTCTACGGCTGGTCACCCAACGGCTGGGACCAGTGGCAGTTCAGTCCCGCGCCGCTGGTCAACCCGGAGGGCGACGGCCTCACCGACATCGCCGCGCCGGCCCTGGTCAAGCGCAACGACACGACGTACGTGGCGTACCACGGCAACGACGGCAGGATGCGGATCACGGAGGTCGGCGACGCCTTCGACCGGGAGAACCATCTGGGGGTCTTCTACAGCCCGGTCGCCTCGGACAACGGCCGCGCCGCCGCGCCGTCGTTCGGCACCGACGGCGGGACGCCGTACATGTTCTACGAGGCCGGGCCGCGTCTGCAGGCCCGGATCTGCATCGCGCGCGCCGGCTGACGGCCGGAGAGCGCTCCCACATAGATGGGTATCGAAAAACTTCGTTGGCTCTCTTTACTGTTAACAAGCTTTAAATTACGTTGGGCGTATCGCCGACGGAGCTTCCATCCATCGGGCAATGTCGATACCGACCGGGTTCTCCGGCGCGGTACCGGCGTGCCCGCGGCAGGCCGGGTTCCCCCAAACTCCGGCCTGCCGCCCCCCATGAAGAGGAGCGCTTCATGAGAAGAAGAACCACTCTGCCGCTGCTGACCGTCGCCACGGTCGGCGCCTCACTGTTCGTCGCCGTCGCACCGGCCTCGGCGCACGGCTACATCTCCTCACCGCCCAGCCGCCAGGCCAACTGCGCCCGCGGCGCGGTGGCCAACTGCGGTGACATCGTCTACGAGCCGCAGAGCGTCGAGGCGCCCAAGGGCTCGACGCAGTGCAACGGCGGTGGCAGCCGCTTCGCCGTTCTCAACGACAACAGCCGCAACTGGCCGGCCGCCAGCGTCGGCTCGTCCGTGACGTTCAACTGGGTGCTCACCGCCCGGCACTCCACCAGCACGTGGGAGTACTTCATCGGCGGCACCCGGCTGGCCTCCTTCAACGACGGCGGCGCGCAGCCCGGCGCCACCAAGTCGCACACCGTCAGCATGGGCGGCTTCACCGGCCGGCAGACCGTGCTGGCCCGGTGGAACATCGCCGACACGGTCAACGCGTTCTACTCCTGTGTGGACGTGAACATCGGTGGCGGAGGCGGCAACCCGCCGCCCACCACGCCGCCGCCGACCACGCCGCCGCCCACCCAGCCCACCACGCCGCCGCCGACGACCCAGCCGCCGGCCGGTGGCACCTGGCGGGCCGGCACGGCGTACTCGCCCGGCAACGTCGTCACCTACGGCGGGGCGTCGTACAGCTGCCGGCAGGCGCACACCGCGCTGGCCGGCTGGGAGCCGCCGAACGTACCGGCTCTCTGGTCCCGCATCTGATCCACGCCCCGCGGACGGGTCCACGGCCACCGGCGTGGACCCGTCCGTCCGGCACCGGAGGAGGTGTCCCCATGCGTCGTCTGGCCACCGCCCTGCTGATGCTGATCACGCTGGCCGGCTGTGCCGCCGATCCGGCCCAGCCGCCACCGCCGGCGTTCAACAGCACCGACGTGATGTTCCTGCAGATGAGCCTCGACTACATCCGCCAGGGCGAGCAGGTCGTCGCGCTGGCCGGGCCGCGGGCGACGAACCCCGAGGTGCGCACGCTGATCAACGAACTGGGCGGCCAGTGGCAGAGCGAGGCGGCCACCATGGGCCGCTGGCTGACCGGCTGGCAGCAGCCGCCGTCGGCCGACCCGGCCGCCGGCGCCCACGCCGGGCACGGCGACCTGCATTCGCTGCGGCCCACCGACATCGCCGAGCTCACCGCGGCCCGCGGCGCCGACTTCGACCGTACGGCGGTCAGCCTGCTCCTGGGTCACCTGCACAACTGCGTCGAGGTGACCCGGATGGAAGTGACCGGTGGGCAGTACCCGCCGGCCAAGGCCCTCGCCGAGACGATGACCACCCGGCGTCAGCCGCAGATCCAAGCGATGCTCGCCCTGGCCGCCTAGGTGTGCTGTCCGGCCCTGATTGAAGCTTCAAATCAGCAGTACGATGGGCCGGTGACCGCCGAACCGCCGCGCTGGCTCAGCCCCGACGAGCTGCGAGCCTGGCTGCCCGTGGGTGGCCTGCTGCTGAAGCTCCCCGCCGCCCTGGACGCCCAGATGCAACGCGACTCAGGCCTGAGCCACTTCGAATACCTCGTGCTGGCCAACCTCTCCGAGGCCCCCGGGCGGACCCGCCGGATGAGCGCCCTGGCCGCGCTGGCCAACGGCTCGCTGTCCCGGCTCTCGCACGTGGTCAAGCGCCTGGAGGCCCGCGGCTGGATCGAGCGCAAGGCTTGCCCGTCGGACGGCCGCTACACCAACGCGGTGCTCACCGACGCCGGCTGGGAGAAGGTGCTGGCCAGCGCGCCGGGACACGTGGAAGCCGTCCGCACGCTGGTGCTCGACGCGCTGACGGCGGAGGAGCTGGACCAGCTCGGCGCCATGGCCCGGCGGCTGCTCGAGCGCCTGGAGCCGGGCGACGCCCGTAATGCCTTTCCGGCCTGAGCGCCCGGCCGATACTGTCGCCGGCATGGCCGAACTCATCGCACCCACCGCCCGGCTCCGCGAATCGTGGCTGCGCTCGCGCGACGAGTGGGGCGGCGCCCACCAGGACGGTGCGGGCCTGCGGCCGGAGGACGACGTGGACACCCCGGACGGCTTCGCCGCCTGGGTGCGCCGGCTGCTGCGCGACTCCGACCCGGCCGTGGCCCAGCCGGAGGGCCTGGTCCACTGCACGTACTGGTGGATCGTCGAGGACGACGAGGTGCTCGGCGCGATCGCCCTGCGCCACGAGCTCAACGACTTCCTGCGGCGGGCCGGCGGGCACATCGGCTACGGCGTACGGCCGTCGGCGCGCCGCCGCGGCCTGGCGTCGTTCGCACTGGGCGAGGTCCTGCCGCACGCGGCCAAGCTCGGCCTGACCCGCGTCCTGGTCACCTGCAACGTGGCCAACGAGGGTTCCCGCCGCACGATCGAACGCAACGGCGGCGAGCTGGAGGACATCCGCGACACCGAGATCGGCCGGCTGCGCCGCTACTGGATCACCACGTCCGGCAGCTGAGCTCCATCCCGTCCTCGACCGGGAAGCCCACGGTCGCGTAGCCGTTCGCCGGGTCGCGGACGTAGGCCAGATAGGGCGCCATGCTGGTCATCGTGGTGTCGTCGGCGACCACCGAAGCGCCCGGAGCGAGCCGTGGCTCGAGCAGCCGCAGCACCGGCAGGCAGAGGTCCTTCCAGCCGTCCAGCAGCAGGAAGCCGACCTGACCGGGCACCGCGGCCAGCGTCTGGAGGGCGTCGCCACGCAGGATCGTCACGGCCCGCTCGAGCCCGGCCTCGGCCAGGTTGGCCCGGGCCGCCGCCACCTTGGTGGCGCTCAGCTCGGTGCTGAAAACGTGCCCGCTGCCGTTGTCGGTGACCCCGGCGGCCAGGTAGATCGTGGACACCCCGTAGGAGGTGCCGAACTCGACCACCGTGGCGGGGCGGGTCGAGGAGGCTCGGCTGAGCGTCCTGCAGGCAGCGGACGACCTGCTCGCCGAGAAGGGCTTCGCCCAGCTCACCATCGAGGGGATCGCGGCCCGCGCCGGCGTGGCCAAACAGACCATCTACCGCTGGTGGCCCTCGAAGACCGACGTGCTGTTCGACGCGTTCGCCGCCGACGCCGCGCAGGACCTGGAACCGGCGGACACCGGCGACCTGGCCGCTGACCTGCGCGCGCACCTGGAGAACCTCGCGCACTACCTGACCCACTCGGACGCCGGCGCGGTCTTCCGGGCGCTCACCGGGCAGGCGATGCACGACCCCGGACTGGCGGCCCGGCTGCGCGCCGAGCACCTCACCCACCAGCGGGCGCGCGACCGCCGCCCGCTGGAACGCGCGATCGCCCGCGGTGAGCTGCCCGCGGACACGGACCTCGACGCGGCCGTCGATCGCCTCGTCGGCCCCGTCTACTACCGCGTGCTGGTCACCGGGCAGCCGGTCACCGCGGACTTCGTCGAGACACTGGTGCGGCAGGTGGTGGCGTAGGGCCGCTCAGCCGACCAGGCGGCGTTCCCACGCCCAGGCGGCGATCTCCACCCGGTTGCGCGCCCCCAGCTTGGTCTGCACGCTGCCCAGGTGCGTCTTGACGGTGCCGACCGAGATGAACAGCTGCGTCGCGATCTCGGCATTGGTCAGCCCGCGGGCGGCCAGCTTGACCACGTCCAGCTCGCGCGGGGACAGCCCGCCGTCGTCGCCGGTCGGGGCGGGCGGGGACAGGTGCTCCAGCAGCCGTACGGTGATCGACGGGCTGATCAGCGCGTCCCCGGACACCGCCGCGCGCACCGCCTCCACCAGCAGCGCCGGTCCCGAGTCCTTCAGCAGGAAGCCGGCCGCGCCGTTGCGCAGCGCCTGGTGCACGTACTCGTCGAGGTCGAAGGTCGTCACGACGACCACCTTGATCGGATCCGCGACGCCCGGGCCGGCCAGCAGCCGCAGGGCCTCCAGACCGTCCATCCGGGGCATCCGGATGTCGAAGAGCGCCACGTCGGGCTTGAGCCGGCGGGCCATCGCCACCGCCTCGACGCCGTCCGCGGCCTCGCCGATCAGCTCCATGTCGGGCTGCGCGCCGATGATCATGCCGAAGCCGGTCCGTACCATCGCCTGGTCGTCGGCGATCATCACGCGGATCACCGCGTCACCTCCTGGTCGAGCGGCAGGGCCGCGTCGACGACCCAGCCGCCGTCGATGCCCGGCCCGGCGGTGATGCGCCCGCCGACCGCGCGGACCCGTTCGGTCAGGCCCACGAGACCGTACCCCGGCGCCTCGCGCGGCATCGCGGCACGCGGCGCCGCGCCGTCGTTCGCCACCCGGACGAGCAACCAGTCGGGGGTACGGCGCACCCACACGTCCGCGACCCGCGCGTCCTTGGCGTGCCGGCGGATGTTGGTCAGCGCCTCCATCACCACCCGGTACGCCGACGTGGACACCTCCACCGGGAGCCCCGCCGTGCTGCCGTCCACGTGCAACCGGGCGAGCACCTCACCCGCGTTGCTGAACTGATCCAGCAGCGGCGCCAGCTCGTCCACCCCGGCCAGCGGCGCCAGCGGCGCGTCCGGCCGGGCGTGCGGATCGCGCAGCACCCCGACCATGCGGCGCATCGAGGCCATCGTCTCGGCGCCGGCCGCCTCGATCTGCTCCAGCGCCAGCAGCACCCGCTTGGGGTCCTGCTCGGCGATGAACCGCGCGCCCTGCGCCTGCACGACGATGCCGGTGACGTGGTGGGCGATGAAGTCGTGCAGGTCCCGGGCGAACTCGGCGCGCTGCTCGGCGCGGACCGAGTCCATCGCGCGTACCCGGGTCGACTCGATGATGCGCAGATAGACCGCCAGGGCGATGACCGCGGTCGCGACCAGTCCCAGGGCCAGACCGGCGATGACGTAGTCGGCGTCGGTGCCGGCCCGCAGCGGCATGAACCCGATGGCCATGCCGAGCAGCAGCACCGCGCCGACCGCCCACCGGCTGTCGCCCCGGCGGCACACCACGAACAGGACCGCGAGCAGCCCGACCGACTCGGCCAGGCCGAAGCTGCCCCCGACCCCGCCGGACGCACCCCCGATCCCGATCGTCAGCAGCAGGGAGAACCCGGCCAGCAGCATGGCCGCCTTGGGCAGCCGGGCCGAGCCCTGCCGGTGGGCGGGCAGCCAGACGGAGGCCGTCGACACGGCGCCGATGAACAGCACGAGGCCCAGGACCGGCCCGCCCTCGGACACGCCGGTGGCCAGGTCGATCAGCCCGAGCATCGCCATCAGCAGCAGGGTGGCGAGCTGGGCGCCCCGGCGGATCAGGTTCGGTCGCGTCAACATCGTGACCCAGCGTAACCGCTGCTCAACGCGTCTCCATCGGCCGAAAGACAGATCCGCCGCGGCCGCCGATCCCCGCTGCGGGCTGATGTGCGCGGTGCCCGCCGACCCTCAGGCTGCTCCCAGCTTCATTAACCCCTGGAGGATCCCTGATGAGAACGCACTCCCCGGCCGCCGCGCCGACGACATCGATGGCCGGCCCGGGCGACGGCATGACCGCCGTCGCGGCCGTGGACCTGGTCAAGGTGTACGGCAGCGGGGAGACGGCCGTCCGCGCGCTCGACGGTGTGACGGTCGGCTTCGCCCGTGCCCAGTTCACCGCCATCATGGGACCGTCCGGCTCCGGCAAGTCCACGCTGATGCACTGCCTGGCCGGGCTCGACACGGCCACCTCGGGCCGGGCGCTGCTGGGCGGCACCGACCTGACCGTGCTCAGCGACAAGGTTCTCACCCGGGTCCGCCGCGAGCGGATCGGCTTCGTCTTCCAGTCCTTCAACCTGCTCCCGCAGCTCACCGCCGAGCAGAACATCACCCTGCCGCTGGACCTGGCCGGCCGGCGGGCCGAATCCGGGCTGTTCGCCCACCTCGCCGACGTGCTGGGGCTCAACGGGCGGCTCACCCACCGGCCCAGCGAACTCTCCGGCGGACAGCAGCAGCGGGTCGCGCTGGCCCGGGCGCTGGTCTCGCGCCCCGAGGTCGTCTTCGCCGACGAGCCGACCGGCAACCTGGACTCCCGCTCCGGCGCCGAGGTGCTGTCGTTCCTGCGCAACTCCGTGCGCGAACTCGGTCAGACCATCGTCATGGTCACCCACGATCCGGGCGCCGCCGCGTACGCCGACCGGGTCGTGCTGCTCGCCGACGGCAAGGTGGCCGGCGAACTGGACCGCCCCGACCGCGCCTCGATCGCCGACGCCCTGCAGCACCTGGGGACGTACCGATGAACGTGCTCCGTACCCAGCTGGCCGGCGTCTCCCGGCGCCCGGCCCGGCTGCTGCTCACCGGCCTGGCCATGCTCGTGGCGTCCTTCGTGGTCTACGCCACCGTGCTGGCCCAGCAGATCACCGAGCGCACCATGCTCGACGGTCTCAGCGGCACGCCCGCCGCCGTCGACCTCGTCGTCGGCGGGGAATCCGGCACCGGCAACCTGCCGACCATCACCCGCGCCGACCTGGCCCGGCTCCAGGCGGTGCCCGGCGTCGCCGAGGCGGCCGGGCGGACGGAGTTCGGCGGCCAGACCGGCAGCGACTACCTCAACATCACGGCCGACCCGGGCAGCGGACCCCTGGCCGTCGCCCACGTCACCCAGGGCCGGTACCCGTCCGCACCGGGCGAGATCGCGGTGACCCCGCGCACGGCGGACCGGATGGGCCTGCCCGTGGGCAGCACCGTCTCGCTGATCACCAGCTGGGACGACGACGGCAAACCCGGCAAGCCCGTGCGGCTCACGGTCACCGGTCTGGCCGACGCCCGCGACGACTACGGCTTCACCGCGTACGCCCCGACGGCCACCATCCTGGCGCTGAGCCCCGACGCCACCTTGTTCAAGGTGGACCTGCGCCTGGCCCCGGGAACCGACGCCACCGCCGTCCGTACGGAGCTCGACCGGATCGTGCAGAGCATGCCGGCGCCGCCGGAGGGCGCCGAACGCGCGCTGGTCCGCGCCGGCGCGGACGTGCGCGCCGACGAGGCGAACCGGGCGGCCTCCGACCTCAACGAGCTGTTCGCCGTGGTCGGGATGTTCGTGGCCATCGCCGTGGTCGCCGCCGGGCTGGTCGCCACCTCCACGTTCCGCATCGTGTTCGCCCAGCGGATGCGCCAGCTGGCCCTGCTGCGGGCGGTCGGCGCCGGGCGCGGCTCGATCAGCCGGGCGCTGGCCGCCGAAGGTGCCCTCACCGGATTCGTCGCCGGCCTGGTCGGCGTGCTGGGCGCCCTGGCCGTCGGCCACATTCTGCCGCCGGTGCTGCGCGGCTTCGACGTCGCCGTGTCCTCGCCCGGTGTCCCAGTGCTGCCCGCGGCCGGGGTGATCGTGCTGTCCGTGCTGATCACCGTGCTGGCCGTGCTGGCCCCGGCGTTCTCGGCCGCGAAGGTCGCCCCGCTGGAGGCGCTGCGCTCGGCGAGCACCACCGGCGGCCGGCGCGACATCGGCAAGCTGCGCTGGGCGTTCGGGCTGCTGCTGACGCTGATGGCGGCCGGCGCGGCGGCGTACGTGATCACCAACCTGCCGGACCGCGACGCGAAGAACTACACGCCGGAGCCGATGCTGCTGACCGTCGTCATCTCCGGCGCGCTGGCCTTCTTCGCCCTGATGGCGCTGGGCCCGGTCCTGGTCCGCCCGGTACTGGCCACGGTGGGCTGGCCCCTGCGCCGGCTCGGCGCTGTCGGCCGGCTCGCGGTCGGTGGAGTGGGTGGAGCGCCCCGGCGGGCGGCAGCGGTGTCGGTCGTGGTGGCACTCGGCGTCACCCTGATCGCCGGTGTCGTCGTGACCGGGGCCTCGGTCCGGGTGCTCGCCGACCGCGAGATGGCCTCGGCCGTACCCGCCGACTACGAACTCGCGGCCAGCGCCGACGAGCGGGTCCCGGCTGCCCTGGTCGAGCAGGCGAAAGCCAGCCCCGACCTGGCCCACGTGACGCCGTACCGGCGCCTCGACTCGGTCAAGATCGGCGGTACGGAGTCTCAGCTGGAGGCCACCGACCTCGACATGGACGCGTTGCCGACGCTGAAGGACATCGACGTGTCGGCCGGCACGCTGGCCGGTATCAAGCCAGGCGCGGTGGCGATCTCCGGCTTCGTCACGGACATGTCCGGACTGGCGGTCGGCGACACCACGACGCTGACCAGCGGCAAGAAGAAGCTCCAGGTGACGGTCGCGGCGATCCTGCCGGACACCGGGCCGCTGCAGTCGTACCTGCTGCTGGACCCGGCCGACCTGAGCAAGCTCGGAGCGCCGGCGACCTACTCCGGACTGCTCGCCGACGCGGCGAAAACGGGCGAGGACGGGCGTACCGCCGGGCAGAAGGCCATGCAGCAGCTGGTCCAGGGCCGGACGGGTCTCGGCGTCACGGTCCTGGCCGACCAGCGGGACCAGTTCAACCTGATCCTGAACGGCGTGCTGGCGGTGGCGATCGGCCTGGTCGGGCTGACGGTGCTGATCGCGGTGGTCGGCGTGGGCACGACAACGGCGCTGTCGGTGGTGGAACGGGTCCGCGAATCGGGTCTGCTGCGGGCGGTGGGCCTGTCCCGCGGCGGCCTGCGAGCGATGCTCACCGCGGAATCAAGCCTCTACGGAGTGATCGGCGCGACGATCGGTCTGGTCCTGGGCGTGCCGTACGCCTGGCTGTCGATCAAGGCGCTGGGGGTGAACGCGCCGCTGGCCCTGCCGGTGTGGCAGCTGGCGGCGGTGTTCGTGACGCTGGTGGTGTTCACGGCGCTGGCGGGGGTGCTGCCGGCTCGGCGGGCTTCGCGGGTCAGTCCGGTCGCTGCGCTGGCGACCGACGGCTGAGCCGGTGGGATGAGGGGTCGCTCCCGGCGGTGGTTGACGCCGGGGGTGGCCCTCGTCCTGGCCTCCCTCCCTCCCTCCCGCTGCGCCGGTCCGCTTCATCGGCCGGTCTTCGGGCGTTCGTGGCATCGTTCTCGTCGTACCCGGCGGATAGATTTCTGGCGTGACCGATCAGCCCGCGGAGCTTCCCGCCGCAACTGTGCCGCTTGATCGCGCGGCCGCCACTACCTCCCCGGCCGGCGGTTTCCAGGGCCTCGGTGGGGATCTTGCGGCGGTGGATCCCGAGCTGCGTGAGCCGCTGCCGACGATCATGGCAGCGGCTCCGCGGCCGTTGACCCTCGACGTGTTGCCGGCCCGGCGGGCGCTCGGCGCCGAGCTGCGGCCCACCGACGAGTTGTTGTCGCGGGAGGGCCGGATCACGCTGGAGACCCGGCAAGCGGGGGAGACCAGCGTCCTGATCGCCCGGCCCGCCGGTGCGCAGGGGCCGCTGCCCGGGGTCGTCTACCTGCACGGCGGCGGGATGATCGCCGGAGATGAGCGGAGTGACCTGCCCGGCGTCCTGGACTGGGTCGAGCAGGCCGGCGTCGTGCTCGTCTCCGTGGCGTATCGGCTGGCGCCCGAGCACCCGTACCCGGCCGGCGTCGAGGATTGCCACGCCGCGCTCACCTGGACGATGGCCCACCGCGACGAGCTCGGCATCGACCGCCGAGTGGTGCTGGCCGGCACCAGCGCCGGTGGGGGACTGGCGGCCGGGACAGCGCTGTTGCACCGCGACCGTGGCGGTGCGGAGCTGGCTGGGCTGCTGCTGATGTGCCCGATGCTGGACGACCGGAGGGTGGACGCGCCGGTGCGCCCGTACGACACGTGGAGCTCGGTCTCGAACCTGACCGGCTGGACCGCCCTGCTCGGGACCGCCCGTGGCGGTCCCGACGTCTCGCCCTATGCGGCGCCGGCGCGCGCGAGCGATCTGTCGGGCCTGCCTCCGGCCTTCATCGACGTGGGCACGGCCGACATATTCCTGGGCGAGGACGTCGCTTTCGCCCAGCGGATCTGGGCGTCCGGAGGCCGGGCCGACCTGCACGTGTGGGCGGGCGGGTTCCACGCGTTCGACCACCTGGTCCCGGAGGCGCAGCTCTCCCGCGAGGCCCGGGCCGCGCGGGTCGGATGGCTGCAGCGCATCCTGCGGCCGGGTCCCTAGGCCACCGTGTAGTGGGCGACCGTGTCCTCGCGGCCGATCAGGAAGTCGTCGTCCTCGGGATAGAAGACGGCCCGGGAGATGTCCGACCCCGCGAAGCCCTGGATCACCTCGATGGACTCCCACCAGCTCAGCGTGACGACCTCGGTGCGGCCGTCACCCAGGTCCCGGGTCCACATCTGCGCGTCGACGTTGCCCGGCGTGCCGCGGTAGGCGGCCATGCCGGTCTCCTCGATGTAGGCGACGTATTCGGCGGCCCGGTCGGTGGCGACCCAGCCACGCCACATGCGTGCGATCACCCGTTCGACACTAGGCCGTGCACCATTCGCAGGACCAGCCCCGCGGCCTGCGCCGGATCGTCACCCACCACCCCGAGCGCGTCGTACGCCGGGAACGACGTCGCCGCCACCACCCCGGCCAGCACGGCCTCGCTCTGCCCGGGCAGCAACCGCCGGAACTGCTCGCGCCGCCGGTCCTCGCGCCCGGCCAGATGCGCGGCGATGCCGCCGTCGACAACGGCCAGCCCGAAGAGCGGCCGCAGCACCGCGCGTTCGCCGTGCCAGAAGCGACAGGTCTGCTCCACGACAAAGGCCAGCGCCTCGCCGGGGCCCAGCTCACGCGACGCCGTCAGCAGCTGATCCATGCCGGCCCGGCTGGTCAGCTCGGTGAGCACCGCGTCGAGCAGCCCGGCCTTGTTGCGCACCTGGTTGTAGACGGTGACCCGGGTGACCCCGGCCCGGGTGGCGACGGCCTCGAGGGTGAACTCCCGCCAGGGCACAGTGGCGAGCAATTCGCGGGCAGCGGCGATGACCGCCTGCCGGGTCGCCGCGGTGGCAGCAGCTCGCCGCATCGTCGAACCCCCGATTGCTTGACGCCGTGTATAGCGAGTCACTATACACGCTGTATGACGAATGGAACGCTGATCGAGTTCGGCGGGCTCCCGGGTACCGGCAAGTCCACACTGGCCGCTCACCTCGCGGACCGCAGCGGCGCGGTATGGCTGCGCATCGACGAGATCGAGGGCGCGATGCGGCGCAACGGGCTGACGGCGGACCAGACCGGGGTGGCGGCGTACTCGGTCGCCCACGACGTGGCGGCAAGCCACCTCCGGCGCGGGCTCACGGTGATCGCGGACGCGGTGAACCCGGTGGACGCGGCCCGCCGCGGCTGGCGTGACCTGGCTCGGTCGGTGCGGGCCCGGCACGTTGTGATCGAGACGACCTGCCCGGACCTGGCCCGGCTCGACCGGATCGCCGAACGGGAGGCGGATGTGCTTGTTCCGCTGACGCCGGACGCCTATGAGCGGCGTACCGATGAGCGGCTGATCGTCGATACGACCCTGCCCTTGAGTGAGTGTCAGGCGGAGGTGGTCCGCCACACCGGATTGACGCCGTGAGCGACGCGCCGGGCGGGGTTCTGGGCCGATCTGCGATTGCTGGGCGTCGTCGCGTCAGTGGCTACTTGGACACGTCCGTCGTGGCGGCCGAGCTGCGCGGAACGCAGAGGTGCGCTGGGTCGTAGGTGCTCGGCTTCCGGCCTTCCGGCTCCGGGAGGAGTGGGCGGCGTCGTTCGGGAGCGGCCACAGCCCGGTGTGGGAGCGTCGGCTGAGCCGGCCGGCTGCGGCGGGTGGTAGCGGCGGGCCGGGTCGACGCCAGTGCGCACTAACCTGAAACGTGGTCTTCGTGTTGCTTTCCGGCTGGGATCGCCGCGAGGCCGGGCGAGGTGGTGGCCAGGCCGGGAAGCCCCGGCTCGGCCGGGTGGTCCTGGCCCGGCTCGGTGTCCTAGCTTGGCTGGGCGGTCCCGGCTCGGCTGGGTGGTCCTGGCTCGATTGGAACCACGGCGTTGGCGTCTGCTGGATGCTTGATGAATGGAGTGGGGTCGGCGTGAGTGACTGGCCACTTGCCGAGCTGCGGCTGAGCTGCCGCGAGGTCTCCTTGCGGCCCGTCCGCGAGGCGGACCTGCCGGCGCTCGCCGCGATCCTGCCCCCCGACTTCGACCAGGACCCGCGCCTCGAGCTCTTCCCGGGCCTGAGCGCCGAGGCGAACCAGCGCCGGCTCTTCTACCAGGGCTACTGGAAGTCCCTCGGCACGTGGTCACCCTCGGCCTGGGTACTGCATTTCGCGGTCACGTACCGGAACGAGCTTGTCGGGGTGCAGACGTTGGAGGCCGACAACTTCCCCGCGCTACGGACCGTGGATTCAGCGTCGTGGCTCGTCCCGGGCGTGCGCGGGCGTGGACTCGGGGTGGCGATGCGGACGGCGGTGCTCGGCCTGGCCTTCGACCACCTGGGCGCGGTCGCGGCGGTGTCGTCGGCGGTGGCCGGCAACGCGGCGTCGCTGGGGGTGTCGCGCCGCATCGGCTACGCCGAGAACGGGGTCGGGCTCATCGTCGTCCCCGGCGGCGAGGTGGCCGAGCTGCGGAACTTCCGGCTCACCGTGGACACTTGGCGGGTCGCGCGACCCGGCAGCTCGCCCGCGGCAGCCCACTCGCGCGCCCGGCCCGAGGTGACCGTCGACGGGCTCCCGCCCTGCCTGCCCTGGTTCGGCCTGAGCTGAACTCATCGGCGGGCCAGCGCCTCTATCCGGCGGGCCAGCGCCTCATCGGCGGGCCAGCGCCTCATCGGCGGGCCAGCGCCTCTATCCGGCGGGCCAGCGCCTCATCAGCGGGCCAGCGCCCTCATCGGCGGACTGACGCTTCATCGGCGGGCCGGCACTCTCATCGGTGGGCCGGCGGGAGGGTGAACCAGAACGTCGCGCCCCGCCCGTTCTCTCCCTCGGCGTGGATCTCGCCGCCGTGGCGTTCCACGGCCCGGTGCACGGTCGTCAGTCCGATGCCGGTGCCCGGGAACTCGGCCGCGGTGTGCAGCCGGGCGAACGGCCGGAACAGCTCGATCGCCTTCCCGGCCGGGAAGCCCGCCCCGTTGTCGCGAATGTGGTAACTCGGGTTGTCACCCGGCCCGCTCCAGCCGACCTCGATCACGGGCTCGGTCACCCGCCGGGTGAACTTGCAGGCGTTGTTGATCAAGTTTTCCAGGATGACCCGGACCAGACCCTCGTCGCCGTCGGCGATCATGTCGTCCGCGACCGTGAACCGGATCTCCCGGCCCGGTTCCCTGGCCGTGACTTCGCCGATCACCTGCCAGGCCGTCGCAGTCAGATCGAAGCGTTCCCGGCGCAGCTCGCCACGGCTGGCCCGGGCCAGGATCAGCAGCGATTCGACCAGGTCCGCCATCCGTCCGGCCGCGGCGTGGATGCGTTGCACCCGGTGGCGGACCTGCTCGGTCAGCGGCTCGTCGTCCTCGTCCAGGATGGTCTCCGCGAAACTGCTGATCACCTGCAACGGGCCGCGCAGGTCGTGGGAGACCGATCCGCTGAACGCCTCCAGCTCGCGGTTGCGCCACTCCAGCTCCTCGACCAGCGCGGCCCTGGTCTCCGCGAGCTGCCGGGCAGCCCGTTCCCCGGCCGCGTCGAGTTCGCGGCGCATCAACTCCTCGCGGATACGCCGGCTCTCGTCGAGGGACTGCTTGCGGCGGATCTGCCCGCGTACGTGGGCCCGCAACGTCTCCGGCCCGTCGGCGGACCGCACGTAGTCGTCGGCCCCCGCGGCCAGGCAGTCGAGCATGGCGTCGTCGTGGTCCCCGATCATGATGACGGGGGTGTCGCCGATCTGCGGTACCTCCTTGATGCGGCGGCAGATCTCGCGGGCGTCGGCACCGGTGCCGTCGAGACCCAGCACGATGCAGTCGACCGGTTGCGCCGCCAGCAGATCCAGCGCATCGTCGGCGGTGCCGGCGGGCACCACGTCGTACCCGTCGTCGCGCAGCGCGTCGCCCAGCGCGGGCAGTCGCTGCCGGTCCGATGTCACGGTGAGGACCTTGCCCGGCCCGTGCAGGCTGCCGGTGACCTCGATGGGCAGCTGCTCGGCGCTCGTCCGCAGCACGGCGGCGAGCTTGGCGAGCACGACGGCGAGGTCCTGCTGCTTGCGGACGAACGCGTCGGCGCCCGCCTCCAGCATCTGCACCTCGGTCGCGTAGTCGTCCGAGGCCGTCATCAACAGGCACGGAATGTCCCGCAGCGCCGGATCGAGCCGCAGCCTCCGGATCACGGTCGCGCCGTCGATGCCCGGCATGACCCCGTCCACGATGACAGCCTGCGGCCTGCGGTCGGCCGCCGTGCGCAGGCCCTCCTCACCGGAGTTGGCGGTGATGACGGCGTACCCCTCGGGCTCCAGGAGCTCCCGCAACTTCTCCCGGAAGGTGATGCTGTCGTCGATGACCAGCACCGTTGTGCGGTCGTCGATGCGGAACGGGTCCTCGCCGAGCAACTGCCGGGCCCGCGCCACGACATAGCCGGCGTCGTAGGGCTTGCCGACGTACTCGTCAGCCCCGGTCCGCAGCCCGTGCAGCCGGTCGGCGACCTCGGCCTCGCTGGAGAGCAGCACGGTGACCGTGCCTTCCCGGCCGGGATGGGCGCGCAACTCCCGCAGCAGCTCGACCCCGTCGGCATCGGGCAGCAGCACATCGAGCACCGCGACATCAAAATGCGCGCCGGCGAACGCCGCCCGCGCCTCGGCGCCGTTGGCGCACAGAATCGACCGGAAGCCGTCGGCTTCGAAAGCCTCGTGCAGATCCATCCGTACGGTGAGACTGTCATCGACAATCAGCACCGTGTGCTTGTCCACCGGCGGCCCGATGCCGGTCTCGCGGCGCACTTCAGTGCTGCGATCGGCTTGATGAACGGTGGTTGCGGACGTGGACGGCTGGGCGAGCCGGCCGGCCGCCTCGTGGGTCGGATGGCTCATCGCCGCACCCCCACGTCGGACGACAGCTCGCCGAGGCGCCCGGCTATCCGCGAGGGCGGCATGATGAAGCCGGCCGCGCCGAGCAGCGCTGCCTCCCGCGGCATGCCGTAGACCACGCAGCTGCCCTCGTCCTGGGCGAACGTGTGCCCGCCCCGCGCGCGCATCTGCAGGAGGCCGAGGGCGCCGTCCCTTCCCATGCCGGTGAGCAGACAGCCGGCCGCGGTCGCGCCGAACTCGGCGGCAACGGACTCGAAAAGCACGTCGACCGACGGCCGGCAGGAGTGCCGGGGTGGCCCCTCGCTGAGCCACAAGTGACCATCGCGGACCAGCAGGTGCCGGTCCGGTGGCGCCAGCAGGATCCGTCCGTTGAGCGCCCGCATGGACATCCCGTTCACGGCATAGCTGACGTTGCGCCCGGTCTGCCCGGCGAGCCAGTCGGAGAAAGCCACGGCGAACGGCTCACTGGCCGCGATGTGCTGCACGCACAGCACCGGCGGCGCGAAACCGGCCGGCAGCGTGCGGAGCAACTCGGTCAGGGCCCCGGGACCGCCGGTAGAGGCCCCGAGAGCGACCACTTTGATGCGCGGCTCATCGGCGGTGAGCAGCGGGGGAGCGGTCGGCGGGCGCACGGCCGGCTCAGGTGCGGTACGGCTGCGACCGTCGAGGCGCGCCCGCGGGTGCGTGATGACGCGGATCCGTGACACCAGCCGTACGGTCGAGCACAGCCGCCGTGCCCACCCGGCGTCGGAATCGTCCCCGCGCGGCTTCTCCAGGACGTCCACCGCGCCTGCGGCGAGCGCGTTGTAGGTGCTGAACAGCTCCTGCCGGTCGGCGGAGGAGACGACCAGGATCGGCGTGGGGAACTCGGCCATGATGTGCTCGGTGGCGACGAGCCCGCTCATCGTGGGCAGCATCATGTCCATGGTGACCACGTCGGGCCGTAGGCGCCCGACCAGTTCGACGGCCTGGCCGCCGTCGAGGGCCTCGCCGACCACCTGCAGGTCGGGATCGGTGGCGAGCGCCTCGCGCAGAGCGTGGCGCATGGTCGACGAATCCTCGACCACCAGAACGCGGATCATGCGTGGCTCCCCTTTCGCATGGCCCGCCGACGAATGTCCCTGCTCCCGGTGCGCCGGCCGAGGCCGTCCCCGCGCCGGGTTGCCGTGCTCATGCCGGCACCAACCGGCGGATGTGCGCGAGCAGCTCCTCCTGGTTGAACTCGCCCTTGACCACGTACGCGCTGGCTCCGACGGCAACGCCGTGCTGCCGGTCCTCGGCGCTGGCCCGGGAACTCACCAGGATCGCGGGCACCTCGGACAGCTCCGGATCCGCGCGCGTCTCGGCGACGAAGGTGAACCCGTCGATGCCCGGCATGTCGATGTCGGTGAGGTAAAGCCCGTAACGACGGGACCGGGCCATGTCCAGGCCTTCCTCGCCGGACGCGGCGAGGTCGACCTCGTACCCGGCCGACTCCAGGATGCTGCGTTCGAGCATCCGGGTGGTGAGGGAGTCGTCGACGACGAGAATCGGCAGCCGCCGGGCCGGCTCGGCAGGCGCGGTGCCTCCCGCGCCGAGCCGGTAGGTCTCCGCGATGAGCCCCTGGGCGTCCAGCACGAGCCGCGGATTGCCGTCGAGGTCCATCGACACGCCGCCGATCACCGGTGCCGCGGGGGCGAGATCGGGCAGCGGCCGTACGACCAGCGTGGAGGTGCCGGCGAGCCGGTCGACGCCGACGGCCACGGCCTGATCGTCGGTGCCCACGATGACGGCGACGGTGGGCCCGCCGCCCTCCGGCACTGTCGTGCCTGCGTACAGCGCTCGGGCCAGCGGAAGGAACGGCACGGCCTCGCCGTCGTGCGCCATCTTCCCGGTGACGGCCGCGGCTGTGGCCTGCTCCGGCAGCAACCGTACGCATGTGCGTACGGAGTCGAGCGGCACCGTGGCGATGGTTCCGGCCGCCTCCAGGATCAGCCCGTGCATCGACATCAGCGCGAGCGGCAGCACCAACTCGACCGCGGCGCCCCGGCCTGCCTCCGTCCGTACGGTCACATCGCCCCCGAGCTGGTCGGCGACGTCCCGGGCGACATCGAGCCCGATGCCCCGGCCGGCCACCTCGGTCACCGTCGGGGAGGTGCTGATGCCGCCGCGCAGAACCAGCTCGACCAGCGTCTGCTCGTCGGGCGGCGTACCACCGCGCATCAGCAGCCCTCGGGCCTCCGCGGTGCGCCGGACCGCCGCGAGATCAAAGCCGCGGCCGTCGTCTGTGCACCGGAAGGCCACGTACCGTCCGCGCCGCTCGACCTCCACGACCACCCGGCCCTCGACGGGTTTGCCGGCCGCCAGCCGGTCCGCGTCAGGCTCGATGCCGTGCGCGACCGAGTTGCGAACGACGTGCAGCAGAGCGTTGTTGGCCAGCGTCAGCACCTGCGGATCCAGCCGCAGGTCACCGCCCCGGCCCTCGAACCGCACACGCTTGCCCTGGGCGTCAGCGGCGTCGCGAACCGCGCGGTGCAGACCGGTGAAGATGCTCGAGGCGGACACGAGCCGTAGCCGCTCGGCCCGGCCCCGCACCTCGTCCAGCTCCCGCTCGACCTGCTCGACGGTGTCGGTGATCCGCCTGCCGAGCGCACCGAGGTCCGCGGCGAGACGGGCGGCGACGACCCGGGCGGCATCGGTGTGCGCGGCGGTGCGACCGACGCGCAACTGGTCGGCCAGGGCCTCCGCGGAACGGGTCAACTGATCAAGGGCATGCCCCCCGGTACGCAACGGAGCGAAGCGAGCATGGGCCTCCCCGACGGCATCGAGAAGCTCATCGACATCGGCCGTCGCACCGCGGGCGGCCGGCGCGGCGTCGGGATGCGAGGGGGTCTTGGCGGCTTCCTCGCTCTTCGCCGTTCCTTCGGCTCCGGCACCGCCAGGAATGCCTGTCGCCGGCCCGGCCTCCGCGGCGAAGGCGGTGCCATCGCCTGCGTTCGGCGGGTGGTCATCCGGTCCGTTGGCCGGCGTGGGGTGTGATTCGGACGCTGTGGCCGTGCTGATCCCGCCTTCGCCGCCGCCTCCGGCCAGATCGACCGCCTGGCGGCTCTCGGCCTCAGACCTGTCGAGATCTGCTTGCCCACTGTCGGCCTGCGGTGCGTCGCCTTGCGAAGGGCCGCTCTGTTGGTCATGTCCATGGTGGACTCCGGGCTCCTCACCGGACCGGTGGTCGCCGGCGTGTGGTGACCCGCTGAGCGCTCCGACGTCCTTGTCCGCCAGGCGGCCGGCGACCCCGGTGTCGTCAGCTCGGCCTCCGACCGGGCGTCCTGGATCGCCGTCATCCCGTCCTGTGCCCCGATCGCCGGGCCCTCGCAGGCTGGGGGAGGGGCTCGCTCCCCCTGGGGTCATTCCCGGCGGGAACCGCAAAGGCGGCTGCGCCTGAGGTCGCTGCGGCTCCAGCGCGGCGACTCGTTCCTCGATCTCGTCGTTGAGGCGCAGCAGCTCCCGCATCTGGTCCGCGGGCAGTGGCTCGCCGGCGCTGCGGTGGGGCACGAGCACTTCTTCGAAGGCATGTGCCCGGTCGGCGATCTCCTGCTGGCGTACCACCCGGGCGGCGCCCTTCAGGGTGTGCGCGAAGCGCAGCAGCCGGGCGACCAGGTCCGGCCCGGGCTGCTGGTCCAGGTCGAGGACGCCCGCGCTGATCTGATCGATCAGTTCACGGGCCTCGACCCGGAAGTACCGCAGCGGATCCTGGCTCATCAGCGCCGACCGGTGCCGACCAGGTCGAGCAGGTCACCGGACAGATTCGACAAGTGCGCGGCAGTCTGCTTGGTCTGCACGGCACTCGCCTCCGTTTCCCGAGTCACCCGAGCGGTGTCCGAGGCAGCCACATTGACCTGTTCGACCGCCGTGGTCTGCTGCTTCGTCGACAGCTCGATCTCGCGGGTCGCGTCGTTGGTCGTGGCGACGAGCTGGGCGATGCGCCGGAACGAGCTGGTGGCGTCGTCGAACTGTCGCGAGCCCGCATCCACGCTCTTGGCTCCGATCTCCGTGGCCATCACCGTGGTGTTCACCGCCCCGCGGACATCGTCGATCAGCGCGCGGATCTCCTTGGCCGACCCGGCGGTGCGGTCCGCGAGTTTGCGGATCTCCTCGGCCACCACGGCGAACCGACGCCCCCACTCACCGGCGCCGCTGGCCTCGATGGTCGCGTTGATGGCCAGGATGTTGGTCTGCTCGGCGAGTTCGGACACCAGGTCGACGACGCCGCCGATCTGCTGGGACTTCTCACCCAGCGCCAGCATGTGCTGCACGATCTGGTCCACCTGGGAGCGGATGGCGGAGATGGAGGCCCGGGTCTGGTCGATCGTGGCGTCGCCGGTCTGCGCCGCCTCCGCCGTGTCCTCCGCGATCTTCGACACCCGCTGGGCGCTCTCGGCGATCTGCCGCGACGTGATGAGCAGTTCGCTGATGGTCGTGGTGATCTCACTCATCGCGCTGGCCTGGTCGCGCCCGCCGGTCGCCTGCTGGGCGGCGGCGGCCTCGAGCTCGGCCGACGAGCTCTGGATGTGCCCGACGGCGGCGCCGACCTCACGACGCAGGTCGCGATTGAGCCGCCAGGCGATGTAGGAACCGCAGGCCATGGCCAGCAGACCCAGCACGATGATCAGCACGATGCCCTGGGTGGCCCGGGCCGAGGAGTCGCGGCGGGCGCTCTCCACGTCGGCGCGGACCTTGACGGTCAGGGCGGCGATGGACTCCTGCAGAGACTTGCGGGCCGGCGCGACCGCGGCGGCGTTGAGCTGCCCGATGTTCTCCAGGTTGGTGATCGTCTTACGCTTCTCGATCACCGGCTGCAGGACCGCCGCATGCTCGGCCTCGGCGGTCGCCACGGCCTCCAGCAAGGACCTCGCGCCCGGGTCGGTGAGCGTGCCGCGCAACTTCACCACCAGGGCGAGGAACTCCTCCCGGTCGCGGTTGGTCATGTCCAGGTATTCCTGGTTGGCGTTGAGCAGGTACGCCCGATAGTCGCTGATCCGGCTCTCCGCCTTGGTCGTCAGGTGCTCGGCGCTGCCCAGATCGTCGACGGCTTCCCGGATCGCATCGTCCTTCGCGTCCACGACGATGGACAGCGCGGCCACCGAGGACGCGCCCATGATCAGGGTCAGAGCCACGGTCAGCCCGAATCCGAGCCCGAGCTTGTTGCCGAATGTACGTTTGGCCATGCCCGTCACCGCTCCTCGGTGTTGTACGTGGTGTGTCCGGTCAGCTGATGAACGGCCGCCCGGGCCGACAGCAGGTCCACGATCGGCCGGATGCCGCCCGGCAGCGGGACCATGCCGCGCAACACGTCGCGTCCGGTGCCGCCGTCGGCCTCGTCGACGATGATCGAGGTCGGCACCCGGACGTGACCGTCGAGATCGTGGAACGCCAGAGCGAGCGGCGGTGCGCCGGCCGCGACCACGAGCCACCGCGGACGGTCCGGCGCGGGATGCCCCAGTAAGGCCGCGAGGTCGTAGACGGGCACTATCGCGCCACTGAACCCGGCGACGCCCAGCAGCGCCGCCTGCGGTCCTGGCAACGGGGTGATAGGCCGGTCGGAGTGCACGCCGGAGGCCTGCGAGAGGCGCAACGCGTACGGGCGGCCACCGGCCCGGACGGCCAGCAGCTCGGCGTACTCCGCGTCGTGCTGGCGCGCCGGCTCCGTGAAGGAACGGTCGAAGTCGTCGCGCAACGCGGCGAGCCGGTTCTTCACGTCGCTGGGACTCATCGGTACGCCCCGCACGCGTCGAGTTCCGCACGGCAGAGGGTGGTCAGGGCGACCCGGCCGAATCCGCCGCCGAACAGCGCGATCCGTTCGTCGCGTTCCCGGCGGAGCAGCCCCAGCGCCCGGTCCAGCTCGGCCACGGCGATCCGGTTCTCGCCCCGGCGCCGGGCGAGCAGACCGAGCCGTAGCCGGGGCATCGCGAAGTCCGGATCCAGGTATGCGGCGAGCCGGTAGTGGCCGATCGCCACATCCACGGCAGCCCCGCCCTCCAGGCACACCGCGAGCTGATGATGGGCGTCCGCGTAGAGCCCGTCGACGTCGAGCAGGCGCCGGCACGACATCTCGGCTTCTTCGAGGCGGCCGGCGTGTGCCAGGAGCGCGCCGTGCAGCAGGGCGTCACGCGGAGCGCGCCCGTCCGTCGGCTCGGTCTCGAGCAGCTGCAGGGCCTCGGTGAAGCGCTCGTCGAGCAGCAACCGCATCGCACGGTCATGGGCGCTGGACTCGACCGGCCTGGGTGGCACGGGCGCGTGGGCGCGAGCCGGCGCGGCGAGCGTCGGGATTGTGCCGGCGAGGGGAGCCGAGTGCTGTCGCCGGCGGTAGTAGAACGTGTGGTGAGTGTGCTGCGGTTCGAGCCCGTCGGGGCGGCTGCCGAGCGAGTCGGTGTGCCCGAGGAACAGGTACCCGCCCGGCGACAGCGCGCTGGTCATCCGCTGAATCAGGGACTCCCGCACCTGCGGTGTCAGGTACATCAGCAGGTTGCGGCAGAACACCACGTCGTACTGGTCCGGCCGCCACAGCACCTCGTCGTCATTCGCGACGTTGTGCTGCTGGAAGCGCACGGCCGATCGGATGCCGGCGTCCAGCTCGAAGTCGCCGTCGTTCGCGTGGAAGTAGCGGTGCCGGATCGCGTCCGGTGTCTCGCGCAACGACCAGGCCGAATACCGGCCGGTCCGCGCCCGGTGCAGCACGGCGGCGTTGGCGTCCAGCCCCTGCACCGAGATGATCCAGTCCGGGCCCGGCTGCGTCTCCCGCGCCACGATCGCCATCGTGTACGCCTCTTCGCCGGAGGAGCAGCCCACCGACAGCATCCGCAGCACGCGCTGGGTCGAGCGGGCCTCGATCCGCTCGGGCAGCGCCACCTCGGCGAGGACCCGGAACTGCTCACCGTGGCGATAGAAGTAGGTCTCGTTGATCGTGAGGTCCTCGGCCAGCGTCGTCAGCTCGTCGTCCCAGTCCTCCCGTGCCAGCCGGCCCAGATACCGGGAGCGGCTGAGCCCGTGCGTCTCCGACCGCTTGCCGAGCACCTCGGCCAGCTGAGGCGTGTCGTTCTCGTCGAACATCCAGCCGAGCTTCGTGGCGAGCAGGCCGCGGAACATGGTCACCTCAGCGGAAGCGGTCATGAGGGCACCGCCAGGGAAGCTGCGGCAGCCCAGACCTCATCCGGCACGAGCCGCATGCTCTGCAACAGCAGCACCGGCGCGGCGTCGATCGTGCCGACCGCGGCGATGAGACGAGCGGGCGCGTCCCCGAGCAGAGCCTCATGGCGCCCTTCGGTGCCCGCGCTGACCGGCCGTACGCCGTGGATCTCCCCGGTCGCGAACGCCACCGGTCCACGCTCGGTGCGCACCGCGACGAAACGCGACACCTCGGCGTCGGTCCCGCCGAGCAGCCGGGCCACATCGATCACCAGAGTGGGGATGCCCCGCATGATGCAGATGCCCTTCACGAACGCGGGAGTGCCGGCGAGGGGATGGGTGGCCAGAGGCCGCATGGTCTCGATGACCTCGTCGAGGCGAAGGGCACAGAGCAGCGGCCCGGCTCGGAAGACGAGCGAGCTGTCCCCCACAGGCTCCTCTGCAGGTGGCGCCATTTGTCCGGGCTGCACCATTCGCTCAGGCTAGCGGTCATTTCTCCCTCATTAGCGAGAATGTTTCAGTCTGCTGGGCCTCATGCGGCACAGATGTCACTCCCGGACAGCCGGACGGCGGCAACTGCACCCGCTCAGCTTCGACTCGTACGCGTCCCGTGTCGTCCGCCCGCGCGACGATCCCGCCGTGGACTTCAGGAGGACGCGCAGCGCTCGTGTCCTCCTTGAGGAGTACGCCAAGACCGTTCCTGCTGACGACGCGGCCGATGCCCGTTCGTCCATAGATTCGCCTCCGACCACAGGAACAGGAGGCCGAGATGACCACCACGCACGCCGTGCGGGCGGACGAACTCGTCAAGGTGTACGGCGAGGGCGAGACCGCGGTGACAGCCGTCGACCGGGTGAACGTCACGTTCCCCGCGGGGCAGTTCACCGCGATCGTGGGCCCGTCGGGCTCCGGCAAGTCCACCCTGATGCACCTGCTGGCGGGACTCGACACCGCGACGTCCGGCTCGATCCTGATCGGCGGCGTCGAGCTGACCGGCCTGGCCGACCGCGACCTGACGGTGCTCCGCCGCGACCGCATCGGGTTCGTCTTCCAGGCGTTCAATCTGCTACCGACCCTGACCGCGGAGCAGAACATCCTGCTGCCCGGCGAGCTTGCCGGGCGTCGCCCGGAGCGTCAGCGCCTCGCGCAGGTCGCGGCCGACCTCGGTCTGGCCGATCGGCTGCACCACTACCCGGCCCAGCTGTCCGGCGGCCAGCAGCAGCGGGTCGCCTGTGCGCGGGCCCTGATGAGCCGTCCGGACGTGGTTTTCGCTGACGAGCCGACCGGCAGCCTGGACACCCGGACCGGCGCCGGTGTGCTCGATCTGTTGCGACGCAGCGTCCGGGAATGGGGTCAGACCGTCGTGATGGTGACCCACGACCCGGTGGCCGCCGGATACGCGGACCGTGTCGTCGTGCTGGCCGACGGGCGCATCGTCGACGACCTCCGGGCGCCCACCCCGGACGGTGTCGCCGACCGGCTCCAGCGGCTGGGGGCCTGACGTGCGGCGGACCGGACCGCGCCCGCGCCGGCTGGTGCCGACCGGGCTGGCCATCGTGCTCGCCGTCGCCTTCGTGGCCGGCACGATGATCTTCAGTGACAGCGCCGAGAGCGCCCTGGTCGACCAGTTCGCCCGGGCGGCGCGCAACGTCGACGTGGTGGTCTCCGCCACGCCGGGCGGCCGGCTCACCCCGGCCGATCTCGATGCCGTGCGCCGCACCGATGGCGTTGCGTCGGCCACCGGCCGCATGCGGGAGCGGCTACCACTGCTCGACCGCAATGGCCGCCTGGTGGCTACCTTCGGCACTCCCGGCTACGGCATCGATGTCGGCGACGATCCCGGCCTGCGGTCGTACGACCTCGCCGAGGGATCCCTGCCCGCCGCTGACGATGAGGCGGCGATAGACAGCAAGACCGCTGAAACCACGGGCTACCGGATCGGTGAGGCCGCCGTCGTCGTAGACGCCTCAGAGCAGCGCCGCACGCTGCGCATCGTCGGCATCGTCACGATCACCGGGGACGTCTCCACCACCGTCGTCACCCGTGCCGCGCTCACCCGGCTCACCGACGCCACCGGCTACCGGAACGTGGTGGCCACCGTCAGCACCGGAGCCGATCCGAAGACAGTCCGCGATCGCCTGCCGGTGCCCGCAGCGGGATCGGCCCGCTCCGGCGATCAGTTCCGGCACGATCTCGCCCAGCAGGCGTTCGCTCAGATCAACGGCCTGACGATCGGCTTGTACCTGTTCGCCGCAGTGGCAGTACTGGTGGCCGGATTCGTCATCGCGAACACGTTCGGAATTCTGGTCGCCCAGCGGCAGCGCGAGACGGCGTTGCTGCGTTGTGTCGGCGCGCGACGAGGTCAGATCCTGCGGTCTCTGCTGGCCGACTCTGCTCTGGTGGGCACCGCCGGGGCGGTGCTGGGCATCCTGCTCGGATACGCGGTGGCGTGGGGGCTGCTGGAGGGCTCGGCGGCTCTGGCCACTCAGCTGCCGGCCGGCGGCCTCGTCCTCACGCCCTACCCGGTGCTCGTGTCGCTCCTCCTGGGGCCGATCGTGACCATGGTCTCCGCTGTGGTTCCCGCGGTACGGGCAACCCGCGTCCCGCCGGTCGCGGCCTTGCGGATGGTGGCGCCGGCCCCAGGGCGATCGCGGCGCGTGCTGATCGTCGCGGCAGCTCTGGTGGCGATGGCCGGCACACTGGCGACGGTGGCCGGGCTGCGACTGGATCAGCCCGAACCGGCGATGATCCTGGTGGTGGCCGGCGGCATCGGCAACTTCCTGGCCTTGCTGCTGATCTCGCCCCTCGTCATCGGCCGGCTCGTCGCCGCGCTGGGGTGGCTCCCGGGCCGCCTGTTCGGGGTGCCCGCACGGCTGGCTGTCGCCAACGCCCGGCGCAACCCCGGTCGTACGGCCGCCACCACGGCTGCGCTGCTCGTCGGTGTGGGGCTGATGGCCGGCGGAAGCACCATCGCCGCCACGGTGGACCGCACGGCGGAGGCTCAGCTCAACGAGGCGTACCCGGTCGACTATCTGCTCACCCCGGCCGCCGGGCAGCGGGGGATCTCGCCGGCGGTCGGTGCGGGCCTCGTCGGTGACCGGGCATTCGATCTCGTCG
Organism: Actinoplanes sp. NPDC004185; assembly: GCF_053603475.1. NCBI lineage: Bacteria > Bacillati > Actinomycetota > Actinomycetes > Micromonosporales > Micromonosporaceae > Actinoplanes > Actinoplanes sp. NPDC004185. Next base: position 7,371 of record NZ_JBSGFR010000061.1, on the reverse strand, counting down.
CCGAGGTCAAACAGTCCGACGGGCGGGTTGCCGGCGACACAGTGACAGTTGCCGGCATGGACAGCGCAACGGTCGGTACGGCGTACCGGCCTGAGGTGACAGCTGGACGGCTGACCGACTTCGGACCCGGGACAGCGCTGGTGGCGACGGGACAGGGCAAGGTCGGTGACGACCTGCCGGTCACGGCGGCAGGGCGGAAGCAGACGGTGCGCATCGCGGCGCTGGTGCAGTCCTCCAGCCTTGTCGGCGACGTGATCCTGTGGCCCACCGACTTCGCGGCGCTCTACCCGTCGCAGCGGGACGACAGCCTGATCCTGGTCAGGTCCTCACCTGGCATCGATGCTCCGGCAGCGCGGCAACGCATCGATGCCGCCCTGGCCGCGCATCCCCTGGTGCAGGTCGACGACCTCGCCTCGGTCCGGGCCGAGCGCGGCGCCGCGATCCGCCAGATCGTCGGAATCATCGCGGTTCTGCTGGGCTTCGCACTGGTCATCGCCTTGGTCGGCATCACCAACACGCTGTCTCTCTCCGTCCTCGAACGCACCAGGGAGTCGGCCCTTGTCCGGGCACTCGGACTGACCCGAGGTCAGCTGCGCGCGACACTGCTCATCGAGGCCCTGCTGATGGCGGCAGCTGGCGCGGTCGCCGGGGTGGCGTTCGGTGTGCTCTACGGCTGGCTGGCATCGGAGGCGGCCTTCGGGCCCACCGATGCACTGCTGACCGTTCCGGGCGGCCAACTCCTGAGCTTTGTGGTCATCGCAGCAGTGGCCGGAGCTGGTGCGGCGGTGCTGCCTTCACGCCGAGCGGCCCGAGCTTCCGTCGTCGGCGCCATGGCGGACGCATGAGGCCTTCTATCGTGGTGGTCGTGTGGCGCATCGGCGCGTGGATCCGACCCTGGCTGTTCGACGGAGCCGTGGCGGCGTTCGTCGCTGCCCTGACCATCATCGAGTACCGCCTGCCGTGGCCGATCAAGATCTGCGGTCTGGCCATGGCGCTCGCGCTGATCTGGCGGCGGCACCTGCCGATGGTCGTGGTGACCGTGGTCTATCTGCTGGCGCCGCTGCACCTGTTGATGAGCAGCTACGTGCGGATGTTCGACATCGCTGTACTGATCGCCATGTACGCCGTAGTGCTCTACCGGCCCGAACTCCGTTGGGGAGCGGTTGCCGGCGCCGGTGCGGGCGTCGCGGTGCTGGTCGCCGCACTCGTGGAGAACGACCGTTCCGGCAACTTCTGGGTGGTGTTCTGGGTCGTGGGCGCGGTGACGGTGGCGACGTGGGTCACCGCCTACGGGGTACGCACCCGACGGCTTTACGTGCAGACGCTCGAGGAGCGTGCTGCCACCCTCGAACGGGAGCGCGATCACCTGGCCCTGCTCGCGGTGGCCGAGGAACGGGCAGCCATCGCCCGGGAGATCCACGACGTCGTGGCGCACAGCCTCAGCGTGATGATCGTCCAGGCCGATGCCGCCGGCTTCACGCTCGAAGCGTCCGAGACTCCTGCCCGCGAAGCCCTGGCGACGATCGCCTCGACCGGCCGCGAAGCACTCGACGACATGGGCCGGGTGATCCGGCTGTTACGAGGAGCGTCGCTGCCGGCACCCGAAGCAGCAGTCGAGCCCGTGGCGTATTCGAGTGACCGATCGTGGGCCGCCTTGGCTCGAAGGCTCGAGCGTCGGCCGGATGCCACAGGTCCCGGCGCCGCATTCGACGGTTTGCTGGCCGAGGCGGATCGCGCGAACGACGACGGGACAGAGCGCAGAGCGATCGGGCTCAGGGAGATCGACGGACTTGTGGCACGGTCCGGCCTGCGCGTGGTGCGCGAGACCACCGGCGCACCGGGCCCCCTCAGCAGGGCGCAGGAGATCGCGGCGTACCGGATCATTCAGGAGTCGCTGACCAATACATTGCGGCACGCCGGATCCGACGCCGCGGTGACCCTGCGTCTTGCCTTCACGCCCAACTCTCTACGCGTCGAGGTGAGCGACGACGGAGGCGGGACGCAACCAGTCACGGAGGCGGTCACGGCCCGGCCGGGTCATGGCCTGGCCGGGATGCGGGAACGGGCCGCCATGCACGGTGGCACCTTGGAGGCCGGACCACGTTCGGACGGCGGCTGGAGCGTGGTGGCGACCATCCCACGGGCGTCGAGTGGAACGATGACGGCAAAGAGCACAGCATGAACGGGGGCGACACGGTGGACGGCGCAGGCAGTGCCCGGGGCGGTGGCGGGTGATCAGAGTCGTTGTCGTCGACGACCAGGAGCTCGTGCGGCGCGGTTTCCGGTCGATTCTGTCCGCGCAGGACGACATGGAGGTCGTCGGTGAAGCCGCCGACGGGGCCGAGGCCTTGCGGATATTGCGGGATGTCGACGCGGATGTCGTGGTGATGGACATCTGGATGCCCGTCATGGACGGCGTTGCCGCCACCGAGGAGCTGGTGGCGTCGGGAAGCCGGGCTCGGGTGCTCGTGCTGACCACGTTCGACACCGACGAGAACGCCTTCGCGGCGCTACAGGCCGGGGCCAGCGGCTTCCTGCTGAAGAACGCCCCACCCGTCGAGCTGCTCTCGGCGATCCGGTCCATCGCCGCCGGCAATGCCATCGTTGCGCCCCGGGTCACCCGGCGGCTGCTCGATCGCTTCGCCGGGCAACTGGTGCCCGCGGTCCCGGCGGTGCACAGCTCCGCGAAGCGGCTGGCGACCCTCACTGACCGCGAACGGGAGGTGTTTCTGCTGGTCGCTCAAGGCTGGTCGAATGCCGAGATCAGTGAGCGGTTGCACGTCGCCGAGACCACCGTGAAAACACATGTCGGCCGAATCCTGGGAAAGCTCGAGCTGCGGGACCGCGTACAGGCGGTCGTGCTTGCGTACGAGAGCGGTCTGGTCCGGCCCAAAGTATAGATAAAGGTAGATGTAGCCTGGTCCTCCGTTGCCGAGATCGAGGAGGCGCCCGTGATTCCAGTGCGAAGCCGAAGGGCGGCTTTGGTGGCGGCAGCCGTCGCGATGACCGCGGTGATCTACGGGGTGGTGCAGCTGCCAGCATCCGCGGACACCAGGACGGAGGCGCGGGAGGTGTTCTCGCCTGACGGTTCGATCCGGAAGGAGAGCATCCGGGTGGCCGACCTCCCGCGGACCAACAAATCCGTCGACGTCACGGCCGAGGTGGTGACCATTCAGCAGACCGGCACGCCGGGCAGCCGTTATGACCTCGTCTTCGTCGGTGACGGCTACACCGCCGCGGAGCAGGAGCTGTTCCACAGCCAGGTCCTCACCCGCTGGGCCCAGCTCAGTGCGGTGGAGCCGTTCCGCACGCTGAAGAGCAGCTTCAACGTGTGGCAGGTCAACGCGATCTCCGCTCAGTCCGGATCGGACAACGATCCGACCCTCGGCGTCGAGAAGGACACCGCCCTCGACGGCGAGTTCTGGTGCGGAGGCCTGGACCGGTTGGTCTGCGTCGACGAAACGGTGGCCGAGCAGTACGCCCAACTGGCGCCGGGCGCCGACCAGGCCCTCATCCTGGTCAACAGCACCACCTACGGCGGCTCGGGCGGCAGCGTGACGGTGTCCAGCGGCGGCAACACACTCTCCGGCGACATCGTGGTGCACGAGCTGGGCCACTCGATCGGCGGCCTGGCAGACGAGTACGGCGGCGACCCGACCGCCTACCCCGACGGCGAACCGGGCGACCCCAACACCTCGGTGGCCAACGAGGCGACGATGCGCGCCCAGCGGCTCAAATGGTTCAGCTACCTGGGCAAACCGACCCCGGACGGCGGCGTGATCGGCACCTTCGAGGGCGCCGCGTACTACGACCGCGGCGTGTACAGGCCGAGCGAGAACTCAATGATGCGATCGCTGGGCAACGAGTTCAACCTGATCGGTATCGACCAGCTGACCGCCGCGATCCTCGCCAGAACCGGCTGACCGGGCTGATCGAATGACCGGGCCGATCTGATGACCGGGCTGATGTGATGACCAGGCCGGTCTAATGATCGGTCAGCGGCAGCGCGCGGTGGCGACCGATCCAGGCGGATGCGCGGCAAGCGGACCAAGGAAGGCAACGGACGCCGAGAAGGCAGGATGCGAGAGGCAGCGGGGCCCGGCCTCGACCCCCGCCCCCAGCACCTGGCCGCTCGGCTCCGGCTCCGGCCCCGGCCGCCTTGCTTCAGCCCCCGGCTCCGGCTTCTCGGCTCCGGCCTCTCGGCTCCGGCCACGGCCGCCCGGCTCGAGTCCCGGCCCCGGCCTTTCGGCTACGGCCCGGGGATCGGTGAGCTGGTCGTGAGCGGAGCGGGCAAGCGGGAGCCTCGAATCCAAGCGACTGTGGGAGACCCGGGCGTGTCGAGGATGTGAGCGGAAGCGGGTGAGTGGGGCGCGGGCGGGCCTGGGAGAGCAGGCCCGCCCGCACGCAGTGCCTCACTTCGGTTCGTCGTGCTCCCCGCCGAACCACGAACCGGCCGGCGGGTGGTCATCGTCACCGAGTTCCCGCGCTGCGAAAGCCGACCCGGCGCCTGGGGGAGTCGATTCTGCGGCGGGGGGAGTGGATCCGGCGCCTGGCGGAGTCGATTCTGCGGCGCGGGGAGTTGATCCGGCGCCTGACGGAGCTGACTCGGCAACTGGAGGAGCCGACCCGGCGTCTGGGGGAGTCGCGCCCGCAACAGGAGAGGGACGAGAAGGAGAACGTGGCGGAGGAGCTGTCGCGGAAGATCTGGCGGCATGCCGCCCGGCGTCCGCGATGTCCTCCCGATCAGCGAACCCGCGCCCAACGTCAGGCAGGCCGAACGACACCTCGGCCTCAGGGAATTCGGCCACTGATTCCCGCCGCCGAGACCCGAACCCCGCGTCACCGACCACGACGGGTGCGACGCCCGCCGACCCCCAGGGCACCGCACCACCACCGAACCCAGAAGCAGGACGAGACACCGGCAACCCCGGACCAGGCTGGCCTGGCACGGAAAGATCACCCGTAGGCTGCGAAGCAAACTCCGAATCCGAAACGACAGACCTGGAACCAGAGTCAGACCCCAGCCCAAGCCCGGCCTCGGACCCCAGCCCCGAGTCGGACCTGACCCCGAAACCAGACGCAGACGCAGACCCAGACCGCTGCGCAGGTCGCTGCGCAGGTCGAGACCCGGACCGCGACCCCAGCCCTGACCCGGACGCCGGCTCAGATGAAGACGCCAGTGCGGAACCAGACTCTGACCCCAGCCCAGACCCGGACCGCAGCCCAGACCCGAATCCCGTGCCCCAATCAGACCCGGACCCGGACCCGGACCCGGACCCGGACCCGGACCCGGGCCCGGACCCGGACCCGGACCCGGACGGGAATCCAGACGCGGACCCGGACGGGGATCCGGACCCAGATTCCAACCCGGACCCAGATTCCAACCCGGACCCAGATTCCAACCCGGACCCAGATTCCAACCCGGACCCAGATTCCAACCCGGACCCAGATTCCAACCCGGAC
>NZ_JBSGFR010000061.1:0-1809 GCF_053603475.1 Actinoplanes sp. NPDC004185 | reverse complement strand
CCCAGATTCCAACCCAGACCCAGGCCCCACCTCGCCAGCTCCCGGCCGCCCACCCCCCACAGGCCACAACCGAGGCCGCCGCCGAGCCGCCAAATCCTCCACCCACCCGAACGCCAAAACCGCCACCAACGTCAGCCCCAGGGAAGCGATCAGATCCGTCGGCCCGTCCAAATCCCCGAGGTCATCCAGCGCCAGCACCGTCAGCACCGGCCAGATGGCCGCGATCGCGATGTTGTGCCACAGATAGATCGTCACCGCGCGCGCGTTCAGCAGATTGACCGCCCCGTCCAAGCGTGGGCTGCGCCCGAGCCACGACATGTCCGGCTGCCACCGCAGCGCCAGCAGAACGAAGGCCAGTGACCACAATGCCTGCGATTCCGAGACCTCGTTGAGGTCCCAGCCCGACTCCGACGCGTGCCCCCGCAGCCAGTACAACGCCGCCAGCCCCATGACGGCCGAGGCCGCGACCACGAGGCCGGGACGGATTCGCGCCAGCCGTCCGTCGTGGTGTGCGAAGCCGGCGATCCAGCACGCGCCGTAGGTTGCGAAGTCCCACATGGCCGCGTCCGCCCGTCCGAACGGCAGTGAGAACCCGGTCTTGTCCAGCACCGCGATCAGGACGATCGGCGCTGCCACCGCGGCCCAGCCGATCTTCTTGTACGCCAGGTACAGCAACGGCGACAGCAGGACGAACCACAGGTACGCCCGGATGTACCAGAGTGGCTCCCAGACGTCGATGCCCTTCTCGCTGCCCGGCGGGTCCCCGATCGGCAGCAGCCACAGGCCGAGTTTCCAGCTCAGCGGCTTGTCGCCGCCGTCCTCGTCGGTCCAGCCCAGGTACAGCATCGCGGGTACCGCGATCACCGCCAGCAGCCACAGCGGGGGCAGCAGCCGGCGCAGCCGGGAGGTGATCACCGTGCCCGCCGGGCGCCGGTCCAGGGAGGCTGCCGTCAGTGATCCGGCCAGGGCGAACATGATGCCCATCGCGGGCAGCAGGATCGACAGCCACGGCCAGCCGAACAGGTGGTAGACGATCACCCGGACGATGGCGGCGGCGCGGAGCAGGTCCAGATAGCGGTTGCGCACCGGAGCACGCTAGCGATGCCCGCCTGCCTTCCAGCACCTCCGGAGCGGTCCACAAGTACGCCCGGGCGGGTTACCCCGAAGGGGTGAAGTGTCCGGATTGTCAGTGCGATTGTGCGTCGCCGGTGGTCGCTCCGGAGGCGGGAAAGGCCAGGTCAGGACGCCTGTCGCCGGCTTGTGGGGGAGAACTGGCCGAAACCTGCCGTAGTCACCGTTGGGTGGTGCCGGCGTTGGTCCACCTCGAGGGCGGCGTGCACGGGCGCGGCGCACCGAGGCAAAGGGAGACACACGGGATGCGCAAGCCTGCTGTCGTAGTGACCGCCGCGGTCTCGGCGGTGCTGGCCGGCGGGATCATGGTCGCCACCACCGCGGGTGCGGAGGAGACTCCGGCCACGCCGGCGGCGCCGTCGATGGTTCTGCCCGACCTGCCGGCCATCCCGCAACTTCCGGCCGACGGTGGCGTGCCCGCGGCTGCCGGGCTGCCCGCCGTACCCGGGGATCCGGCTGCTCCCGCCGGTCAGCTGGCGCCCACCGCCGATGCTCATGCTCCCGCCCGGCCCGGGGGTGCGGCCGATCCGGCGAAGCCGGCGGCGGACCAGCCGGCCGCGCCCGGCGCCGCGACCACCGCGGCCCCATCCGGCGGCGCGAAGCCGTCGAACAGCAGCTGCGGCAGCGCGAGACGGAGCTGGTCGGCTTCGCCGGCATCGTGGCCCACGACCTGCGCAG
>NZ_JBSGFR010000060.1:0-48885 GCF_053603475.1 Actinoplanes sp. NPDC004185 | reverse complement strand
GCTGCGCCGGGCCCGGGAGCTGGCCGCGGAGGCGTCGCTGGCCACCAGCGAGGCGGCGACGGCCCGCGAGCTGGCCACGGCGGCGATCACGGCGGACCGCTACGACGAGGCCGCGTACCGGCTGCTGATGCGGGCGGAGGCCGCGCTGGCCCAGCCGGCCCGGGCTCTGTCGGCCTATGAACGGCTGCGCCGGGCGCTGGCCGAGGACTTCGGCACCGATCCGGCGGCCGAGACCCGCGCGGTCCACCTGAGCGTGCTGCGGGAGGAACAACCGGCCGCCGGCCGCACCGCCGGAGCCGCCGCAGCGGAGTCGACGCTGACCGGCCGCGCGGAGGAGACCAGCCGGCTGGCCGGGGCCTGGCGGGAGGCGGCGGCCGGCCGGCCCGCGCTGATGCTGATCAGCGGTGAGGCCGGGATCGGCAAGACCACCCTCGCCGGTGAGATCGTCGAGCTGGCCGGGCGCACCGGCGGGACCGTGCTGTCGGTGCGCTGCTACGCCGCGGAGAGCTCGCTGTTCCTGCAGCCCTTCGCCGACGCGCTGGGCGCGCACGCCGCCCGCTCGTCCGCCGCGCTGGTGCGGTCGCTGGCCTCCCCCGCCCTGGCCGAGCTGGTGCCGGAGATCGGCGCGTTGCTCGGCGACGCACCGGGGCCGGTGCTCGCCCCCGATCTCGCCCGGGCCCGCGCCTACCAGGCCGTCACCCGGTACCTGAGCGGGATCGCCACCCGGCAGCCGGCCCTGCTGCTGCTCGACGACCTGCACAACGCCGGGCTGGCCACCGTGGAGCTGCTGCACTACCTCGCCCGGCACGCCCGCGGACGGCTGCTCATCCTGGCCACGGTCCGGGCCGAGGAGGGCGCCGCGGCCCTGCGCGCCCTGGCCGAGGTCGCCACCCCGCTGGAGCTGGGCCCGCTCCCGCCGGACGCGGTGACCAGCCTGGCCACCAGCGCCGGCCAGGCCCAGCTCGCCCCGCGGATCCTGCACCGCACCGGCGGTCACGCGCTGTTCGTCGTCGAGACGCTGCGCGCCCTGGCGGCGGGCGACGCCGGGATCCCGGAATCACTGCAGGCGGCCGTGCTGGCCCGGGTGGCGCGCACCGGTACGGCGGTCGAGGAGTTGCTGCGCGCGGCGGCGATCCTGGACGCCACGATGGAGCCCGATCTGCTGGCCGACCTGCTCGCGGTGCCGGCCGCCGAAGCCGTACGGCGCTGCGAACAGGCGCTCGCCGCACGGCTGCTGGTGGTCGCCGGCCGGGCGTACGAGTTCGCCAACGACCTGATCCGCGAGGTGCTCTACACGACGACGCCCGCGCCGGCCCGGGTCGCGTACCACCGGCGGGCCGGCGAGCTGCTCAGCGACCATCCCGAGCAGGTCGCCGCGCACGCGCACGCCGCCGGGGACTGGGACCGGGCCGCCCGGGCGTACCTGGTGGCCGGCGAGCAGGCCGGTCACCGGTTCGCCGCCGCGGACGCCGAGGCGCTGCTGAGCAGTGCCCTGGACGCGGCCGAGCGGGCCGGCGCGCTGGAGGTGAGCGGGCGGGCCTATCAGGCGCGGGGCCGGGTCCGGGAGGTGCTGGCGGCGTACCCGGCGGCGATGGCCGACTTCCACGCGGCGGTGCGGACCGCCCGGCGCGTGGGCGACCGGCGGCTGGAGATGATCGGGCTGCGCCAGCTGGGCGGCGACGTGCCGATCGCGCTCGGGCAGTCGATCGTGCGGTGCGTGCGGCACCTGCGCGACGGTCTGGCCATCGCCGAGTCGCTGGCCGACCGCACGATGGAGGCCGACCTGCTGAGCCGGCTCGCAGTGGTCTCCAGCAACCGGCTCCGGCTGGCCGAGGCGCTGGCCTACGCCGAGCGGGCCGTGCGGACCACCCGCCCCGGCCACGACGAGCGGGCCCTGGCCGTGGCCCTGGACGGGCTGAAGACCAGCTGGGCCTACCTGGGCGAGATCGGCCGGCTGGTGCCGGTGCTGGACGAGCTGGAACCGTTGCTGCACAAGCAGAACGACCTGTGGCGCCTGCAGTGGACCCTGTTCGAGGGCGCCTTCCCGGCGATCGCCGCGGGCCGGTGGGGCGAGGCCGTGGACCGCATCGAGGCGGCGCGGGAGGTCAACCGGCGCAGCGGGTACGGCGCGTACGCCGGCTGGTTCACCGGCAACCTGGGCTGGGTGCACCAGCTGCGCGGCGACCACCGGCGGGCGATCGGGTACGGGCGCCAGGCGTACGCACTGACCAGCGACACCGACCACCCGTGGTGGCGAGTCGCCGCCTGTGCGCAGCTGGCCGGCACGCTGCTCGCCACGGGCGCGAAGGCGGAAGCGGTGGCGCTGCTGGAGGAGGGCTGTGAGCGCGGGCGCGGCGAGGGCGGTGAGGCCTATCTGGTGCGGTGCCTGGGTCCGCTGGCCGCGGCGACCGGTTCACTCAGCCTGCTGGACGAGGCGGACGCGCTGGTCGCCGCCATCGGGACGCCCCCGGGCACCGCGTGGCTGTTCGGGGCGGACGCGTACCTGTCGGTGGGACGCGGCTGGCTGGCCCGGGGCGAGGCGGCTCGGGCCCGTACCGTGATCGCTCCGCTGCTCGCCGCCGCCGACCGCGTGCCGTGGCGGTCCGTGCAGGTCTCCACGCTGCTGCTCGACGCCGAGGCGGCGGCCGCCGCCGGGGCGGAGTCCGCGCCGCAGCTGGCCCGGGGCGAGGAGCTGGCCCACCGCTACGGGCTGACTCACCTGCTGGTTTAGAACAGGTCGGCGAGCCGCCGCGCGGCACGGACGGCGCCGTCGGTGGCGACCGGCCGGTAGTGCACGGTCCGGCCGATCTCCTCGGCGATGGCCCCGGCGAGCTGCTCGGGGCCGGTGTCGGCGAAGGCGATCCGGCGTCCCGCACCGTAGCGGGCGAGCCGGTGCGGAACGTGGTACTGCTGCTCGAAGTGGTTCTCCAGCGGCACGTAGAGGAACGGGCGGCCCGCGGCGGTCAGCTCCATGGTGGTGCTCAGTCCGCCCTGCACCACCGCGAGGTCGGCGGCGGCGAGGTGGCGGTGCAGGTCGGGCAGGTAGCCGTGCACCTCGACGCCGGGCGGGGCGGCCAGCTCGGCCGGGTCCAGCCGGGGACCCGTCACCACGACCATGCGCAGGCCGGGGACCTGCCGCGCCGCCGACGGGTACGCCGCCAGCACCCGTCGCACCAGGTGCACGCCGACAGCAGTGCCACCCACGGCGACGACACAGACCCGGTCGTGCGGCCCCCAGCCGAGCTCGGCCCGTAGCGCCGGCCGGTCGGCGATGTCCGCCGGTGGGAACCCGGTGACGTAGCCGGTGAAGTCGTAGTGCCGCTCGGTCCAGCCGGCGATGGCGGGCAGGCCGGGGCCGAACACGCCCGCGACGATGTCCCCGGGGTCGCCGACGAACAGCGCGCGGTCGCGTACCCGGGGAAAGCGCTCGATGTGCTCGATCATCTCCGCGTTGTGGTCGGCGGTCAGGGCGGCCTCGGCCGCCCCGCCGGCCACGGTCGGCAGCCAGCCGACAAAATCGGTCAGCCAGGCGTACGCCGCGGTCTTCAGCTCGGGATTCTCGTGCAGGAAGTGGTCGACGTCCCAGGCCTCGTCGGCGACCCACAGGTCGTACCGCCGTTCCTCGGCCAGGTCGGCGAACACCATGAAGTTGGCCGCCAGGATCTCGTCCATCCGCCGGATCGCCGCGAAGGCGGGCAGGTCGTGGCCGTGCGCCTCGGCCTCCATGTGCCGCGACTCGGAGGCCAGCCACCGCGAGGCCGGATGGACGTGTTCGCCGCGGGCGCTCAGCAGCGCGGTCACCGGATGCTGGGCCAGCCAGTCGACCCGGACGCCGGGCCGCAGCCGGCGCAGCTCGGCCACGACGGCCAGATCGCGACGGGCGTGCCCGAGACCGATCGGCGAGGACAGGTAGAGGACCCGGCGCGGGCGGTCCAGGGCGCGGGTCCACCGCCGCGGCGCCGGGCCCGCGCCGGTCACGAAGTCGCGCAGCCAGCGGTTGACCGGCACCGGATGCCGCGCCGGCGGCAGATGTCCCACCCCGGCCATCCGGACCAGGCGCCCGCCGGACAGCTCCGCGAAGCGCTCCCCCACGCCGACGGGTACGCACCGGTCGTCCTCCCCGTGGATGACCAGTACCGGACAGCGCAGGCCGCGCAGGACCTCCTCGACCGCGGGCCGGCCGGACACCGATTCGGGCGCGTCCTCGCCGGCGATCAGCGCCTCCGGCCCGGTCTCCAGCGCCCACGAGACGCAGTCCTCGATCTGCTTGGTGGAGTGCGGTTCGGGCAGCAGCGTGGCGAAGAACCACTCGACGAAGCCGCGGTAGTCGCGGCGCCACGAGTGCCGGTTGTACTTCTGCCAGCCGTCGTAGTGCTCGCGATCGGCCTCGAAGTCGAACGCCGCCGCGCGTTCCGGCAGCGGCGGGGCGAGACCGGCCACCCGCGGCGCGATCGCCACCAGGCCGGTGAACCGCTCCGGATGCTCGGACACGGCCAGCGCGGCCCGCCAGGCGCCCCGGCTGAGTCCGACCACCGTCGCGCGGTCCACGCCGGTCGCGTCGAGCACGGCGACGAGATCCTCCGCGTACGCCCGGTCGGTGTAGGCCGCCGGGTCGGACGGCCGGTCGGAGCGCCCGTTGCCCCGCGGATCCACCGTGAGCACCCGGAAGTAGCGGGACAGGTACGCCACCTGCAACTTCCAGATCCGCGAGTCGACGACCAGCCAGCTCGGCGCGAGCAGGACCGTGCGGTCGCCGCCGCCGTACACCGCGTAGCCCACCTTGACGCCGTCGTGGTCGACCCAGCCCTCGGCGTCGGGTTCCCGTGCCCTCATCGCGCCACCCTCTCCCCCGCCATTGCAGCCCGGTTGCAACGGCGGCGCAACGCCCGGCGGCACCGTGGCGGCATGGCTATCAACGAGAACAAGCTGAACGAGTTCATCGGCCGTTTCGTCGGCGACCTGGGCGCGACCGTCGCGGCGGGCAACGTGGTCATCGGGCACCGCCTCGGCCTCTACAAGGCGCTGACCGGCGGTCCGCTCACGCCCGCGGAGCTGGCCGAGCGAACCGAGACCGACCCGCGGTACGTCACCGAATGGCTGCGCGGCCAGGCGGCGGGCGGCTACGTCGACCGCGACGGCGACGACCGGTACGTCCTCAGCGAGGAGCAGGCCTTCGCGCTGGCCGACCCGGACGGCCCGCTGTACGCACCCGGCGCGTTCCTGCTCGCCCTCGGTGCCCTGCGCGCCGAGCCGCGGATCACCGAGGCCTTCCGCAGCGGCGCCGGCCTGGGCTGGAACGAGCAGGACGCGGACGTGTTCGTCGGCTGCGAGCAGTTCTTCCGCCCCGGCTACATCGCCAACCTGGTACCGAGCTGGATCCCGGCGCTGGACGGCGTCGAGGCCAGACTGCGCTCCGGCGCCCGGATCGCCGACGTGGGCTGCGGGCTGGGTGCGTCGTCGGTGCTGATGGCCACGGCGTACCCGCGGTCGACCGTGCACGCCTCCGACTACCACCAGGGATCGATCGACCTGGCCCACAAGCGCGCGGCCGACGCCGGCGTCGCCGACCGGGTCAGCTTCGAGGCGGCCGGCGCCCAGCAGTTCAGCGGCGACCACTACGACCTGGTCACCACCTTCGACTGCCTGCACGACATGGGCGACCCGCTGGGCGCGGCCCGCCACATCCGCGACGTGCTGGCCCCGGAAGGCACCTGGATGATCGTCGAACCGGCCGCCGGGGACACCGTCGCGGACAACATGAACCCGGTCGGGCGGGTCTACTACGGGTTCTCCACTCTCCTGTGCGTGCCGAACGCGATGTCGCAGCCCGGCGGCTATGCGCTGGGTGCGCAGGCGGGCGAGGCGGCCGTGCGGCAACTGGTGACCGACGCGGGCTTCACCCGCTTCCGCCGGGCCAGTGAAACCCCCTTCAACAACGTGTACGAGGCTCGCCGCTGACCGGGGACACACCAGAAAACCGGCCCCCCGGTCCGCCAGTCGCCCGGCTTACCGGCGGGCGCGTCCGCTGGCAGCGTCGACGCCATGAGATCCCGAGTCATCCAGGACGGGCCGGAGCTCCGGCCCGTCACCACCGGGCAACGGCCGGGGGTCGCGGCGTGGGTCCGCGGCCACCGGCTCACCACCTTCTTCGTGCTGGCGTTCGTGCTCGCCTGGTGGTCGTGGCCGCTGTACCGCCTCGACATCTGGCCGCGGCAGGCGTTCAACGCCATCGGCGCGCTGCTGGCCGCCCTCATCGTCATCGCGGTCGCCGAGGGCCGGCCGGGGTTCCGGGACCTGGGCCGGCGGATGATCCGCTGGCGGGTGCCGTGGTACTTCTACGCGTTCGCGCTCGGCCTGCCGCTGGTCGTCCGGTTCGCGGCGGTGCTGGTCAACAGCGGGCCGGCACCACAGTGGAGCAGCCTGGCCTGGAGCAGTTTCGCGCTCACGTTCCTGATCAGGCTGGTCAACCCGATGGACGGGCCGATGGCCGAGGAGCCGGCGTGGCGGGGCTTCGCCGTGCCCCGGTTGCAGGCCCGCCGCTCGCCGCTCATGTCGGCCGTCATCCTGGGCGTGCTCGTGGCGCTCTGGCACCTGCCGCTCGTCGGTGACACCGGCTGGATCGGCATCGTGACCACCTTCGTCATCACGATCGTCTACGTGTGGCTGTTCAACCGGACCGGCGGCAGCGTGCTGCTCGTGCTGCTGTTCCACAACGCCCAGGGCTTCGTGACCATGGGCGACCTCGGCTACACCGGTACGGACCTGGCCCGGCAACAGCTGATCGAGTTCGCCGCGTGGACCGTCGTGGCCGGTCTGCTGATCGTGCTGGACCGGGCCGCCTGGCGCGTTCCCGGCCGGGTGGACCAGCCCGCGCGATGAGCACCCGATTCCGGGCGGTGGACGGCGTACCCTGAGCGCGAGCCGTCCGCCGTCCAGGAACGACTGTCCGGGACAGGAACCGTCATGCCGAGACGTCCCTCCGCCGTGCTGCTGCTGACGATCGGCGCCGCCCTGGTGGCGGCGCTGGCCGGGATCGTCGGGCTGGGTGTGTCCGGCGGCGTCCACCCGGCGCACATCGCGATCATCGGCTGGCTGATCCTGGCCTACGGGATCAGCGGCCTGATCGCCTGGCGCCTGCGGCCGGCGAGCCGCCTGGGCCCGCTGATGGTCCTGGCCGGAGCCGGCGCCCTGGTCGGTGCGCTGAGCTGGACCGGGGGCGACGGTGTCGCGCACACCGTCGGCCAGGCGGTGGACGTGCTGCCGCTGGTGCTGTTCGTGCATGTGTTCCTGACCTATCCCGGCGGCCGGCTGCGGGGCCGCCCGGAGCGGCTGATCGTGGTCACCGGCTGGGTCGCGGCGCTCGGCGGTCAGCTCGCCGCGATGCTGCTCGGTGGCCTGCAGCCGCACCGGATGACCGTGCTGGACCGGCCGGGCCTGGCCGGGGCCGTCTACAACGCCGAGCTGGCCGTGGTCAGCGCCGTGGCTCTGGCCGGTGTCGTGCTGCTGGTGGTCCGGCGCCGGACCCGGGGCCGGCCGTTGCGACGCTCGTTGTCGCTGCTGGTCGACTCGTTCGCCGTCGGACTGGTGATGATCGCCGTGCTGCTCGTGGTCGGGGTCCTCGGCGGGCCGGCGTTCCCGGTGGTGCAGCGGATCAGCCTGGCCCTGCTGGGCGTCGCGCCCATCGCGTTCCTGGCCGGCCTGCTGCAGGCCCGGCTGGCCCGCAGCGCGGTCGGCGACCTGGTCGTCGCGTTGCGCGGTGACCCGGCGGACCTGCGCACCCCGATCGCGCTGGCGCTGCGCGACCCGTCCCTCGACCTGCTCTACTGGCTGCCACGCTTCGGCACGTGGGCCGACCAGCAAGGACACCGGGTCACCCCGCCCGCGGACCCGGCCCGGATCACCCCCATCGACGACGACGGCGCGCCCCTGGCCGCGCTGGTCCACGACCCGGCCCTGCGCGACGAGCCGGCACTGCTGGCGGCGGTCACGGCCGCCGCGGCGATCGCCCTGCGCACCGGCCGGTTGCAGGCCCAGCTGCGGGCCAACCTGGAGGAGCTGCGCGGTTCCCGGGCCCGGGTCGTCGCAGCCGAGCAGCGGGAACGGCAGCGGCTGGAACGCGACCTGCACGACGGCGCCCAGCAGCGGCTGGTCGCGCTGTCGCTGAGCCTGGGGGTGCTGCAGACCCGGCTCGGCGCCGACCCCGAGGCCGCGGCGCTGCTGACCGAGGCCCGTACGGAGATCGCGGTGTCCCTGGCCGAGCTGCGCGACCTGGCCCGCGGCCTGCACCCGGCGGTGGTCAGCGACCACGGCCTGGCCGTGGCGGTGGAGTCGCTGGCGGCCCGGGCCCCGGTGCCGGTGCGGCTGAGCGTCGACCTGCCCGGCCGCGTCGGCGCGGCGATCGAGGTGGCCGCGTACTACGTCGTGTGCGAGAGCCTGGCCAACATCGGCAAGCACGCGCACGCGACCGCGGCGACGGTCGAGGTGTCCCGGACCGGCGACGGGCTGGTGGTGGAGGTCGTCGACGACGGGGTGGGCGGGGCCGACACCGAACGCGGCACCGGCCTGCGCGGCCTCGCCGACCGGGTGGAGGCCCTCGACGGGATGCTGCGGGTGTGGACCCCCAGCGGCGGCGGCACCCGGGTACGGGCGGACCTGCCGTGCGGGTAGCGATCGCCGAGGACAGCGTCCTGCTCCGCGAGGGCATCGCCCGGTTGCTGGCCGACGCGGGCTTCGAGGTGCTGGCCCGGTGCGGTGACGCCGACGAGCTCCGCGCGCGGGTACGGGCCGAGGTCCCGGACGTGGTGATCGTGGACATCCGGCTGCCGCCGACGCACACCGACGAGGGTCTGCGGGCGGCGATCGAGCTCCGCGCGGCCCACCCGGGTCTGGCGGTGCTGGTGCTGTCGCAGTACGTCGAGATCGGCCTGGCGATGCGGCTGCTGGCCGACTCGGCCGACGGGGTGGGATACCTGCTCAAGGACAGGATCAGCGACGTCGGTGACTTCATCGGCGCGGTCCGCCGGGTGGCGGCGGGCGGCTCGGCGGTCGACCCGACGATCGTGTCGACGCTGCTGTCGCGCCGGCGCCGCGACGATCCGCTGGCCCGGCTGACGCCCCGCGAGCGGGAGGTCCTGGAGCTGATGGCGGCCGGCACGTCCAACCAGGGGATCGCCGACCGCCTGGTGATCACCCTGCGCGCGGTGGAGAAGTACGTGTCCAGCATCTTCGGCAAGCTGGGCCTGCCCGCCACCGGCAGCGAGAGCCGCCGGGTCCTGGCCGTGCTGCTCTTCCTGCGCAGCTGACCCCTGGCTCGGCCGGTCCCGCTCAGCCGGCCCGCAGGCGCTGCCAGATGCGGTCGCGGGTGAACGGCAGCTCGGTGAAGCGCACCCCGGTGGCGTCGCGCAGGGCGTTGGCCAGAGCCGGCGCCACCGGATTGAACGGGCTCTCGCTCATCGACTTGGCCCCGAGCGGGCCGATCGCGTCCTCGGTCCGGGCGAACACGACCTCGGTCGGCGGCACGTCGGCCAGGGTCGGCAGGTGGTATTGCCGGAACCCGGCCGTGGTGACCCGGCCCTCGGCGTCGAGGTCCACGTGCTCGGCCAGTGTGGCGCCCAGCGCCTGGGCGACCCCGCCCTCGATCTGGCCGCGGGTCTGCAGCGGGTTGAGCACGGTGCCCGCGTCGGCGCTGTGCACGCTGCGCAGGATCCGCAGCTCACCGGTGCCCGGATCGACGGCGACGCGGAACCACTGCACGTTGAACGCCACCGAGCGCGGGGTGCCGGTCCAGTGCCCCTCGGCCCGGACCGGTGCGGGGGCCGACGCGGCCAGGTCCTTCAGGGTGAGCCGGCCGTCCCGCAGGGTCACGGCGTCCACGCCCAGCCCGACCGCGCCCGGCCCGGCCAGCACCAGCAGCCGCTCGCGCAGGGCCCGGGCCGCGTGCAGGACGGCCTGGCCGGCCACGACCACGCCCGTCGAGGCGAACGCGCCGGTGTCGTGGCCGACCACGTCGGTGTCGGACTGGCGGATCAGGATCCGGTCCGGGGTCGTGCCGAGGGTGTCCGCGGCGAGCTGGGCGTGCACGGTGGTGCTGCCGTTGCCGAACTCGGTCGTGCCGACGGCGATCTCGTACCGGCCGTCGGGCAGCAGGGTGATCGCGGCATCGGCGAAGTGCCCGCCGGGCGGCCCGGCGGCGATCATCGCCAGGGCCATGCCGTCCCCGACCTGCCAGCCGTCGGGCACCGGCTGCGTGAGCGGCTCGGCCGCCGCCGCCCGTACGGCGTCCAGGCACTGGTCGAGGCCGTAGCTGGCGATGATCAGGTCGTCGGCGTGGTCGCCCGGCGCGGCCAGCGGCTCCCCGGGACGCACGATGTTGCGCTCCCGCACCAGCACCGGATCCAGCCCGAGCCGCCGGGCGAGCTCGTCGAGCACCGACTCGACGGCGAACGACACCTGGCCCAGGCCGTAGCCGCGGAAGGCTCCGGAGGGGACGGTGTTGGTGTAGACCGCGTACGCGTCGACCTTCTTGTTCGCGCAGCGGTAGACGGCGATCGACT
The DNA here is from genome assembly GCF_053603475.1 of Actinoplanes sp. NPDC004185. Classification (NCBI taxonomy): domain Bacteria; kingdom Bacillati; phylum Actinomycetota; class Actinomycetes; order Micromonosporales; family Micromonosporaceae; genus Actinoplanes; species Actinoplanes sp. NPDC004185. The sequence goes on along the minus strand of NZ_JBSGFR010000060.1, from coordinate 38,332 downwards.
CGTGGCAGGCGTGGTACATCACCGCCGGGCCGTGGTTGCCGTACGCGCCGGTGTCCGAGACGACCCGCAACGACAGCGCGGTCAGGGTGCCGTCGCGGCGGGCGCCGGCCTTCATCCGTACGGTGAAGGGGTGCCGGGTGGTCGCCGCGGTGAACTGCTCGGCCCGGGTGTACTCCAGCTTCACCGGCCGGCCGGTGTGCCGCACGGCCAGCGCGACCAGGTCCTCGACCAGCATCTCCTGCTTGCCGCCGAAGCCGCCGCCGACCCGGCCGGTCAGCACCCGCACCTGGTCCGGGCTCAGCTCGAACAGCTCGGCCAGCGCCCGCCGGGTCAGGAACGGGGTCTGCGAGCTGGTGCGCAGCGTGAGCCGCCCGGCGTCGTCGAGCCAGCCGATCGCGCCGTGCGTCTCCAGCGCGGCGTGCTGCACCCGGGGCGTGCGGAAGGTCTGCTCGTAGACGACGTCGGCGCCGGCGAACCCCTCCTCGACGTCGCCCAGCTCGGCGTGCAGCTCCCCCACCACGTTGTCGGCGGCGCGGGCGATCCGGTGCCCGGTGACCTTGTCGCCGTGCACGGCGGGGGCGCCGGGCCGCATCGCGGCCTCCGGGTCGAGGACGGCCGGCAGGATCTCGTACGCGACCCGCAACCGCCGGCACCCCTCCTCCGCGGCGGCCTCGGTCTCCGCGACCACGGCGGCGACCCGCTGGCCGACGTGCCGCACGACGTCGTCGAGCACCCGGGTGTCGGCCGGGTCCTCGGTCGGGTGCTCGTGGCGGGCGGTGGAGAAGTACCGCCGTGGGGCGTCCTCGTGGGTCAGCACAGCCAGCACCCCCGGCACGGCCAGGGCCGCGGCGGTGTCGACGGCGGTGATCCGGGCGTGCGCGTGCGGTGAGCGCAGCACTTTGAGGTGCGTCAGGCCGGGCACCTCCACGTCGAAGGTGTAGCGGGCCGTACCGGTGACGATCTGCGGGCCGGCGGGCGCGCCGAGGCCGGCGCCGATCGCCGGTCCGGCGCCGGGCTCCTCGACCGTGCGGACGCCGTTGATCGCGTCGGCGACCGCCCGGTATCCGGTGCAGCGGCACAGATTGCCCTTGAGTGCGCGCGGCAGATCGGCCAGCTTGGCCTCGTCCAGCGCGGCCGTCGTCATGATCATGCCGGCGGTGCAGAAGCCGCACTGGAACCCCTGCGCGTCCAGGAAGTGCTGCTGCACCGGGTGCAGGCCGTCCGGCGGGGCGAGGCCCTCGATGGTGGTGACCTGCCGGCCCTGGGCCCGGAACGCCGGGTAGACGCAGCTGTGCACCGGGCGGCCGTCGACGTGCACGGTGCACGCGCCGCAGTCGCCGGTGTCGCAGCCCTTCTTGACGCCGAAGCAGCCCTCCTGGCGCAGGTACGTACGCAGGCACTGCCCGGGCCGCGGCGGCTGCTCGTGGTCGGTGCCGTTGATCCGTACGCTCATCCGGCCAGCTCCGCGCGGATCTCCTCGGCGTACCGGCCGGTCAGGTGACGGCGCCAGGCGGGCAGGCCGTGCACGTCGTCCACATAGGCGTCGTCCGGAATGGCCTCCCGCAGGGCGGCGGCCAGCTCGCCGGTGTCCGGGACCTCGGCGAAGCGCAGCTGGAACGGGCGCACGGTCGCCGCGGTGACGGTCAGGACCAGCCCGGCGCCGGCGCGGCGGCCGATCAGCAGCACGGCGGACCGGCCGTGGGCGAACAGCGAGCCCTGGCGGAACGCCGTCCGCCCGGTCAGCGCGCCGGCCGGCAAGGTGATCGAGCGCAGCAGCTCACCGGCGGCCAGGGCGGTCGTGCCGTCGCCGGTGACGAACCGGGCCACGCTCAGCCGTCGCTCGCCGTCCGGGCCGAGGATCAGGCATTCGCCGTCCAGCGCCGCGGTCAGCGCGATCATCGGCCCGGCGGGCAGGGCGGCGCACAGGTTGCCGCCGACGGTGGCCACGTTCCAGATCTTGAAGGAGGCCAGGAAGGCCCGGCAGCAGGCGGTGGCCAGCTCGTGGAAGGCGGTGAAGTGCCGGGCGCCCGCGTACCCGGCGAGGTCGGCGACCGTGCAGGTCGCGGCGATCTCCAGGCCGTGCGCGTGCACGGTGACCGGGGTCCAGCCCGCGGCCACCAGGTCGAGCAGCCGGGTCACGTCGGTCTGCGGCTCGGCGAACAACGCGGTCCCGCCGGCCAGCCAGGCGTCCCCCGGCCGCCACTGCCCCACCGCGGCCGGACTGACCACCTCGACGACGGTGTGCAGATCCACGTGCGGTCCCCCTGTTTCGACGCACCCTGCTTGACCTGGAACGTTACGGTACGCGCGGGGTGTTTCCGGCGTGTGGACGGTTATCCTCACCGGTCATACGCTCAGCGACGGCGGGACAGATGCAGCCACTGCGACACGGGTACACCAACGACACCCGCGGTGACGGCGCCGTCGTGGTCAAACGCTTCACCGGGCCGGACGACCGCACCCGCTGGGCCACCGAACGCGACATGCTCCAGCTGCTGGCCGGGCGGTTGCCGGTGCCGGTGCTGCTGTCCGCGCCGACCGGGGAGCTGCACCTGACCCACCTCGGCGGGGTGCACGGTCAGGAGCTCATCGACGCCGGGCACGCCGGTCCGGTGCTGCACTCGTGCGGTGCGATGGTGCGCCGGCTGGTCGCGGCCGACGTGACGCACGGTGATTACGGCCCCAACAACGTTCTGCTGGACCCCGGCACTCACGAGGTCACCGGGATCCTGGACTGGGAATGGGGCCGGCCCGGCGCCGACCCGGTGGACGACCTGGCCTGGTGCGAGTGGATCGTGCGCACCCACCATCCGGGCGAGGCCGGCGCGCTGACCGAGCTGTTCGCCGGGTACGGCAGCCGCCCGCCCTGGCCCCGGCGGCAGGCGGCCATGCTGGCCAAGTGCCGTCAGATGCTGGCCCTGCGGCGCACCCTGGGCCTCGCCGACCCCGGCCACCAGCGCTGGGAGCAGGCTCTGCGCACCACCGCCGGCTGGACCGAGCTGTGACTGCCCGGCCGCCGGGCGTTCATCCGGCCGGGGAAGGATGATCCGGTGGAACTGACTCGACGGCTGGGCGTCACCGACGCGGTGGTGGTCGGCCTCAGCGCGATGATCGGCGCGGGTGTCTTCGCGGCCTTCGCCCCGGCCGCGGCAGTCGCGGGTGGATGGCTGCTGCTCGCGCTGGCCGTGGCGGCTGTCGTCGCGTACTGCAACGCGGTCTCGTCGGCGCGGCTGGCGGCCGTGTACCCCTCCTCGGGCGGGACCTACGTCTACGGGCGCAAGCGGCTGGGCGACCTGTGGGGCTTCCTCGCGGGCTGGGGCTTCGTCATCGGCAAGACCGCCTCCTGCGCGGCGATGGCGCTGACCTTCGGCGCGTACGTCGCCCCCGGTCACGAACGGCTGCTGGCCGTGCTCGCCGTCGCCGCGCTGACCGCGCTGAACCTGGCCGGCGTGCAGAAATCGGCGCTGGCCGCCCGGATCCTGGTCACCGTGGTGATCGCCGTGCTGCTCGCGGTCGTCCTCGCGGGCTCCACGGACGGCCTGGCCCACCTCGGCAGCGGCCCGCAGGTCTCGCCCTGGGGCGTGTTGCAGGGAGCCGGCCTGCTCTTCTTCGCCTTCGCCGGGTACGCCCGCATCGCCACCCTCGGCGAGGAGGTCCGCGACCCGGCCCGGACCATCCCCCGGGCCATCCCGATCGCGCTCACCATCACCCTGGTCCTGTACGCCGCGGTCGCCCTCACCCTGCTCGGCAGCCTGGGCCCGGCCCGGCTCGCCGCCGTGACGGCACCGCTGGCCGAGGTCGGCCCGGGCTGGCTGGCCCCGGTCGTCCGGGCCGGGGCGGCGGTGGCGGCGCTCGGGTCCCTGCTCGCGCTGATCCTGGGCGTCTCCCGGACGACGTTCGCGATGGCCCGCGACCGCAACCTGCCCGGGGTGCTGGACGCCGTCAGCGGGCGGACCGGGGTGCCGCACCGCGCGGAGGCCGCCGTCGGCGTCGCCGTGGCCGTCCTGGTGCTGCTGGTGGACCTGCGCGGCGCGATCGGCTTCTCCTCGTTCGGGGTGCTCGGCTACTACGCGATCGCCAACGCCTCGGCGATGACCCTGCGCCGCGACGAGGGTGCACCGTGGCGGCCGGTGCCCGTCCTGGGGCTGGCCGGCTGCCTGCTGCTGGCGGCGACGCTGCCGCTGCCGTCGGTCGTCGCGGGGCTGGCGGTCTTCGCACTGGGCGTCGCGGTGTGGTGGGTCCGCCGGCGCAGCACGGCCGGGAGAGCGTGATCCGGCGCTGCCGGCTTCCTGCCATGTGGGCAGGGTCTTTCCTCCATGTCCCGACCGGGAGGACTGTCGGGGTGTACCCGCCGGGTGCTCACGCTGTGTCTCATGGGGGCGACATGACGGGAAACGCACGGATCCTGGTCGTCGACGACCAGCCGACCATCGTGGACCTGCTGTCCACGGTGCTGACCGGCCACGGCTTCGCGGTCGACACCGCGGGGACGGCGGCGCAGGCCGTGGAGAAGGTCGTGGAGCAGCGACCCGACCTGGTCCTGCTCGATGTGTCGCTGCCCGACGGCGACGGCATCGACGTGCGCCGGCGGCTGCGGGCCGAGGGCGCGGAGACCGGGGTGGTGTTCCTGTCCGCCCGCGACACCCGCGACGACCTGGTCGCCGAGCTGGCCTACGGCGACGAGGACTGGATCACCAAGCCGTTCGACGTCGAGGTGCTGCTGGCCCGGGTGCACGCCGCCCTGCGCCGCCTGGCCGGCGCGCCGGGCAACCGGGTCCTGCGCTACGCCGACGTGGAGCTGGACCAGGACACCGGCGAGGTGCGCCGGGCCGGGGAGCCGGTCGCGCTGTCGCCGTCCGAACGCGAACTGCTGCGCCTGCTGCTGCGCGATCCGGGCCGGGTGCTGTCGCACGACGAGATCCGGGCCGGGGTCTGGCCGGACGTCCCGGGCAGCGGGCACGAGCTGGCCGAGGCCCATGTCGCCGCCCTGCGCCGCAAGCTGGAGCGGCTCGGCCCGCCGCTGATCGCGACGCACCGCGGCTTCGGGTACGCGTTGCGCGCCCGGCTGCCCTGAGACCGCGCGCCGGTCAGCGCCGGGAGGCGTGCTTGGTGCGGTACATGGCCTCGTCGGCGCGGCGCAGCAGAGCCTCCGGGTCGACTCCGGTGCCGGCCACCACGCCGACACTGGCCCCGATGGTCAGGCGGTGCCCGTCCACCTCGACGGGCTCGGCCAGCGCGATCCGGAACCGCTCCGCGACCAGGTCCGCGGTGGCCGTGCCGGCCCCGGGCAGGAGCACGGCGAACTCGTCGCCGCCCAGGCGGGCCGCTACCGCCGTGGCCGGCAGCGCCGCGCGCAGGCACTCGGCCACCCGCACCAGCACGGCGTCCCCGGCGTGGTGCCCGTACGTGTCGTTGATCGGCTTGAAGCCGTCCAGGTCGATGTGCAGGAGCGCGACACCGCCGCCGACCGTCGCGGCCAGCCGGCGGCCGAACAGCACCCGGTTGGCCAGCCCGGTGAGCGCGTCGTGGGTGGCCTCGTGCCGCAACCGGTCCTGCAGTTCGCGGGCGTCGGTGACGTCGCGGGCGTTGCTCACCACGGCGGCCACGCTGGGCTCGTGCGTGAGGTTGCGGCTGGTGACCTCCAGCCAGCGCCAGGAGCCCTCCTTGTGCCGGTAGCGGGCCTGGTAGGTGAACGTCGCGCCGGGCGTGGCCATCAGCTGCTGCAGGTCGCCCAGCAGCGCGGGCAGGTCGTCGGGGTGGATCAGCGTGATCACCCGGACGCCGAGCATCTCGCCCGGTTCGTAGCCGAGCATCCGGGTGGCCGGGGTCAGGTAGACCATCGCGCCGGTGTGGTCGATCAGCGAGGTGATGTCGGTCGAGTACTCCAGCAGCAGCCGGACCCGCTCCTCCTGCCGGCGCAACGTCTCCAGGCCGGCGTCGGTGCGCCGGACCAGGGACTCGTTCTCGGCGAAGGTGAGCAGCTGCCGGGCCACCACGACGGCGGTGATCACCAGCAGGCCGCCCAGGGCGACCAGGGCGGTGGCGCTGAGCCCGGACGGCAGGACGGCGGGCAGGACGGCGAAGACCAGCCCGAGCATGGCGTACGGCAGCACGCTGTAGGTCCGGCGGCGCCGCGCGGGCCGGCCGGCAGCCGCCCGGTCGGCCAGTTCCTGCACCCGGGGACCCACGCTGACCAGGGCCACGGCGGTGATCTGCAGGGCCAGCTGCACGCGCCACCCGGCGCTGCCCGGCAGCACGCCGCCGTTGACGCACTGGACCACCGCGGCGGCGACGAGCGCAGCGGCGGTGGCCGAGCTGATCGGGCTGTGCCCGCCCATGACGAGCCGGATGACGGCGAAAGTGGTCACGACGGCGATGGCGACCGCGGCCATGGACGCGCCCGAGCCGACACCCAGGGCGGCCGAGCGGTCGGCCATGAACCAGATGGCGACGACGGCGGCGGTCCCCACCGCGGTGGTGTCGAGCAGGTTGCGCAGCCGGACCCGGCTCGGCGCCGCCGGGCGCGGGTGGGTGAGCGCGGCGACCACCAGCACGGTGACCCCGGCCAGCACGCAGACGCTCTGGAACTGGCCGGTCGCCACCGCGCCGGCGTCGGGGCGGTGCAGCGCGCCGGCGAGCCGGCCCAGGTGACCGGTCAGCAGCAGGGCGCCCATGGCGGTCATCGCCCGCCAGAACCGGCGGTCCGCGGCGTCGCACCCGGACCGGCGGGCCAGCCGCACCGCACCGGCCAGCAGGACCAGATTGAGCGCCGGGCCGAGCCACGCGCGCAGCAGCACGTGGAACGCGAGGCTGCCGGGGCCCCAGAGCAGCCAGCCGATCGCCGCCAGGGACACCCCGGCCAGGGCGAGCACCACCGGGTCGGTCGCGACCGTACGGGGCAACGAGGCGGACCGCTCGGGTGGCATCGCGATCCTCCTGCGGGCGTTCGGGCTCGGCACGGCCACGCCGCGCCCCCTTACTACACCGGTACGGGGTAGCGGTGTGGGTGCACGCCCGGGGTGACGCCGGTGCGGCTCCTTTTACGGTTAGCTTTCTTAACCGTTTAAGGTCTCCGCTGGCCCGGTGCTGAATCGTTACTCGGTTGATCAAGCGGAAACATTGCGAAACACCGTTTCCACCTCTTGACTGGCAACCGGGGGAACCGGAGACGGTGACGGTGATGTCACGCCCCGGCGTGATGTGAGATAGGGAGAGGTATGTTCGGTCAATCCAATAGCCCGCGCTTCAGGAGCGCGCTCGCCGGCACGCTGGGCATCGGCCTGGTGTTCGGCCTGGCCGCGTGCGGCGGCAGTGACGACTCGGACGACGATTCCAAAACGGCCGCGCAGTCGATCGACTGCGCGCAGTTCAGCTCGTTCGGAGACCTCAAGGGCAAGACGGTCTCGGTCTACACGGGCATCGTGACGCCCGAGGACACGGCGTACAAGGACTCGTACAAGCCTTTCGAGCAGTGCACCGGCGTGACCATCAAGTACGAGGGCGACAAGGCCTTCGAGACGCAGATCCTGGTCCGCGCCAAGGCCGGCAACCCGCCGGACCTCGCCATCGTGCCGCAGCCCGGCCTGCTCAAGCAGCTCGTGGCCACCGGCAAGGCGGTCGAGGCACCGGCCGAGGTGTCGGCGAACGTCGACAAGTTCTGGGGCAAGGACTGGAAGGCCTACGCGACCGTCGACGGCAAGTTCTACGGCGCGCCGTCCGGCGCCAGCGTCAAGTCGCTGGTCTGGTACTCGCCCAGCGAGTTCAAGGACGCCGGCTACACGGTGCCCACGACGCTCGACGAGCTCAAGACGCTGACCGACAAGATGGTCGCGGACAAGAAGAAGCCGTGGTGCGCGGGCATCAGCAGCGGTGAGGCGACCGGCTGGCCGCTCACCGACTGGCAGGAAGACATGATGCTCCGGCTCTACGGTCCGGAGACGTACGACAAGTGGGTCAACCACGACATCCCGTTCAACGGCCCCGAGTCCACGGCAGCGCTGGACGCGGTGGGTGGCTACCTGAAGAACCCGGCCTACGTGAACGGCGGCCTGGGCGACGTCAAGAGCATCGCCACGACCACGTTCCAGGACGCCGGTCTGCCGATCCTCGAGGGCACCTGCTCGCTGCACCGCCAGGCCAGCTTCTACGCGGCGAACTTCCCCAAGGGCACCAAGGTGGCCGAGGACGGCGACGTCTTCGCGTTCTACCTGCCGGGCAAGACCGCCACGGAGAAGCCGGTGCTCGGCGGTGGCGAGTTCAACGTGGCGTTCGCGGACCGTCCGGAGGTCAAGGCCTTCCAGACGTACCTGTCGACCGACACGTGGGCGAACATCAAGGCCAAGCTCTCGCAGGGCTGGGTCAGCGCCAACAACAAGATCGACCCGAACAACCTGAGCAACCCGGTCGACAAGCTGGCCGCGACGATCCTGCTGGACCCGAACGCGACCTTCCGCTTCGACGGCTCGGACCAGATGCCGGCCGCCGTGGGCTCCAACGCCTACTGGAAGCAGACGACGAGCTGGATCACCGGGCAGGACACCAAGACGACGGTGGACAACATCGAGAAGGCTTGGCCCAAGTGATCTGAATCTTCACCCGGGGCCGGTCGCCGCAAGGTGACCGGCCCCGCCGCTCTCCAGAGGAGGTACGGGTCGCGTGTTCGACACCGCCGACACCACCGCCGAGAAGTTCACGCAGATGTTCGCTGCGATCCTTCTCTTCGCCGCGGTCGTGGGCATCATCCTGTTCATCGCGGGGCGCTTCGGCGGCCGCCGCGGTGACAAAATCGTCGCCTATTCCTATCTCGCCCCGACACTGATCATGCTGCTGGTCGGGCTGGTCTATCCGGGTATCCGCACCATCTACCAGTCGTTCTTCGATGCGGCCGGCAGCGCCTTCATCGGCATGGACAACTACAAGACGATCTTCACCGACAGCGATCAGCTGACGGTGCTGCGCAACACCGTCTTCTGGGTCGTGGTGACGCCGTTCGTGGCCACCGCGGTCGGCCTGCTCTACGCCATCCTGGTCGACAAGGCGAAGATGGAGTCCTTCGCCAAGGCGCTGGTCTTCCTGCCCATGGCGATCTCGTTCGTGGGCGCGTCGATCATCTGGAAGTTCGTCTACGAGTTCCGCCCGGACCAGGGCAACGTCAAGCAGATCGGGCTGCTCAACCAGGTCCTGGTCTGGCTCGGCGGCAGCCCGCAGCAGTGGCTGGTGGACTCGCCGCTGAACACGTTCCTGCTGATCGTGGTCATGATCTGGATCCAGGCCGGCTTCGCGATGACCGTGCTGTCCGCGGCCATCAAGGCCATCCCGGACGACATCATCGAGGCGGCCCGCCTCGACGGCGTCGGCCCGTGGGGCATGTTCCGCTTCGTGACCCTGCCGGCCATCCGCCCGGCGGTGGTGGTCGTACTGACCACCATCGGCATCGGCACGCTGAAGGTCTTCGACATCGTGCGCACGATGACCGGCGGCCAGTTCAACACCAGCGTCATCGCCAACGAGTTCTACAGTCAGAGCTTCCGCAGCGACAACCAGGGCCTCGGCTCGGCCCTGGCGGTGCTGCTGTTCCTGCTGGTCATCCCGATCGTCGCCTACAACATCCGGCAGATCCGCAGTTCGGAGGCGCTATGACCACCGTCACGCCGGTCACCACGACGCCACCGCTGACCCCGGACAAGCCGAACGCGGCGGCGGTCGCCAAGAAGAAGCTCACCTCACCCTGGGCCTCGCTCGCGGCCCTGGTCATCGCGGTGCTCTGGACGCTGCCGACGTTCGGATTGCTGGTGTCGTCGTTCCGCCCCGAGCGGGCCATCAAGACGACCGGGTGGTGGACCTTCTTCTCCGACCCGAAGTTCACCATGGACAACTACAAGGCCGTGCTGGACGCGGACAGCGGCGCCGGGCTCGGCTCGTTCTTCGTGAACTCGCTGGTGATCACCATCCCCTCGGTGATCATCCCGTTGTGCCTGGCCTGCCTGGCCGCGTACGCGTTCGCCTGGATCAAGTTCCCCGGGCGCAACATCCTGTTCCTGGCGATCTTCGCCCTGCAGATCGTGCCCCTGCAGGTGACGCTGATCCCGCTGCTCACCCTGTACGTGGACGCGGGCCTGGCCAACACCTTCTGGACGATCTGGATCTCGCACGCCATCTTCGGCCTGCCGCTGGCGATCTACCTGCTGCACAACTTCATGCGGGAGATCCCGGCGACCCTGCTGGAAGCGGCCCGGGTGGACGGCGCCGGACACGTGTCGATCTTCTTCCGGGTGCTGCTGCCGCTTCTGCGACCGGCCCTGGCCGCGTTCGGCATCTTCCAGTTCCTCTGGGTGTGGAACGACCTGCTGGTCGCCCTCACCTTCGCGGGCGGCGGCGACGCGGTCGCCCCGATCACGGTGGCGCTGGCCAACCTCAGCGGCACCCGCGGCACGGCCTGGCACCTGCTGTCGGCGGGCGCCTTCGTGTCGATCCTGGTGCCGGTGACGATCTTCCTGCTGCTCCAGCGGTACTTCGTCCGCGGCCTGCTCGCGGGCAGTGTCAAGGGCTGACCCCCACGGCGCGAAAGGGGCCCGGGACCGCTGCGGCGGTGCCGGGCCCTCGCTTTCCTCAGCCTCAGAGCAGATCGGCGAAATACTGAGCGACGTCGTAGTTGCCGATGAGCCGGGCCAGCTCCAGCGGCGTCCGGCCGGAGGCGTTGCACTGATGGGGATCGGCGCCAGCCGCACGGAGCAGCCGGATGACCTCGCCCTCGCCCTTCGAGCCGAACACCGCGGTCCAGAGCGGCGAATTGCCGAACTTGTTGACCACGTCCACCGGAGCGCCGTGGGCGAGCAGAACTTCGGCCACGGCGGTGTTCTTCTGCTGTGCCGCCATGTGCAGCGGCGTGCAGCCGTCCTTGTCCTGCAGGCCGACATCCTCTCCGGCCAGGATCAGCCGGACGGCATCCTCGGCTGTCCCGTCCAACGCGACGTAATGCAGCTCGGAACGACCCTGACGATCCGTCATTCCACTCCCCTACGGTATGGCAGCGGACGATACGGCACCGCCGGCAGCAGGACACCAACGGTTTGTCCCACCCGATCGATAGGGTCGGGCGATGACCGTGCACAGGTTGTCGCGCGCCGACGCGCGCCGTGTCGCCGTGCGGGCGCAGTTGCTCGACGCCCGGGCGCCCGGCGGGATGCTCGACGTCGTGCGCCGGTTGACGCTGCTGCAGAACGACCCGGCCACCGCCGTCGCGCCCAGCGCCGACCTGGTGCTGTGGAGCCGGCTCGGCTCGTCCTACCGGCCCGGGCAGCTGCGCGACGCCCTCGACGAGCAGACCCTGCTGGAGCTGCACGGCCTGGTCCGCCCGCCGGAGGACATCGCGCTGTACCGGGCCGAGATGGCCGAGTGGCCCGGGCGTCCACCCTTGCGCGATTGGCAGGAGGGCCTGCGGGAATGGGTCGACGCCAACAACGGCTGCCGGCTCGACATCCTGCACCGGCTGCGCGCCGACGGCCCGCTGACCAGCCGCGAGCTGCCGGACACCTGCGAGATCCCGTGGCGTTCCTCGGGCTGGACGGACAACCGCAACGTCAGCAAGCTGCTCGGCTTCCTGGTCCAGCGGGGCGAGGTCGCCGCGGCCGGTTGGCGTGGCTCCGACCGGCTGTGGGATCTGGCCGAGCGCGTCTACCCGGACGACGTGGTGCCCTACGAGCAGGCGCGGCGCCGCCGCGACGAACGCCGGCTCAGCGCGCTCGGCATCGCCCGGGCGAAGGCGCCACAGAGCCCGGCCGAGCCCGACGACGTGGGCGCCGCGGGTGAGCCGGCGATCGTCGAGGGCGTGAAGGGTCAGTGGCGGGTCGACCCGCGGCACCTCGACCAGGGCTTCACCGGCCGGGTCGCGCTGCTGTCCCCGCTCGACCGCCTGGTCTACGACCGCCGGCGCCTGGCCGAGCTGTTCGCGTTCGACTACCAGTTGGAGATGTTCAAACCGGCCGCGAAGCGCCGCTGGGGCTACTGGGCGATGCCGATCCTGGACGGCGACCGGCTGGTGGGCAAGCTGGACGCCGCCGCGGACCGCCGGGCCGGGGTGTTCCGGGTGCACGCGATCCACCAGGACGTCCCCTTCACCCCGGCGACGACGGCTGCCGTGCGGCACGAGATCGCCGACCTGGCGAGCTGGCTCGGTCTGGATCTCGCGATGCCGGTCTGACCACCGGCCGGCCGTTTCAGCCGTCGATGGGCAACGGGGTCACGTGCCAGATGTCGCGGCAGTAGTCACGCACCGTGCGGTCCGAGGAGAAGAAGCCGCTGCGGGCCGTGTTCAGGATGGACTTGCGGGTCCAGCCCTCCCGGTCGCGCCAGGCCCGGGCCACCCGGTCCTGGCAGTCCACGTAGGCGCGGTAGTCGGCCAGCGTCAGGTATTCGTCGCGGTTCAGCAGGTCGTCGACGATCTCCTTGTCGTAGTGGGCGACCGTGTCGAGCACCTCCCGCAGTTCGGCGTCCCGGTCGTAGTAGGCGCGCGGTTCGTAACCCCGGGCCCGGACCGCGTCCACCTCGGTGGTGTCCAGTCCGAACAGGAAGAAGTTGTCCGCGCCGACCCGGTCGCGGATCTCCACGTTGGCGCCGTCCAGGGTGCCGATGGTCAGGGCGCCGTTGAGGGCCAGCTTCATGTTGCTGGTGCCGGAGGCCTCCTTGCCGGCCAGCGAGATCTGCTCGGACAGGTCCGCGGCCGGGATGATCAGCTGGGCCCGGGAGACGTTGTAGTCCGGCAGGAAGACCATTTTCAGGTACGGCGAGACGACCGGGTCCTCGTTGACCAGGCCGGCCACCGTGTTGGCCAGGCGCATGATCCGCTTGGCCGCGTAGTAGCCCGGCGCCGCCTTGCCGCCGAACACGATCGTGCGGGGCACCACGTCCTGGACCTGGTCGCGGCGGATCCGGTGGTACTGCGCGACGACGTGCAGCACCCGCAGCAACTGCCGCTTGTACTCGTGGAACCGCTTGATCATCACGTCGCAGAGCGCGTCCGGGTCGATCGCCACGCCGGTCGCCGCCAGCGCGTGCCGGGCCAGTTCCTCGCGGTTGCGCCGCTTGACCTCGCGCCACTGCTCGCGGAAGCCGGGATCGTCGGCGGCCGGCTCCAGCTCGACCAGCCGGTCCAGGTCGGTCAGCCACGCCCGGCCGCCGAGCCGCCCGCTGATCAGGTCGGACAGCCGCGGGTTGGCCAGCCGGACGAACCGGCGGGGCGAGATGCCGTTGGTGACGTTGTGGAAGCGTCCCGGCCACAGCTCGGCGAAACCACGCAGGGTGGTGGCGGCCAGCAGGCGCGAGTGCAGCTCGGCGACGCCGTTGACCGCGGAGCTGCCCACCACGGCCAGGTGGGCCATCCGGACCCGCTGCTCGCCGCCCTCCTGGATGATCGACAGTTCCCGCAGCTTGGCGTCGTCACCCGGGTAGCGGGCGGCCACCTCCTGCAGGAACAGGTGGTTGATCAGGAAGATGATCTCCATGTGCCGGGGCAGCAGCCGCTGCACCAGCGCCACCGGCCAGGTCTCCAGCGCCTCGGGCAGCAGCGTGTGACACGTGTACGCGAACACCCGCCGGGTGATCGACCAGGCCCGGTCCCACTCCAGGCCCTCCTCGTCGACCAGCATCCGCATGAGCTCGGCGATGGCCATCACCGGGTGGGTGTCGTTGAGCTGGATGACCACCTTGCCGGCGAAGTCGTCCCAGTCGCTGTTGCGCAGCCGGAACCGTCGCACGATGTCCCGCAGCGCGCAGGTGACCAGGAAGTGCTGCTGCTTGAGGCGCAGCTCGCGGCCGAGCTCGGTGCTGTCGTCCGGGTAGAGGACCTTGCTGATGTTCTCCGAGCGGACGATCTCCTCGACCGCCTCGCCGTACTGGCCGGCACCGAAGCGGGACAGGTCGAAGGACTCCCGGGCGGCCCGGGCGCGCCACAGCCGGATGATGTTGACGGTGCTCGTCCCGTACCCGGGCACCAGCATGTGGCTGGGCTCGCCCAGCACGACCTCGCCCGGCACCCAGCTCCGGCGCAGGCCCTCCAGCGGTTCGACGTGGCCGTAGAAGCCGACCGTCTGCTGGTCGTCGGAGGCGTGGAACTCCCACGGGTTGCCGTAGAACGTCCAGTCGTCGGGCCGCTCGACCTGGCCGCCGTCGTGGAAGGCCTGCTTGAAGATGCCGAAGTCGTAGCGGATGCCGTAGCCGACCGCGGGGATGTCCTGGGTCGCCATGGCGTCCAGCAGGCAGGCGGCGAGCCGGCCGAGGCCGCCGTTGCCCAGGCCGGGCTCGACGTCCAGGGCGTCCAGGTCCGAGCTCGACAGCCCGAGGCCGGCCAGGGCGCGGCGCGCGCTGTCCTCGGTGCCGGAGTAGAGCAGGTTCTGGTCGAGCTGCTTGCCGAGCATGTACTCGGCCGACAGGTAGTAGATGAACCGGGGGTTGGCCCGGTAGTGCGCGGCCGCCGTGCGGATGTAGCGGTCGACCAGCCTGTTCCGCACGGTCAGGGCGAGCGAGTGGTAGGCGTCCTGTGCGCTGGCCGACTCCAGGGTCGTGCCGCGCTGGTAGTACAGGTTGCTCAGCAGGTCGCGCCCGAAGTCGCCGGGCGTGTCGCCGGAATGCGGCGACGTCACGTAGGTCACGGCTGGTCCCTCCCGACGGTGATCCGTCCCTCGACGGTCTCACGGGGAGTATCGACGCTCGACGGAAACGCCCCGCTCCGGGGTACGGAACGGGGCGTTTCGCGGCGTTACGCGGACAAGTCGTCGGAGGTTTCGTCCTCGGGGTCCTCGGTGGGGTCCTCGTCCGGCTCCGGGCTCGTGGTGGGCGTGGGCTCCGCCGTGGGGGTCTCGTCGGCCGGGGGCGTCGGCTGCGGCGTGGCCGGCACGGTGGGGGTGGGGGTCGGCTTGACCGCCGGGCTCTTCGGCTGCTTCACCGAGACTTTGGTGGCGGTGTAGGCGGTGCCGACCCGGATGCCGTTCACCGCGATCCTGGCCCCCACCGCGACCGTCTGGAGCGTGGTGCGCTTCCCGTTGACGACTACGCGCAGGCTGCCCGGCACGGTGACGGTCACGGTCCGCTTGCGGACGTCCTTGGTGCCGCCGCTGGCCAGCAGCGTCACTGTGCCCGCGGCGGCGTCGACGGCGGTGACCTTGCCGGACGCTTCGAACCGGGTCCGGACGGGCTTCTTGGTCTTGGTGGCCTTCGGGGTCGCCTTCTGCGCGGTGACGGGCCGGCCGCCCGGCTGGGCGAAGGCGGTGGCGGCCGTACCGACGGCGGAAACGACGATCCCGGCGGCCAGCAGGGCGGCGACAGCAGTACGACGCAGACGCATCGGGAGATCTCCTTGTTTCGGGGGTGAGATCAGCCTCGGCCCGCCGGGGTGCGAACGGGTGCCCGGCCCGGTTGCGGGCAGGTTGCCGTGTGCTCAGGCCGGGTGCGGCGCCTCGGCGGCCGGCAGCGTGACGGTGAAGGTGCTGCCCTGGCCCAGCCGCGACTCGGCGGTGACCGAGCCACCGTGCTCGGCGACGATGTTGCGCACGATCGCCAGGCCCAGCCCCGAGCCCTGCACCGCCCGATCCATCGCGTTGGCCGCCCGGTGGAACGGGGTGAACAGGCCGGCCAGGTCGCCCTCCGGGATGCCGATCCCGGTGTCGGTCACGGTCAGCACCGCCGCGCCGTCCACCGCCCGCAGCCGGTAGGCGACCGCCCCGCCGGGCCCGGTGAACTTCACCGCGTTGTCCAGCAGGTTGCGCAGCGCCCGCTCGAGCTGCCGGGCGTCGCCGTCGACGAAGACCTGCTCCGCCTCCCCGGTCAGGGTGAGGTCCCGGCCGCGGGCCGGCGGCTCGAACTCGGTCCGGAGCGCCGCCATCACCTCGGCCAGGTCCACCCGGGCGGTGGTCGCGCCGACCGTGTTGTTGGCCCGGTCCAGCAGCAGCAGGTCGGCGACCGTGTCCTGCAGCCGGTGAGCGTTGCGCAGGATCGCGGTGACACCGCGCTCCTGCAGCGGGGACAGGTCGCCGGCATCGCCGTCGGCCAGCATCTCCGTGTAGCCCAGGATGCTGGTCAGCGGAGTGCGCAGCTCGTGGGTCACGGTGGCGACGAAGGCGTCCTTGCGTTCGTCGAGCACCCGTAGCTCGGTGATCAGCCGGGCCTGACGGCGTTGCAGGCGTTGCTGGCGCACGGTGTGGTCGACCTCTCGGGCCACGGTGGCGAGCAGGCGCCGCTCGTCGGCAGTCCAGTCCGGCTGATCGGGGCGTACGGCGTGGATGAAGCCGGGTGGGCAGTCGGCGTCGCCGCCGATGGGCACGGCCACGCCGCCCGCGACGTCCGGCAGGAGCCGTACGGTGCCGGCCTCCCCGGCCAGGATCTCGCGTACGGTCCACTCCGGCATCGGCGGCGCGTTGTCGGGCCAGCGCACGTCGACCTCATCGGTGCCCCCGACGGGGATCCGGCTGTGGACCACGTCGGCTCCCAGCGCGCGGCCGACGAGCTCGGCGACCCGGCCGGCGGTCGCGGCCGGATCACCGGTCTCCCGCAGGGCGACCGCCACCGCTTGGCGCAGTTCGGTCCGGGCGACCCGGGCATCATCCTCGGCGAGCAGGCGCTGCGTCTCGGCCGCGAGCCGGTTCAGCGTGCCGATGACTGCGCGCATCTCCTCCGGCCCGGCCGGCACGGCCCGGGCGGACAGCTCCCCGGCGGCGAGCCGCTGCAGCGTCATCCGGATGTGCTCCAGCGGGGCCAGCAGCAGCCGGCGCGCTACCCCGGCGAGGGCCAGGGTGACGGCCAGAAAGCCGATGGCGAGCAACGCGAACAGCATCTGGGCCAGCCGCGAGGCGCGCCGGTCCGCCGCGGTGACCCGGCGCATGTCGGCCCGCAGCGCCTCGGCCACGGCCGCGTTGGCGGTACGGACGTCGTCGAACAGCTCCTTGCCCCGGTCGGTCTGCGAGTAGCCGGGATCGGCCACCCCGGCGTTGACGATGGGGTACGCGAACGCGTACAGCCAGCGGGACGCGGCGGCCCGCTCGGCGGTGACCAGCCGCAGCACGGTCGGGTCGGTGGTCCGGGCGGCGACCTCGTCGAAGGCGGTGAACGCGCCGATACGGCCCTGGTCGTACGGCTCCAGGAACCTTTCGTCGCCGGTGATCTGGAAGCCCCGTACGCCGGTCTCGGCATCCGTCATGTGTTGCAGCACCGCGGTGTTGGCGTCGCGGGCGGCCTCGACCCGGGCCACCCGCCGCTCGTGCCGGCTCTGCAGGTTGTCGCTGACCACGAACTGGGTCACCACGACGCCGATGAACAGCACCAGGACCGCGATGACGCCCGCGTCGACGCGCGCCCGCACGGAGGCCACCTCAGGCGTCCGCAGCGGTACGGGAGACCGGCAGCGTGAAGGAGACCGTGGTGCCGCCGCCGCTGGGTGCGGCATCGGCCCAGATCCGGCCGCCGTGGCGCGTGACGATCCGCTCGCAGGTGGAGAGCCCGACACCGTGCCCGGCGGGGCCGGCCGTCTCGGCGCGCGCGAACATCTCGAAGACCCGGCGGCGCTGGTCGGCGGGGATGCCGATGCCGTTGTCGCGGACCGTGACGACGTACTCGTCCTGCTCCCGCCGGGCGGACACCTCGACCTGGCAGTCCCGGGCCGGGTCGCGGTACTTGACCGCGTTGCCGATGAGGTTCTGCAGCAGCTGGCGCACCAGGGTCGGATCGCAGGACACGGTGATCCGCGGAAGGGTGACGCGGACGGTGGCACCGCCGCGGCGGACACTCTCCCGGAGATCCGTCAGGGCCAGGTCGACCAGCTCGCCGAGGTCGGTGGTCTCCCGCCGGCAGGGGCCGCTGCCGGCCCGGGCGTAGCTCAGCAGCGACTCGATGAGCGCCTGCATCCGGCCGACCGCCCGCACGGTGGCCCCGATCCACTCCTGGCCCTGGGCGTCGATCTCCGTGGTGTAGTCCTCGCCGAGCAGTTCCAGGTAGCCGCTGACGACCGCCAGCGGCGCCGCGAGGTCGTGGCTCACCACCGCCGCGAACTGCTCGAGCTCGGTGTTGGAGCGCAGCAGCTCGGCGTGGGCGTCCCGCAGGGCCTGCTGCCGGGCGCGGTCCGCGGTGACGTCGGTCATCGCCACGACCGCCCCGAGCGGCGTGCCGTCGGCGGCGGTGAGGGCACGGCCGCCCACGACGACGTGCCGCGCCGGGAGGTCGTCGGGGCGGATGACGAGCTCGGCGTCGCTGACCGCGCCACCGTGCAGGACGCGCAGCAGGGGGATCTCCTCGCTGGGCAGTGCCGTGACACCGTCGGCCCGGAACAGCCGGTAGTGCTCGGCGAAGTCGGCCGGCTCGATCGAGGGGTCGGCGTCGAGGCCGTGCCAGTCGCGCGCGGCCCGGTTGAAGACGGTGAGGTGCCCGGACCGGTCCGCGGCGACCACCGCCACGTCGATGGTGTCCAGCACGGTGTCGGTGAACCGCTGGCGGGCCTCGGCCTCGGCGGCCAGCTCGGCCATGACGCGGGCCTGCCGGCGCCGCTCGAACAGCGCGAGGATCGCCCCGGCCAGGTCCTTCAGCCGCTCGATCTGCTCGCCGGTCAGCTCCCGGGGCATCGAGTCGAAGACACACAGGGTGCCCAGCGCGTGTCCCTGCGGCGTGACCAGCGGCGCCGAGGCGTAGAACCGCACGTCGGCGAGCACCCCGGTGACCCACGGGTTCTCGCGGTAGGTGGGGTCGGTGCTGGCGTCCCGGACGTGCACGAACTGCCCGGCCTCGAACCGCAACGCGCACATCGAGTCGGAACGGGCGGAGTCACCGCCGGTGAACCCCGCGGTGGTGAGTTGGCACTGGCGGTGCTCGTCGATCAGGTTCAAGGTCGCGGTGGGCACGCCGGCGACCATCGCGGCGACCCGGACGACCGCCTCCAGCTCGTCGTCGGCGGGCGCGTCGAGCACGCGGTGCTCGTGCAACGCGGCCAGGCGCTGCTGCTCGTGTCGACTCAACGCCCGTTCCTCTCCGCACGGCGGCATCAGCCCTCGTGACCTAGTTCGGCAGGTATTGCCGCGACTTGAACCGGTGGTGCACGCACGCTGAGTGCACAGACCTGAGAGCTTCCTGAAAGTTGTTACCTATCCGTAACTTGAGGCTCCTGCGTACGTGTGGTGACGATCACAGGCCTGTCGGCCGACCGATGTGTCCATTAGCGACGCATCTCACGGACACGCACCCCGATTGCGGTGACCCACAGTAATCGATCTTGTGACAAGCCTGTTACTGGCCGGTAGCCAGGGCTCTTGTCCTCATCCGCAGCTGGAGGCAACATTTCCCGCACGTTAAGACGGCCGCATCGACGGGGTTGCATACCAACGGTTGACCTAGAGTCGCCCGCGATGCGAGCCGCATGGCGGTGCGGTCGCAGCCGTTGTAGTTCCCACAAGGAGGATCCGTGAAGGATGCGCAAGGCGATCCGGCCTACGGTCGCACCAACTGGCGCCGTTTCGCCGTAGCGGTGGCGGTCCCCACCGCGGCCGCCGGTGCCTTGGTCTTCGGCCTGGCCAACGGGGCGTTCGCCGCCTCGTTCGCCATCTCCGGCCAGCCGTTCAAGATCTCGGCCGACAAGCTCGACGGCACCGGCTTCGCGCAGTACGGCGGCCAGCTGGAAACCGCCAAGAGCGGTGACCAGGACGTCCCGGTCGCCATGTCGGGCATCGCCTCGGCGAAGCTCTACAACCTGTGCCAGTCGGTACGGGCCCCGGGCTCGCCGATCAGCCTGACGATCCGGGCCGGCCGCGACGCCAACGCCCCGGCGAAAGCGACGAACCTGCTGATCGGCATGTCCGAGCTCAACGGCAACGCGGAGTTCACCGACATCAACATCGGTCAGGACGCGTCGACGCTGGGTCAGGGCGGCCCCGAGGCCAAGGGCCCGCTGGGCTCCTTCGGCCAGGAGGCCTCGCACGTCGTGATCACCGACCTGAAGCAGACCGCGGTCTCCACCACGGCCGGCACGTTCACGCTGACCGGGCTCAACCTGAAGATCAACTTCCCGGGCAAGGACGGCAACCCACCGGAGTGCTTCTGATGTAGTACCCGAGGCCCGCGGAGCTCACCGCCCGCGGGCCTCCACCATGCCGGGGGGCCCAGCACGATTTTCTGGAGGAGTACGTGGCAACAACCAACGCGTCGGACGGCGGTTTCCGCCGCTGGCGGCGAAGCAGGCCTTTCTGGGGTGGCCTGCTGCTCCTGATCGCCGGGCTGGAGCTGTTCCTCAGCGCCAACCTGACCCTCGGCGATCTCGAGGTCCACATGGGGCCGGAGGGCTTCCTGTCCTACCTGCTCCCGCTGCTGCTCGTGCTGGCCGGCGTGCTGAGCTGGGTCACCCCGGGACAGCGGCTGTTCTACGGCGTGCTCGGCCTGCTCACCGCGGTGTACTCGCTGGTCGGGCTGAACCTCGGCGGCTTCGGGCTCGGCATGCTGCTCGGCATCTTCGGCGGCGCGCTCGTGCTCGCCTGGGCGCCCACCCGGCCCCAGCCGCAGGCCCCCGCCCCGGCCGCGTCCGACGAGGACCCCACGGCGCACGACACCGACGAGGACCCGGCGCCGCAGCAGCACGACCAGCATCCGCACGACCCCGCAGCCACCATGATCGTGCCCGGGTTCACCGGCGGCCCGGACGACCAGGCCGGCGCGCCCGCTCCCCTGCGCCCGGCGGAGCCCGCTCAGCAGTTCCCCGCCGAGCCGGCCTACCCCGGCGACGAGAGCACGCAGGCCGAGCCGCCCCGGCCGTCCAACGGCGTGCACCGCAAGACCTTCGTCATCACGCTGGTCCCGCTGGCGATGACCGCGGCCCTGCTGATCGCCGGCAGCAACACCCCGGCCCGCGCCGAGCCCGAGTGCCCCGAGGGCCTGCCGTCGCGCCCGGCCGCCGCGGCCAAGAAGGAAGCGGCCCGCCAGTCGTCGGCCAAGCCCTCACCGAGCCGTACGGCCGCGAAGAAGACGCCGACCGCCAAGCCCTCCGCCTCGGCCGGCCCGTCGGCCTCGGGTGACGCCGAGGCCGGCGAGGAGGATGACAGCGACGGGGCCGGCAACCCGATCGTCGACGGCTGGAACGGGCTCGTGGACGGCGTCGGGGACCTGCTCGGCATCGGCGACGAGGAGCAGGCCGAACCCGAGCCGGAGCCGAGCACGACCACCGAACCGCCGGCCACCCCGGACCCGACCGGCACCGCGACCCCGTCAGCCGGGCCGTCCTCGCCCGCCCCCGGCCCGTCCGGCCCACCCGGCGGGTCGGGAACCCCGAGCACCTCGCCCAGCTCGGCGTCACCGACGCCGAGCTCGAGCGACATCCCGTGCCTGGGGCCCCGCGTCTTCAAGGACGCGGCCGGGGACGACACACCGCAGGTCTCCCTCAAGCCCGGCCTGATGGAGACCTCCTCGCTGACGATGTACGACCCCACCTACGACGGCGTGGCCAAACTGACCACGGCGACGGGCACCGTGCGGGCGCTGAAGTTCAGCATGCGCAAAGCCGTGAACAAGCCGTTCCGCCTGACCGTCACCGGACCAGGCCACGTCGCCCGCAAGGACAGCACCGAACTGGTCGCCGAGGGCGACGTCCGCTTCTACACGACCCGGTTCCAGGGCAAGCTGTTCGGCGTCATCCCGGTCACCTTCACCCCCGACGCGCCGCCGCCGCTGACCCTGCCGATCCTGTGGTTCACCGACGCGAAGATCGACCTGGCCCTGGTGCAGTGCGACAAGATGACGGTCGCCGATCTGGTCCAGACCGACAAAGCCTGACCCGCCGGCCCGGTCAGACGGTCGGGGTCAGGCGCTGAGCTGCCGCCTGCCGGGCACCCTCGGCGTGGAAGATCTCGGTCAGCTCGGCACCGAGGGCGCCGAGCAGATGCGGAAGCACGTACTGGCCGGAGTCGAGCTCGGTGAGCAGCCTGACCCGGACCAGCTCACCCAGTAACAGGCGGGCGTCGGCGATCGACGCGGCCAGCAGGCTCGCGGCGGCCTCCGTGGTGAGTCCGGTGCCGGGATGCAGCGACATCAGCCGGAACAGCTCGGCCGCCTTCGTGGTCACGCTCTGGTAGATCTGTGACCGGGTACCCGCCACATCGACGACCTCGTCCGCCCCGTACCCGGAGGCACCGGAGCGGTCCGGCAGGTCCTCGACCACCTGGGCGAGCGGCACGTCGGGCTCGCTGCCGGTGCCCGCCGCGACCTCCGTGAGCCAGCCCGGCACACCCGCGCACCGGCGGACGATCTCGCTCGCGGCGTCCGGCTCGCCGGTCAGGCGGGTGTCGCCGATGTGTTGCCGCAGCAGCTGGCGGGAGTCCGCCTCGGTCATCGGATCCAGGCTCAGCTGCCGCGCATCGTCGGCGGCGACCAGACCGGTCAGCCGGTTGCGGCTGGTCACCAGCAACAGAGACCCGGGCGTACGCGGAAGCAGCGGCCGTACCTGCTCCGCGGTGTACGCATTGTCGAGCACCAGCAGCACCCGGCGCCCGGCCAGGGCCGAGTGGTAGAGCCCGGTGAGCGTCGGCGGATCGGCGAACAGCGGCACGGTCAGCCGCAGCCGGTCCAGTACGGCGGTGACCACCTCGGCCGGCGCGAGGCCGGCGTCCGCCACGCCCCGCAGATCGAGGTGCAGCCGGCCGTCGGGGAACCGTCCCGCCGACCGGCCGGCCCAGTGCAGCGCCAGAGCCGTCTTGCCGATACCGGCGGGCCCGGTGATGATCACGGCCGGCGGCCCGTCTTCACCGGCGGCCATCGCATCGAGCTGGGACAGCTGGACGTGACGTCCGGTGAAGGCCGGGTCGTGGCCGGGCAGCCGGATCGCGGCCTGGCCCGGCGGTGCCGGGCGGTGAGGTGGATCGTCGTGCGACCCGGCCCGCACCCCGGTCCCCGCGCGGAGGAAGTTCTCGCGTTCCGCGCCCCGCAGACGGAACGCGGTGGCGAGCCGCCGCATGGTGCCGGCCTGCGGTCTGCTCACCCGGCCGGTCTCGATGTCCCGGATGGTCCGCGAGCTCACCCTCGTCTGTCCTGCCAGTTCTTCCTGAGTCAGTCCGAGCCGGTGACGGTGATCGCGGACCAGGTCGCCAAACATTCTGCCTCCCCCGAAGCGCATTTGTCAGCGTCGATGAGGCTACCAGCCGGTATCCTCCCGCCGCAGGACCGTTCAGCAACCTTTCCTTCCACAGTGGATTGCGCCGGGCGCCCGCTCTGGGAACGCTTCGCGACTTCCTCCGGAAACCCTCCGGTCTTCTTCCTGGTCTTCCCGGCCGGTGCTGAACCAGACTCGGAACGGCAGCCGGACACGGGGCGACGCCGGGTCCCCGCCCCTTGGGATCCGGGAGGTTTCCGTCGACCTGGCTGATCCCTCCGCGCGTCGGTGCTGAGTGCTCGGGCTTTCCGACCTCGGTGTCTGGCACCAGGCGGTGGCCCGTCCGGGCTACCGAAGCCCCGCACAGGAGGTACGGGAATGCGAAGAAAAGTGCTCGGTGGCGCCGCGGCAGCGGCGGTCGTGACGGCGACGGTGGCCGCCACGACGTGGTTCTCGCCGGGGGTGGCCATGGCCGCCACCACCGTTCCGGTCAGCGAGTCGTGCCAGGTGGCCCCGCCGTTGACGGGGACGCCCTGGACCGTCTCGACCACGTTCGTCGGCACCGCGCCGACGAGTGCCACGAAGAACTCCGTCTTCGTGGCCTCCGGTGGCTCGCAGCCGTGGACGGTGCCGTCCGACGTCAACGGTCAGGCGGTGACCGAAGTCGTCGACTACGAGCTCGACCTGGTGGTCTCCAGCAACGCGACGGTGCTCAACGCGACCGCCTCGGGCGGCTCGAACCTCGGTTCGGGCACGCCGTCGGTGACCCGCAACGGCAACGTGGCGACGCTGCGGATCCCGGGCCCGCTCACTCCCGGGTCCATCGTGGAGCTGCCGACGCTCAACTTCACCATCCGCGCCGGTGCCACCGCCGGCTCGGTCACCACGACGCTGGGCGGAGTGAGCTACTCGGAGCCCGGTGTCCGCATGGTCGGCACGGTCCTGACGGGCGAGTCGCCGACCACCTCACCGGCGGCCTGTTACCCGCCGGAAGCCGTACGGCTGACCCAGACGGTCGTGCGCTGACCGTCTGCTGACCGGGCTTGGCGGAGCCGCGCGATTCGGCTCCGCCAAGCTCCGCAAGATTACGCCGATCCCGACGAGGAAGGACGACGCCAGGTGAGCGCAGTGGAAGGACCGGTACACGAAGCGCCGGCGGTGGTCCCCGGCGCGGTGGACACGGACCTCGCGGCGCACGAGCCCGGCGCAGCGGTCCTCACGGTCCGCGACATCGTCAAGCGGTACGGCTCCCGGACGGCCGTGGACGGGGTCAGCTTCACGCTCGGGGCGGGCGAGTGCTTCGGCCTGCTCGGCCCGAACGGCGCCGGCAAGACCACCACCATCCTCATGATCTGCGGGCTGCTCGCACCCGACGCGGGCACGATCACCCTGGGAGCCGACGGGCTGCCCGCGATCGCGGCCGAGGCCCGGCGAGCCGTCGGTTACGTCCCCCAGGAGATCGCCCTCTACGACGACCTGACCGGGCGGGAGAACCTGCGCTTCTTCGCCGCTCTGTACGGACTGGGCCGCAAGGCCGCGCGGTCGCGCACCGACGAGCTGCTCGAGATGGTGGATCTGGCTGCGCGCGGAGCCGACCGGGTCGCGACCTACTCGGGCGGGATGAAGCGGCGGCTGAACATCGCCGTCGCGCTGCTGCACCGCCCGGCCCTGCTGATTCTCGACGAGCCCACCGTCGGCGTCGACCCGCAGAGCCGCAACGCCATCCTCAGCCAGCTGGAACGGCTGCGTGACGACGGCCTGGCCCTGCTCTATTCCAGCCACTACATGGCGGAGGTGGAGCGCCTCGCCACCCGTATCGGCATCATCGACGAGGGCCGCCTGCTCACCGTCGGCACCCGGGCCGAGCTCGTCGGGCTGCTCGGCAACGGGTTGGAGCGGGTCCGGCTCAGTTGCCCGCACCTGCCGGCCCGGACGGCCGCCGAGCTCGCCGCCGTCGAGGCCGTGACCGACGTGCGGGCCGCCGGCGGCACAGTGGAGATCGCCGTCGACCACGCGGCGAGCGCGCTGCCCGAGATCCTGACGGTGCTGGCCCGCTCCGGTGTCGTGGTCGCCGATCTGTCCGTCGAGCAGCCGAATCTCGAGACCGTCTTCCTGCACCTCACCGGCCGGGCGCTGCGCGATGGCTGACGCCCGGACGAGCCGCCGCACGGTGTGGGGCGCGGTGCTGCACAAAGAACTGCTGCAGAGCTGGCGGGACCGGTCCGTGCTCATCCTGGTCTTCGCGGTCCCCCTGATCCTGGCCGGCATCACCTCGGTCGCGTTCGGACGGCTGGCCGCCGGGGACCCGGTGACCGTAGGCGTCGTCGACCACGACGGTGGCACCGCCGCGCAGACGCTGGTCTACCAGGTCCTGCCGGGTCTCGCGGTGGGTGGTGGGGCGCTCGTGGAGACCCGGCTCTACCCGGGCGACGAACCCGCCCGCAAGGCCACCCGCGACGGCGACCTGGCCGCCACCATCATCATCCCCAGCGGCTTCGGCGTCGGCCTCACCGCGGGTCGTCCACCCGCGTTGCGCCTGCTCACCGGCGCGGACAACTCGCTGGGGGCGCCCGTCGCCGAGGCCGTGCTCCGCGGGTTCAGCGCCCAGACCGGCGGCATCATGCTGGCCATCGCGACCGCGACCGACGGTCCCGGCGGCGTCACCGCGTCGCAGCAGGTGATGCTGGACGCCTCCGCGCTGCGCGGTCCCGTCGGCATCGGGGTCGAGCAGGCCGGCACCCGCACGCTGGAGCCGGCGGCCTATTTCGCGCCGTCCATGCTGGTGCTCGCGTTGTTCTTCTGCGGGCAGATCGTCGCCCGGGGGCTGGTCGCTGAGCGGGTCCGGCGGACCCTCGCGCGGATCGCCCAGTCGGCCGTGCCGATGTGGCAGGTGCTGGCGGCGAAGTACCTGGTCGCGCTCGGCACCGGGCTGCTGTCGGCCGTCGTCCTGCTGGCCACCTTCACGGCGTTCGGCACCTCGTTCGGACCCGTGCTGCCGCTGGCGACGGTGGTCCTCGTCGTGGCCACCGCCATGATCGCGGTGTCCACGCTGGTCGTCCTGATCGCCCGCACCGAGCAGCAGGCGGCGAGCCTGGGGCTCACGGTGGCCTTCGTGCTGGCCGTCGCCGGTGGCAACTTCATCCCCCCGGCGCGGACCTCGCCGCTGCTGGAGACCGTGGCGCTGGCCACACCGAACGGCTGGGCGGCGCGGGCCTTCGCCGATCTGTCGGTGGCCGGCGCCGACCCCTGGGCCGCCGTCGCCACCCCGCTGGCAGTGCTGGCCGGTTTCACCGTCGTGGTGGCGATCGTCGTGGGGGCGCAGTCGCGCCGGTTGGTGAGGCTCGCCCATGCGTAGCGTCTGGACCATCGCGGTCACCAATCTGCGCCGCTCGGTACGCGAGCCGCTGCTGCTCTTCACCACGCTGGCTCTGCCCTTCATGATCATCACGATCGTGGGACTGGCGCTCAGCGACAGCGCCCAGCAGTTGACGGTCGGCGTCGTCTCACCGGGCTCGCACCAGCTCAACCAGGACCTCGTCGGGAGTGTGCGCGCGGCGGCGGGGCTGCACACCGTGGCCTACACCGACGAGGCCGACCTGCGGCGGGCCGTACGGCGCGGCCAGCTGACCGCGGGTGTGGTCGTGCCGGCCGCCTACGGCGACGACCTGCTCGCCGGGCGGCCCAGCGAGATCAGATTTCTGACCACGCCGCGTCAGTCCGGGGCGGCGACCGCCCGCGCGGTCCTGGCCAGCGTCGTCGACCGGCAGGTCGCCCCGATCGCGGCGGCCCGGTTCGCCAGCTCGGCGACCGACCGGCCGCTGACCGCCGAGCTCGCCCGCGCGCGGCGGCTGGCGCCGACGGTCACACCACCCGGGGTCGTCCTCGAGACGGTGGCACAGGCCGACACGATGCGGCTCGGCGTGGACTACACCGGGCCCTCCAACCTCACGCTCTTCGTGATCATCACCTCGATGACCTCGGCGGCGGCGCTGGTCGAGAGCCGCACGCAGGGCATCACCCGGCGCATGTTCGCGCTGCCGATCCGGCGCCGCACCGTACTGGCCGGCGAGTTCCTCGGCCGGTTCCTGGTGGCCGCCGCCCAGGCCGCGGTGATCCTCGCGTTCTGCGCGGCGGTCTTCGGCGTGCGCTGGGGCGACCCGGCCGGCGTGGCCGTACTCACCATCGCGCTGTGCCTGTTCGGCGCCGCGCTGGGCATTCTCGTGGGCTTCGCCGCCCGCACACCCGCTCAGGCCATCGCCGTCGGACCCACCCTCGGCGTGGCGCTGGGCATGCTCGGCGGCTGCATGTGGCCGTTGGCGATCGTCGGCGAGACGATGCGCCGCATCGGACACGCCACGCCCAACGCCTGGGCCCTCGACGGCTACGTCCGACTGATCAACACCACCGACGGGCTGCCCGCGGTCGCCGGCCCGGCCGGTGTCATCGCCGGGATGACGGTGCTCGTGCTCGCCGTCGCCGCCCGCGTCATCCGGAAGGCAGGAGTGTCATGACGCTATCAACAGCCGATCCGGCCGTGCCGGAGGAGGCCGACGCGCTGGCCGCGGCGGCCCGGTTGCTCACGCAAATCGAGGACATCGTCGCCGCGACGCCGGGCGACGAAGCGCTGCTCGATCAGCTGCGGGAGCTGCCGGGAGGCGTCCGCGGCGCGCTGACGCTGCTGACCTTCGGCACCCCGGCGGCGTTCCGGGCCGACCTCGCCGGCGATGAGACCGGCACGGTGGTGCTGATCGTGGACGCGGACGGCGAGGAGGTCCGGTTCTGTCTGTTGATCGAGGACGGGGAGTGCCGCGTCGTGGAGCCGGTCGCCGACCCGACCACCACGATCACGCTGTCGGCCCCGACCTTCCTGCGGGTCGCCTACAAGTTCATGGACGGCAACGACGCCCATCTCAACGGCCTGACCGAGGTCACCGGGGACGTCTTCACCGCCACCAACCTGTACGAGTGGTTCGACACACCGCTCGTGGCGCTCGGCCAGTACACGGTGGACCGGGCCGGGGACGCCGGATGAGCGCCCGGCTCGGAGTGGACGTCGTGCGCCTGGACCGGATCGCCCGCATCGCCGGCGCCGGCCCCGGCGCCGCGGCCCGGACGCTGCTCAGCCCGGCGGAGCGTGCCGGGCCGGGGCACGCTGATCCGCACCGGCTCGCCGCCGCGGTCGCCACCAAGGAGGCGTGGCTCAAGGCTGTCGGCCGCCGTCCCGCCGGGTGGTCCTTCCCGGATGTCTCGTTCCGGCCCGCCGGTGACGGTGGCACGGACGACCGCGGGCCCGGCCCCCGGCCCCCGGCGGTCACGGCGGTGCTGGACGCGTTCGCCGGAGACCTGGAAGTCGTCGTCCTGGGCGAGGGCACGGTCGGCGCGGTGCCGCACGATGCCGGCGCCCGACCGGACAACTGGGCCTGGTACGGCCACACCGGCCCGTGGCTGGTGGCGGCGGTGCTGCGATGACCGCCCTGATCTTCCCCGGCCAGGGCACCCAGCGTCCCGGGATGGGCACCGCGTTCCACCGGTTCCCGGAGGCCGCAGCGGTGATCGCCGCGGCCGGCCCGGCGACCGGAACCGACATGGCCGTCCTCCTCAGGCGCGGCCCGGCCCACCTGCTGCGGGACACCGGCAACGCCCAGCCCGCGGTCACCACCGTCAACCTCGCCGCGCTCGCCGTGCTGCGTGCCCGGCAGATCACCTACGACCTGGTCGCCGGTCACAGCGTCGGCGCGCTGGCGGCGCTGGTCGCGGCCGACGTCCTGCCGGAGCGTCAGGTGCTCTGGCTGGCGGCGCGCCGGGGCGCACTGATGAGCGCACTGCCGGCCGGCGGCTCGATGGTGAGCGTCTCCGGACTCACGGCCGCCGAGGCCGCACCGATCGTCGCCGCGGTGTGCCGGGCCGGCACTGTCGTCATCGGCCTGGTCAACGGGGCCTGCCGGGTGGTCCTCAGCGGCGAGTCCCCGGCGGTCACCGCGGCGACGGGGGCATTGCTCGCAGCCGGGGCGCAGCACGCGACCCCGCTGGCGGTGAGTCACGCGTTCCACTCCCCGTTGATGGCGCCGGCCCTGCCCGCGTGGCGGGACACCGTCGCCACGCTGCCGCTGCGACCCGCGGTCGTACCGGTGCTGTCGGACCTCACCGGCGAGCCGCTGACCGCCCCGCGCGACCTCCGGGACTATCTCGTCGACCAGCTGGCCGGGCCGGTGCGCTGGGACCTGGTCTGTGCCCGGCTCACCGCGGCCGGTCCGCGGACGGCGATCGAGGTCGGCGACTCCCGGGTGCTGCGCTCGTACGGCCACGGCTGCGCCGGTCTGAGCGTCATCGGCATGGCCCAGCCGCACAACGTCTCCCGCCTGTACAACGGGGAACCGTTGATCGCCGACCTGCCGCGCCTCACCGGCGAGGCCGCGCCGACCGCGGGGAGGATCGCATGACCGCCGCAGCCCGGGCCGGCCGCCCCGTCGCCGTCGTGACAGGCGGTTCGCGGGGCATCGGCGCCGCCGTCTCCCGGCGCCTGGCCGCCGACGGATTTCACGTCTACCTGACCTGCCGGAGCCAGGCGGCCAAGGCCAAGGCGGTGGTGGAGGACATTCTCGCCGCGGGTGGCCAGGCCCAGGCCGTGACGGCGGACGTCAGCCTGGAGGAGTCCGTCCGCGACCTGTTCGCGCTGGTCCGCCGGGAACAGGGCCGGCTGGACGTACTCGTGAACAACGCCGGGATCACGGAGGACGGCTTCCTGCTGATGATGAGCGACCGCAAATGGTCGCGGGTCATCGACACGAACCTCACCGGCGCGTTCCGGTGCTGTCGTGACGGCGCGAAGCTGATGGCCGCCGCACGGTCCGGATCAGTGGTCAACATCGCCAGCGTGGCGGGCATCGTCGGCACCGCCGGGCAGGCCAACTACGCCGCGGCCAAGGGCGGCCTGATCGCGCTCACCAAGAGCCTGGCCGCCGAGGTCGCGGGCAACGGGATACGGGTGAACACCGTGGTACCGGGGTTCGTCGAGTCGGACATGCTGCGCACGATCCCGGCGGCCGTGCTCGCCGAGCAGGTACGCCAGGTACCGATGGGCCGCGTCGGTACCTGCGACGAGGTGGCCGCCGCGGTCTCCTGGCTGGCGGGCGGCGAATCCAGCTACGTGACCGGCAGCACGTTGGTCATCGACGGAGGACTGGTCCGGCAATGAGCGCCGCACCAACCACACCGAAGCGGACGGGGGCAGCAGATATGACGGTCGAGGAGATGCGGCTGACGGCCAAACGCCAGCAGGAGTTGTGTGGCCGGATCAAGGAGATGCTGGTGGAGCGGCTGGGCCTGCCGCTCGACGTGGAGTGGATCACCGACGATCAGCCGCTGTTCGGGCGCGGCCTGGAACTCGACAGTGTGGACGCGCTGGAGATCTCGGTCGGCGTCAACGCCCTGTTCGGCGTCACCATCCACGACGACGATCGGGAGGCTTTCGGTTCGGTCGCGAAGCTCGCGGAGCGCATCAGTGACCAGTCCTGACGGCTCGCTGCGCATCCGGCCGGCCGGCCGGGCCCGCTCGGTCGCCGGGCGCAGGCTGCCGCTGCGGGCCGCCGACCTCGACGAGATCCTGCCGCACCGGGGGCAGTTCCGGTTGCTCGACCGGGTCGACGAACTGGACCCCGGGGTCAGGGCGACCGGCACGCTGCTGACCTCACGGACGGCGGCCTACTTCGACGGCCACTTCCCGGACCGGCCGGTGCTGGCGGGCGTGCTGTTGATCGAGGCTCTGGCCCAGCTCTCCGGGATCGTGCTGTGGAGCGCGGTGATGGAAGGCCTGATCCCGGACTGGAGCCCGGGCGGTCTGCAGGTGCTCGCCGGGGTGAACCGCATGCGGTTCCGCCGGGTGGTGCTGCCGGGTGACGTCGTGCGGCTGGAGGCCGCGCTCACGGCCCGTACCGGCCGGGTGGCCGAGTTCCAGGTGAAAGCGCTGGTGGAGCGCGAGACAGCCGCCGACGGCGCGGTGCAGATCGGCGTCAAGGAGACATGATGAGCAGATTCCTGATCGCACACCTCGGCCGGGACCCGGAGTTCGCAACCGTCTCCGGCACCCGGGTGGTCTGGTCGGTCGACGACTACGAGCGCGAGTACGCGGCTCTGCGCGGCGGCGCCGGTCTCGCCGACCTCAGCGGCAGCGGGCCGCTGCGGGTACGCGGACCCCACGCGCTGGAGGTGCTCAACCGGGCGCTGACCCGCGACGTGGAGTTCCTGGCCCCGGAGCAGACGCAGACCTCGCTGCTGCTCGACGCCGACGGCCGGCCCATCGACGTGGTGATCGTCCTCGCCGTCGCCGACAACGAGTATCTGCTGCAGTGCGGGCGGGGCCGCGCGGAATCGGTGGCCCGGGCGCTGGCCGAGGCGGCCGGCCATGAGCAGCCCGAGATCGAGGACCTGTCCGAGAGCTTCGCCGTGTTCAGCGTCGAGGGCCCGTACGCCTGGCGCGCCGTCGGGGCGGTGTTCGGCGAGGACTACGTGTCACTGGCGTACGAGAGCCTGCTCACCGTCGAGGTCAACGACGTGGAGGCGCTGATCGCGCGGATCGGTGTGACCGGCGAGTACGGCTACACCGTGTTTGTCCCGCAGGAGGCCGCGACGGCCGTCTGGCGAGCCCTGGCCGCCCACACCACGATGGTCGGCGATCGGGCCCTGGAGACAGCCATGATCGAGGTGCGCCAGCCGTTGCTGCACCGCGAGGCCGACGAGCACTCCACGGTGCTGACGACCGGGCTGAACTGGCTCGTGGACCTGGCCAAGCCGGACTTCGTGGGCCGTGAGGCGGTGCTCTGGCACCGGCAGGCGTACGGCGGCGCCCGGCCGATCGGTTTCGGCGTGGTCGCGGGACGGGTCGAGCCGGGCGAGGACCTGTTCGTCGAGGTGGAACACGTGGGGCGGGTCCGGCACGTGGTGGACAGCCCGGGCACCGGCGGCCAGCTCGGGCTGGCGCAGGTGGACCGGGAGTGGCAGGCGTCGCGGCTGGAGTTCAGCACCGCCGCGGGCGCCCGGGTACGGACGTTGTCGTCACCGTACGTGACCCCGACGAGCTGGGACACCCCCATTGAGGCGTAACGCAGCATCCGAGCTGGTTCAGGCGTACGGGAGGCGGACGTGACCCGAGTAGTGGTGACCGGCATCGGCATCAGGTGTGCCGGTGCGCGCAACACGTCCGAGTTCTGGGACATGATCCTCGACGGTCGCAGCGCTGTCGGCCCGGTGCGCGGCCTCAAGATCGACGCCTGCGAGTGCAAGGTCGGCGGGCAGGTGCACGACCTGGAGTACAGCGGGACCGGCGATCCCCGCGACCGGGTCGCCCAGCTGATGTTCCCGGCGCTGCGGGAGGCCGTCCGCGAGTCCGGTCTGGACCTCGGCACGGTCGACCGGTCCCGGATCGGCATCGCGCTCGGTCAGTGCCAGGCCGGCTTCTACGAGGACGGGTTCGCCCAGTTCCTCTACGCCAACGCCGACCTGATGGCCCGCGAGCTCGGCGCCACCGGCCCCCGCATGGTGGTTTCCACGGCCTGCACCGCCGGCGCCGCCTCCCTGACGCAGGCGGCCGAACGGCTCAGCTCCGGTGACACCGATGTGATGGTGGCCGGCGGGGTGGACCAGTTGTTCGCGCCGACCTGGAGCGGCTTCTCCGCTCTGCAGGCGCTGAGCCCGGACGGCTGCGAGGCGTACAGCCGTTCCCGCGGGCTCGTGCTCGGCGAGGGCGCGGGCATCCTGGTGCTGGAGACGCTCGACGGCGCGCTGGCCCGCGGCGCGGTGCCGATCGCCGAGCTGAAGGGCTGGGGCTCGTCGGCCGACGCACACCACATCACCGCACCGGACCCGACCGGTCGCGGGGCAGTGCTGGCGATGAGCCGGGCGCTGCGGCGCGCCGGCTTCGGCCCGGACGACGTGGACTACGTGTGCGGCCACGGCACCGGCACCGAGACCAACGACTCGATGGAGATCAAGGCTCTGCGGCTGGCCTTCGGCGACCGGGCCCCGGCCGTGCCGTTGAGCTCCATCAAGCCCGCGATCGGGCACACTCTCGGCGCCTCCGGTGCCATCGAGGCCGCCGCGTCGGTGCTGGCGCTGCGCGACCAGATGCTGCCACCGACGGCCAACTTCGACACCGGCTGCGACGCGACCCTGGACTTCGTACCGAACAAGGCGCGGCCGGCCACCATCCGGGTCGCGGTGTCGAACAACTACGCCTTCGGTGGCGACAACAGCTCGCTGGTCTTCTGCCCGCCCGGTGCCGGTCCGGAGCCCGCACCCCGGCCACGGCGCGCGGTGTGTGTCACCGGCGTCGGCGCGGTCGGGCCCATCGGCAGCGGCTACGCGGCCTGGCGCGACGCGTTGCTGGCCGGCGGCACCGGGCTGGGACCGGCCCGCGGCTTCGACACCGAAGGGCTGCCGGCGTCGTTCGTCGGCGAGCTGCCCGAGCTCGATCCGCGCGGGGTGGCCGCGCTCGGCGAGTGGCGGCAGATGGACACCTTGGGCCGCCTGGCCCTGACCGTCGCCCGGCAGGCCTGGAACGACGCAGGGCTGCGGCTGACCGTCGGCGAGCGCAACAACACGGCTGTGGTGTTCGCGACCGCGACCGGTCCGCTCGGCGCCATCACCCGGTTCACCGAATCGATCAAGACCGAGGCGAGTCCCGCGCTGTTCCCCAACACCGTGTTCACCTCGGCCTCCGGGCACGTGTGCAAGGCGCTGCGGCTGCGTGGCCCGCGCACCACGTTCAGCTCGGGCGCCGTCGCGGCCGTGCACGCCATCGAGTACGCCACCACCCTGGTGGGCAGCGGCGACGTCGACCACGCCATCGTCATCGCGGCCGAAGAGGTCACCCGGTTGCATCTGGCGACCCCGGGACGTCAGCGGGGGTACATGGCCAACTCCCGGGCGATCCCGTTCCAGCGGTCCAGCCCCGGGATCAACCTCGGGTCCGCCGGGGTGGCGTTCGTCATCGAACCGGCCGAGCAGGCGCAGACCCGCGGCGTCCGTTCGTACGCCGAGATCCTGGGTTGCGCGGTCGGCGGCGACGCCCTGCCGCCGCACGCCACCGAGGCCGACTACGACCCCAGCGGGCGGCAGTGGATGGCGGTGCTGCGCGCGGCGCTGCACCGCGGCGGCGTCACCCCGGCCGACGTGGGCTTCATCGCCGCGGTCGCCAACGGGGCCAACGCCATCGACTCCGCCGAGACCGGCGTGCTGTCGCAGGTGTTCGGGAAGCACGTGCCGGTGTCCTCGCCGAAATCGGCCGTGGGCGAGACCCAGGGCGCCAGCGGTGCGGTGTCGCTGCTGAGCGCGCTGGTGGCGCTGGAGACCGGGCTCGCTCCCCCGACCGCGGGACTCACCGACCCCTTCGGAGCGCACCGGGTCCGGCATGTGCTCGACGGCAGCCGGGTCCCCGTGACAGGCCGGGTGGCGGTGGCCAACGCCTCCTCGATCGGCGGCACCTACGGTTCCGTGGTGGTGCGCCGATGAACGCCGCGTTCGCTGCCGTCACGTACCGGCCGGGAGCGGCCGCCGACCCGGGGACACTGGAGCTGCTGACGCGGGTGGAGCGGGCCACGCTGGGCCCGTACCGGGCCGCCGAGCGGGCGGCCGCGATCCTGGCCGCGAAACAGGCTGTGCAACGCGTGCTACCGGGAACGACGCTGGATCAGATCGAGGTGCTGCGGCGCCAGCATTCCGCGCCCCGGCTGCGGGTACGCGGCATCGCCGTACCCCTGGCCGTGTCGTTGTCGCACGGCGACGGACTCGCCGTGGCCGCCGTGCTCGGACCCGGGGTGCCGCCGTGCGCGCGCTGATGCAGCACGCCGTCGGCGGCCCCGAGGTGCTCAGCGTGGTCGACACCGAGGAGCCGCGGCCGGGGGCCGGGCAGCTGCTGGTGCGCATCACGGCGGCCGGGCTGAACTTCCACGACGTGGAGACCCGCCGTCGCGGCGACCCCGGTATCCGGCTGCCCGCGATCCCCGGCACGGACGTCGTCGGGGTGGTCGAGCAGGTGGGACGCGGTGCCGGTGGCTTCACGGCCGGTGACCGCGTCGTCGCGCTCACCCGGTACGGCGGGTGCGCCGAGTACGCCGTCGTCCCGGCCCAGACCGCGGCCCGGTTGCCGGACGGCGTGCCGGACAGCCAGGCGGCCGGCGTCCCGACGGCCGGGCTGACAGCGTGGTTCCTGACCCGCGACCTCGTTCCCGTAGACGCGCGCGCCGTCGTCTGTCATGCCGCGGCGGGCGGCGTCGGACTGTGGCTGGGCACCCTGCTGGCCCGCCGCGGGGTGCCGGCGGTCGGCATCGTCTCCACCCCGGTCAAGGCCCGGCTGGCCTCCGCCGCCGGGTATCCGCACGTCGTTGACCGCCGGACGGCACCGGACCTGGTCCGCTCGGTGCGCCGGGCGACCCACGGGTTCGGCGCGACCGTGGTGTTCGACGGGGTGGCCGGACCGCGCTTCGCCGAGTCGTTCGAGTTCCTGCATCCCGGCGGCACGGTCGTGCTGTTCGGCCGGGCCGCGGGCGCGGCGGAGCTCACCCGGCTGCCCGAGGTCTTCCTGGACGTCCGCCGCAATCTCGGCCTGCGCACGTGGTTCCTGGGCCGGGCATTGACCCTTGACGGCCCGGCCGTGGCCGGCGCCCTCACCGAGCTGGCGGCGCTGATCGCCGGCGGGGGGACCACCATGCCGGTCACCGAGCTCCCGCTCACGGATGCGGCGCGGGCGTACGCGCTGCTCGAGTCGGGCGCGACCACCGGCAAACTGGTGTTCCGGCCGTGACCGGGTCCGAGGTCGTCGTCGTGGGAGCCGGGCCCGTCGGCCTGGCCACGGTGCTCGCCCTGCACCGCGCCGGCGTGTCAGCGGTGGCGGTCGAACGCGCCGAAGGTCCCTCGACGTACCCGAAGGCGCGGGTGGTCAGCACCCGCTCGATGGAGCTGTTCCGGCGCTGGGGCGTCGCGGACCGGATCCGGGCGGCCGCCCTCACCCAGGACTGGACCGAGCGCATCGTCGTCGCGCACCACCTGGCCGGCGCGGAACTGTGCCGGGTCGAGTCGCCGGTCGTGCCGTACCGGGAGAGCCCGGAGCACCGCGTGCTGTGCACCCAGGAGAAGCTGGAGCGGATCCTGGTCGACGAGCTGGACGCGGTCGCCCCCGGCGCGATCCGATGGCGTACCGAGGCGGTCGGTGTGACGACCCACGACACCCACGCCGAGGTGTCGGTCCGCGGCCCGGACGGCGCGCCGCAACAGCTCCGCGCACGGTATGTCGTGCTGGCGGACGGCTGCCGAGGGCTGGGCGCGGGGCCGGCCGTACCCGGTGCCGGTGCCCGACGCCGGCTGCTGCACCAGGTGAGCTTCCGGTTCCGCTCCGACCTGTCCGATCTGGTGGCGCACCGGCCGTCGTTCGTGACGTACATCGTGGGCTGTCCGCGGCCCGTGGCGCTGATGGTCGTGGACGGCACGCGTGACTGGGTCGCCATGACACTGTCCGGCAGTACCGAGACCGCCGCGGACTACCCACCGCAGCGGCTTCGGCACCTGCTCGCCGACTTCCTGGGCCGACCGGCCGACCATCCGGCGGTCGCCGGCGCCGACCTGGACCCGCCCCGGATGTGGAGCTTCGGATACCGCATCGCCGAGCGCTTCGTGCACGGCCGGATCCTCCGGGCCGGCGATGCGGCGCACGAGCTGCCGCCGACCGGCGCCACCGGCATGAACCTCGGCCTGGCCGACGTCGACGCCTTGGCCTGGCGCCTCGTCGCGCTGCTGCGGGGCTGGGGCGGCGAATCCCTGCTGGCCGGCTACGACGCCGAGCGCCGGCCGATCGCCGACCGGACGGCCCGCTGGACCCGGCACTGCATGAACGCCGCACCGAATCTCGCCGTCGCGGCCAGGCGGCACGATCCCGCCCTGCTGGCGCGTTGTGTCGAGGAGCTGGCGGTCTATCTGGACCATCCGGGCGTGGACCTCGGCCCGCTGTTACCGCCCGGCCTGTCGGATGCGGCCGACCCGGTGACCGACAGCCGGCCGGGCAGCCGCGCGCCGCACCACCCCACCGGTGGCGGCGGGTCGACTCTCGACCACTTCCACGACCTCCCGGTGCTGCTCGTCAGTGAAGCCGGGCCGCCGGTGCGGAACTGGGCGGCCCGGATGCTCGACCGGCACGGCGTGCCGGTCCGGGTGGTGGCCGTGGACGCGACCGGCGGCTGGACCGACCGGTACGGCGTGGCCCGCGACGGCGCAGTCCTGGTACGGCCCGACGGATACGTCGAGTGGCGCGGCCACCGGCCGGACGGCGACGGCACCGACGACACGCTGGATTCGGCTCTGCGGCGCGTCGCGGGCCGGCTCGGCGTCGGCTGACCGGTCGACAGCCATGGGGGCCTACGGGGGTGGGGATGCCGAGCTCGGGTGACGGCTACCGGGTGTCCGGCGCGGACCGGGAACGGGCCGTCGCGGCGCTCGGCAAGGCGTTTCTGGCGGGACGCCTGGACACCGACGAGTACACCCGCCGGGTCGGTTCCGCGGTCGCCGCCGTCCACTACCACGACCTGCAACCGCTGACCGCCGATCTTCCCGGCCGGGCCGCCCGTCTACCGGCCCCTCGCCGCCCGCTGCCCCCGGTGCTGGTGCTGCTGTGGCGGTGGTGGATCGCCGTCGTCGCCGCCGCCGTGCTGACCTACGGGGCCGTCTCGCTGGCCCAGGGCGGGCCGGCGTACCCCTGGCCACTGTGGATCGCCGGTCCGTCCGGCCTGGCCCTGACCGTCCTGACCGTCACCGTCCGCCGCCGGCGTACCACCGCCCGGCCCTACCCACGGTCCCGCCCGCGGAGGTATCCGCGACGCCGGCCGGTCCGCCGCTCCGTGCGACTCCCGAGATGAGACAGCCATGATCCGAAGAGTCGGCCTCGTCGCCGCCATCGCCTCCACATTCCTGCTGCTACCGGCCGATCTCGCGGCGGCCGCCGGGTCCGCCGACCGGCGACCGGCGCCGGTCACGCCGTCGACCGCGCCGGTCACCCCGTCGACCGCGCACGGCGCGCCGCCCGGACCCGCATCGGCCGGCCCGGCCGCGCGCGGTCCGTCGTCAGCCGGCCCGGCGAGGGCTGCGCGGGCCGAAGCCGCCCAGAGAACCGAGGCGGCAGCGGCGAAGGCCCGAGCCGTCCGGGACCCGGCCGGGGCCGGGAGTCCCGGCCAGTGCGGCCTTGCGGGCCCGGAC
>NZ_JBSGFR010000059.1:0-49134 GCF_053603475.1 Actinoplanes sp. NPDC004185 | reverse complement strand
GTCGGCGCCGGCGGCCCGGGGATGTCCCGGGCGGCCGGCGCCCTGCGCGCTCACCTGCGTGATCCGATCCAGCGCCGGGTCCTGGGCGTCGTCCTGGTGGGCGCCGCCCTGGCCGGCCTCGTCGCGTTCGGCCTGGCCGGGTACGACAGCGTGCTGCGCGGACTCGGCGTGCCGGCCGCGGCGCTGCTGCCCGGGCTGATCGTGCTGAGTTGTCTGGCCGAGATGGCCGTGGTGCGGCTGCGGCACGGCGAGGCCGTCGAGGAGCTCAGCCTCTACGAGGCGGCGCTCATCATCGACGTGCTGCTGCTGCCGCCCCGGGACGCCCTCATCGCCGCAGCCGCCGGGCTCGTCCTCGCCGGTACGCTGCAACGGCGCCCGGTGGTCAAGGCGATCTTCAACCTCGGCACCTACACGGCCGCCACCGCCGTGCTGATCCTGATAGTGCATCTGCTCGGTGGCCGGCCCGGTGAGATGACCCTGGGCGTCCTGGTCGGCGTGGTGGTGGGCACGCTCGCCTTCACCGGCGTGAACCTGCTGTGCCTGGCGCAGATCCTGGGCGTGCTCAACAAGGTCGCGCCGTGGCGGATCGTGCGCTCGGAGGCGCGGCTGTCGGCGTACATGGCCGTCGGGACGATGGTGACCGGGCTGACCACCACCGAGATCGCGTTGCACTCGCCGTTGCTGCTGCCGTTCATGGCGATGCCCGCCCTGGCCGTCACCTACGCGTACCGGGCGGCGGCGCGGGAGGCCGACGAGCACGCCCGGTCCGCGTGCCTGCTCCAGCTGTCGCACGCCCTGGCCGAACGCGAGGACGTGGTGCGTCAGTTCCTGGTGCTGGTGCGCGAGGCGTTCGGCGCCGACCTGGCCGTCGTGGTGCTGGAGAACGACGACGCGGCCCTGTCGGTGGAAGGCACGGATCCCACCTCGCTGCGGCACGGGCCGATCCCGCGGCATCTCGCCGCACTCGGCCGCATCGACGGCCCGGTGCACCTGGCCGAGGACCTGCCCGGCGGGTTGCGCCGCATGGTGGTCGTGCCGGTGCAGGGCGGCGGCCGCCGATTCGGTACGGCCGCCTTCGCCACCCGCGACCGCAGCCGGGGCTGGATGACCACCGGCGACGTCACTCTGCTGGCCTCCCTGGCCAGCGCGCTGGCCGTGGCCATGCGCGGCGCCGAGCACCTGGACCGGCTGGTGGACGAGACCAGCAAGCTGCAGGCGGTCGTGGAGCA
Organism: Actinoplanes sp. NPDC004185; assembly: GCF_053603475.1. Classification (NCBI taxonomy): domain Bacteria; kingdom Bacillati; phylum Actinomycetota; class Actinomycetes; order Micromonosporales; family Micromonosporaceae; genus Actinoplanes; species Actinoplanes sp. NPDC004185. The sequence goes on along the minus strand of NZ_JBSGFR010000059.1, from coordinate 47,905 downwards.
GTCCGCCGAGGGCATCATGGTGATCGACGGTGACGGCACCGTCCAGGTGTGGAGCCGGGCGCTGGCCGACATCACCGGTGTCGACGCCGCCGAGGCGATCGGCCGGCTGCTGGTCGAGGTGCTGGACGTGCCGGTCGAGGAGGAACGCCGGCTGCTCATGCCGGTGTCGGTCGAGCAGCCGAAGGCCGTCACCGAGCTGACCGCCCGCCGCCGGGACGGCGACCAGCGCCGGCTGCGGCTCGCGCACTCGGCCGTCTTCACCGCCGGGCTGCTGGTCCGCGACGTGGTGGTGATCAGCGACCTGACCCGCGAGTACCGCACCGAGCGGCTCAAGTCCGACTTCATCGCCATGGTCTCGCACGAGCTGCGCACGCCGCTGACGCCGATCATCGGCTACGTCGACCTGCTGCGCTCGCGCGGGGAGCGGATGACCCCGCAGAAGCGCCTGGACGCGCTCAACCTGATCGGCGACCGCGCCGGGCACCTGTCCCGCCTGGTGGAGGACCTGCTGCTCGCCTCGCGCTTCGGCGACAACCCGGACGACGTCTCGCTGCAGGTGTCGGCAGGCATCCACGACCTGAGCGCGCTGGCCACCCAGGCGGCGCGTGATCTCGGCTCCGCGCGGGTCGTGCTCGACCTGCCGCCGGGTCCGGTCCTCGCCCACTGCGACGACGGCCGGGCCCTGCAGGTGCTCGCCAACCTGATCGGCAACGGCCTCAAGTACTCCGCCGAGGACACCGAGGTGGCGGTCGGCATGCGGCTGGACGGGACCCGGGTGCACGTGGACGTCCGCGACCACGGCCGCGGCATCCCCGCCGACCAGCTCGCGAAGGTCTTCGACAAGTTCCACCGGGTCGAGGACCCGATGACGATGAGCACCAGCGGCACCGGCCTGGGCCTGTTCATCGCCCGCCGGCTGGCCCGGGCGATGGGCGGCGACGTCACGGTGGTCTCCACCCTCAACAGCGGATCGGTCTTCACCCTCTCGCTGACCCGCGCGAACGCCGAACCGGCCACCGAATAGCCCCCAAATCGATATATTGGGGTGATTCGGACCAGTGCGAGGAGCCCGCATGACGACGCCGGTCGAGAAACCCCGGATTCTGCTGGTCGACGACGAGCCGAACCTCCTCGACGGCCTCCGGCGGCAGCTGCGCCGCGACTTCACCGTCGAGACCGCCGTCGGCGCGGCCAACGGCCTGTTCGCCCTCAAGCCGGACAATCCGTTCGCGGTGATCGTGTCCGACTTCCTGATGCCCGGCATCAACGGGGCCGAGTTCCTGGCCGCGGCCGCGAAGGCCGCCCCCACCAGCACGCGCATGCTGCTCACCGGCCACACCAGCCTCGCCGATGCCGCGGTCACCGTGAACCAGGGCCGGGTGTTCCGGATGCTGCTCAAGCCGGTCGACACCGAGACCATGACGGCCGCCCTGCGCGACTGCGTGACCCAGCACAAGCTGGTGGTCGCCGAACGCGAGCTGCTGGAACGCACCCTGCAGGGCAGCGTCAAGGCCCTGTCCGACGTGCTGTCGCTGGCCAGCCCGGCCGCGTTCGGCCGCGCCGCCCGGATGCGCCGGGTGGCCTCCGCCATCCTGGACCGGGTGGAGGTCGAGGACCGGTGGGCCGTCGAGCTCGCCGTCGAGATGGCGCAGCTGGGCATCGTCTCGCTGCCGCCGACCGTGGCCGCCAAACTGGACTCCGGCGCCGAGCTGGCCCCGGCCGAGCAGCAGATGGTGGATCAGCTGCCCGCCGTGGCCGAGCAGCTCATCTCACCCATCCCCCGGATGGCCCCGGTGGCCGAGTGCATCCACTACTCGCACAAGGGATTCGACGGATCGGGCACGCCGGCGGACGGCGTGGCCGGCGACCGGATCCCGTTCGGCGGCCGGCTGCTGCGGCTGGTGCAGGACCACGACGCGCTGCTGCTGCAGGGGATGTCACCGACGGTCGCGCTGGCGACCCTGCGGACGCAGTCCCACCTCTACGATCCCGTCCTGCTGGAGGCCTTCTCGTCCACCGCCGCGGCGGCGGCCGAGACGATCCGCGGGGTGATGCTGGCCGACCTGCAGGCCGGCATGGTGCTGGCCGCCGCCGTCCGCAACCGGTCGAACGTCCTGCTGGTCAACGCCGGTCAGGAGGTCACCGTCGGTCTCATCACCCGGCTGCGCAACTTCGCCGCCCTCGAGGAAGGCGTCGCCGAGCCGTTGATGGTCCTCGACGAGGCCGGGATCAACGCCGCTGCCGCGCCTGCTCCCGTCGCCATCGGGTGATCACCTCGAGGTCGCGGCCGGCGAGCTGATCGTCGTCCGGCGCGGGCGTACCGAGCGGTCCGCACACCGGTCCCAGCTCCGCCTCGACCACCAAGTGGGCCAGCGCGACGGCGGTGGACGCGTCGGCGACCGCACCCGGCTGCACCGTCACGGCGTGGCCGGCGACCGCCTCGATCACCGGATCCGGCAGCCCCCAGAACCGCAGCAGGTCGGCGCCCGCGTCGATGTGGGAGAAGCCGATGACCGACGACTCCGTCACGCACAGGAAGGAGGCGTCGGCCGGATCCGCCGAGCGCCATGCCTCCAGCGACCGGGCGAACTCCCGCGGTCGCATCGAGGCGAGGACCAGCTGCCCGACCTCGTGCAGCAGGCCCGCGGTGAAGGCGTTGCTCTCCCAGTCGGTGCCGTCGGCGAGCATCCGGCACAGCCGGGACGTCTCGACCGAGTGCAGGGTCAGCGCCTCCAGCCACTCCACCGGCAGCCCGGCGCTGACGTCGAACGTACGGATCAGGTCGTGCATGAGCACCAGGCCGCGGACCGTCTGCACGCCCAGCAGAGCCGTGGCCTGGCCGACGTCGCTGATCTTGCGCCCCACCGTGTACGCCGACGAGTTGACCAGCTGCAGCACCTTGGCGGTGGCGGCGGGGTCCCGTTCGATGACGGTGCCGATCGAGTACGCCGACGCGTCGTCGGAGTCCAGGGCCTCGATGAGCTCGACGAGGGTGTGCGGCGGGCTCGGCAGTGACTGCACGTCGGCGCGGTCGGGCCGGGCGCCCGTACCGGTGGGGGCCCGTACGTCGATCAGCCGTTCCACCGTGGCGACCAGCTGCTCCGGTGAGCTCGGCTTGGTCAGGAACTCGTGGGCCAGCACCATGATGCTGAGCAGGTTGTCCTCATTGGTCTGGCCGGAGAGGATCACCCGGGCCGTGCCGGGGTATTCCAGGCGCACCCGTTCCAGCAGCTGCGCGCCGTTCATCCCGGGCATCCGGTAGTCGGAGACGATCACGTCGCAGGGCCGGTCCCGCAGCGCCGCCAGGGCCGCCTCGGCCCCCTCGGCGAAGGACATGTCCCAGCGGTCCCGGTGGGTCCGCAGCATCCGGCGCAGGCCGCCGAGGATCCGGGGCTCGTCGTCGACGAAGAGGATGTGCGGCCGCGGGGTCACGGCGGGCGCCCCGGTCACAGCGACGCCTCCGCGAGCTGGCCGGCCGGCCGCGGCTCGTCGAGTCCGGCCACGGGCAGCCGTACGGTGAAGACCGTGCCCGCCCCGACCGTGCTGGTGAAGTCGATCGTCCCGCCGTGCCGGTCGGCCACCAGGGTACGGACCAGGGCGAGTCCCTGACCCGTGCCGGTACCGACCTCCTTGGTGGTGAAGAACGGGTCGAACAGCTTGTCCGCGATCTCCGGAGGCACCCCGGTGCCGGTGTCGGCGACCTCGATGACGGCGTACCCGTCGTCCAGCCTGGTGCTGATCCGGATGGTGCCCCGGCCGCGGTTCGCCGCCCCGATCGCGTGGGCGGCGTTGACCACCAGGTTGAGCACGACCTGGTTGATGTCGCCGAGGTGGCACTGCACCAGCGGCAGGTCGCCGAGGTCGGTCTCGACGTCGGCGGTGTACTTGATCTCGTTGTTCGCGACCACGATGGTGTTGCTGATGGCCTCGTTGAGGTCGGCCCGGCTCTTCTCCTCGGTGCCGGGATGGCCGAAGGCCTTCATCGCGCGCACGATGTGGGCCACGCGGTTGATGCCCTCCAGGGTCTGGGAGATCGCCACCGGCACCTCCTCCATCACGAACTCGATGTCGATGTCGGTCGCCACCGTCTCCAGCTCGTGCAGCGCGGCCTCGATGTCACCGTGGGCCTGCGCCGTCGCCACCAGCTCCCGGTACGCCGCGAGCAGCCGGTCCAGATCGGTGAACGCGGTCTCCAGGAAGCGCACGTTGTCCCCGACGAACTGGATCGGCGTGTTGATCTCGTGCGCGATGCCCGCGGCGAGCCGGCCGACCGACTCCAGCTTCTGCGCGTGCCGCAGCTCCAGTTCCAGCCGGTGCCGCTCGGAGACGTCGCGGGCGGTGAAGACGATGCTGCGGGAGCCGTCGTGCTCGCTCACGTACTCGACCAGGGCCTCCACGTCGGTCCACTCGGCGCCGGCGTGGCCGCGGATCCGGCAGGGCAGGGCCGCCGGCCGTTCGAACGACGACGCGACGTCACGCAGCGCGGCCACGTCGTTCCCGTGCACCAGCGACCAGATGTCGCTGCCCAGCAGGTCCTCGCTGGGGCACGCGAGCATCATCTCGGCGGCGGGATTGACGAAGCGGATCAGGCCCACCTCGCCGGCCAGGATGAGGGCATCGGCCGAGTGCTCGACCACGATGCTCAGCCGCGACCGGCTCAGCAGCTGGTCCAGGGTGAGTGCCGCCTCGTCGGCCAGGGTCGTCATCGACGCCGAGAGGTCGTCGGTCGGGCGCCGGTCCAGCGCCAGCACCAGCATGCCGAAGACGTCGCCGTGCGCGGCCATCGGCGCCAGCATGACCACGGCGTGCGGTGGCAGCCGGAGGACCTCGGTGACCTCGGCGGCGGCCTCATCGCAGACCATGGCGTAGCCGCCCGGCCGCAGCGCCGCCCGGGTCTGCTCGGGCAGCTTGGTCAGCTCGGTGACCCAGCCGGAGGCCTCGCCGCCCACGTGCCCGGCCGCGGCGATGACGTGCAGGGCCGGCCCGGTGACCGTGAAGATGAGCGCGGCGCTCGCGGCCCGGTCCATGCTGAGCGCGGCGCCCAGGGTCACGTCCATCGCCTCGCCCCGGGTGGTGGAGGCGACCAGTCCGCCGCCGGCCGAGGCCAGGGTGCCCTCCCGGTCGGCCGAGCGGTCCCGGGCGCTGCTGCCGCGGGCCAGGACGTGGTTCACGCCGAGCGAGATCAGCGCGGTGCAGAACAGTGGAATCGCGACGCCGGCCGGGATGTCGAACCGCGCGAAGCCGAAGCCCATGATCGCGCAGATCACCAGGACCGCGAGGATCTTCTCCCGCAGGCGGCCGTACAGCGACCGGAAGTTGACCCAGACGATGCACAGACCGATGGTGATGCCGAACTCCGAGCCCGCGGCCACCAGGCCGACGCAGGCGCCCTCGAAGATCCAGCTCCAGGCGGGGAACCGTTGCCGGCGGTACCCGGCGTAGAGCCAGCCCACCACGACCAGCGCGGCCAGCACGGCCGGAACGGCCAGCGCGGACCGGTGACCGCCGAGACCCCAGAGCCCGAACAGCGGCCAGACCAGCAGAATGCCCAGGAACAGAGTGCGGACCTGGCCCAGCATGGTGTCCGTGCCACGAAGCCAGCGTCGTGCCCACAACGCCCCACCTGCCATGGCCGTCCCTCCAGCCAGACGGAGAACCATCAGTTACCGGACCGATGGCCTATATCGGTTCATAGTCTCAGAAACGATGTGACCGCCGTGGCTGAAGCCGCGATGCACCTGGATTGCTCCTGCACAGGTCAGAGCGTCGAGTGACAGCCCGCGGCCCGGTATCCGGCGGCAGCCGTGGCCAGGTGGGCGGCCCGGTCGAGGCCCAGCGGCGACCGCTGTCCGGCGGCGAGGTGACAACCCAGCTCCTCGTGCGCCCGGGCCAGCTCGTACGGCATCCGCAGATCCTCGGCCAGCCGCGCCGCCCGAGCCCACGCCCGCAGTGCGCGGTCGTGGTGACCGTTGAGCAGCGCCTGCCGGCCGGTGCAGAGCAGCGAACGCGGCCGGGCCATGGGGAACCGGCTCGCGTAGCGGCGCAACCGGCGTACGGCGACCGCGGCCGTCGCGCGGACTTCCGGCGCGGCCGGCGCAGGGTCGAGCAGGGCCAGGCATACCTCGGCCGGACCGGCGTGCGCCTCCAGCGCGTACTGCTCGAGCGAAGGCTGCGGGCCCACCAGGTGATCCGCCGTGCGTATCTCCTGCCAGGCCCCCGCCCGGTCACCAGCGATGAGGGCCAGCCGGGCCCGCACCACGTGCAGCCGGCCGGTGTCGACTCCGGGCACTTCCGGCAGCAGCCGCCCGGCCTCGGCCAGCCACCCGGGCAGGGCCGGATCCGCCGGGTCGGTACGCAGGGCGGTCTCGATCAGAACGAGCAGCCCCCACTTCTGCACCACCGGGTCCCGGCGGTCCCGGCCGGCGGTCATCGCCTCGGTGGCCACCGAGGCCGCCTGCTCGTACCGGGCCGTCAGGTAGTACGCGACCGAGGCGATCAACAGGGCTTCGTCGCTCCACCGGTGCATCGGGGTGCGCCGGCCCAGCTCGCGCACCCGGCCGGTGACGGTCTCGACCGCCGTCCAGTCGCCGGCCCCGAGCCAGTGCAGGCCGCCCACGATGCCGACCCAGCAGATGGTCACCGGATCGGCGGTCAGCTCCACGTCCGCGGTGACGGCGTCCAGCTGACGCCGGGCCGGCCGGTGCCGGCCGAGCGTGCCCAGCACCATGCCCAGCCCGGCCCGGCACCGCAGGACCAGGTCGAGGTCCCCGGCGCGCTCGGCGTCGGCGAGGGCCCGCAGTGAGGTCGGCAGGACCGGCATCCGCTCCTGCAGCACCCAGTAGACCTCGATGATGGTGAACCCGGCGGCGGCCTGCTCGTAGGCGATCTCCCGCAGGTCGTCGTGGTGCTGCGGGCGGCCACCACGCAGGAGCCGGCGCAGTGTCTGCCCTGCCAGCACCCGTAGCCCGCCGGCGGCCGACACCGGCGCCGGCCGGCCCAGCAGTGCCAGTGCCCGCTCCAGGTGGTGCCGCGCCGCATGCTCCGCGCCGAGCTGCTGGTGGGCCTCGCCGAGCAGGCGCTCCCAGCGGGCCCGGTGCAACAGGGTGATGTCGTCGCGCCGCAACGCCGTACCGAAGCAGGTCAGCGCCTCGCGGAACCAGCCCGCCCGCCGATGGAACCGCCAGAGGTGCAGCAGGTGCGCGTCCAGGGTGACCGGATCGGCGTGCGCGAGCAGCCAGTCCGTGGCCACTCGCAGGTTCTCGGCCTCTATCCCCGCCTCGGCCGGTCCGCTCAGCCGGGCCGCGTAGTGCTCGGCGTGCCGGCGGCGCGTGCGTGACTCCTGCGCCGGGTCGGTGGCGAGCTGCTCGGCGGCGTACTGCCGGAGCAGCTCGTGCATGCTGTAGCGGCCGTCCGGGCCGACCGTGACCAGCGAGTGGTCGACCAGGGCGGCCAGCAGCGGCAGGCCGGCGTCCGCGACGGCGGTGGCCGCGGCCAGGTCGAAGCCGCCGCGCAGCACCGACAGCCGGCGCAGCACGCCGCGCTCCTCGTCGGTGAGCAGCTCGCAGGACCAGTCGATCACCGTCCGCAGGCTGCGGTGCCGGGGCTCGACATCGGCCGACGTGGTCTCCAGCAGGTCCGGGCCGGCCGCCAGCCGGTCGGCGATGGCCCGCGGTGCGGCACCGCGGACCCAGCGGGCGGCCAGCTCGATGGCCAGCGGGACGCCGGCCACCAGCCGGCAGATCCGCGCCACGTCCTCGTCGCCGGAACCGGAGGCGTAACCCGGGCGCAGCAGCCGCGCGCGTTCGTCGAAGAGCTGCACCGCCTCGTACCCGGCGGTCCGCTCCCCGGCTCCCGGCGGCGGGCACGGCAGGCCGGGCACCTCGACCAGCCATTCCGCGCCCAGCCCGAGCCGGCGGCGGGAGGTGACCAGGATCTGCGTCGCCGGCGCCCGGCGCAGCAGGCCGGCGATCGTCGCCGCGGCGGCGCTCAGGTGCTCGAGGTTGTCCAGCACGAGCAGCATCTCGCGCTCGGCCAGGTGCTCGGTGAGCACCTCCAGCGGGTCCCGGGGCACCGTGCCGGCCGTCCCCAGAGCCCGGGCCAGCGCGCTGACGACGACATCGGCGGTGTCCTCGGTGCCCACGAAGGACACGAACGCCGTGCCGTCGCGGTGGCGCTCCCGCCGGGCGGTCGCGATCTCCACCGCCAGCCGGGTCTTGCCGATGCCGCCCGGGCCGACCAGCGTGACCAACCGGCACGCGGGGTCGTTGAGCAGCGCGTGCAGCCGGCCCAGCTCGCCCGTCCGCCCGATCAGCGACGTCAGCGGGCGCGGCAGCCCGGCAACCGGCGCGGGACCGGGCAGCTCGGTGAAGCCGGCGGCCGCGGCGATCTTGTCGCGCAGGTCCGAGGTGGCCGCCGAGGGCTCCACGCCGAGCTCCTCGCGGAGCAGATAGCGGCAGGTCTCGTACTGGGCCAGGGCGGCGCTGCGCCGGCCCGCGGCGGCCAGGAACCACATCAGGGCCCGGTGCGCCTCCTCGGTGAGCTGGTCCAGCTCCAGCATCCGGCGGGCGACCTCGATGCCGGTGGCGGTGTCCCGCTGGTTGCGGGCACACCGCAGCGCGCGCTCCAGCACCGCGAGCATGTCGGCCCGGACGGCGGCGCGACGCCCGGTCAGCCACTCGTCGAACACCGGCGCGCCGGGCGTGGTGAAGCCGTCGAGGAGATCGCCGCGGCAGAGCCGGACCGCCTCCGCCAGCTCCGTGCCGTCGTGCTCGGCGGTGGCGGCCCGGGCGACCTCGGCGGCATCCACCCAGACGGGCTTGTCGGCGGCGAGGGCGACTGTCTGCCGGGTCGCCACCACGTGCTCCGGCAACGCCCGGCGCAGCTTGGTGAGCACCAGCCGCAGGTTGGCCCGCGCGGTCGGCTCCGGCAGCTCGCTCCAGAGCAGCCCGGCCAGCGCGGAGCGGGAATGCGGGGTGCCGGTGACCGCGAGATAGAACACGAGGGCCGCCGCCTTGACGGACGCCAGCTCCGCGAGTGGACGCCCACCCACGGTCAGCTCGGCCGAGCCGAGCACCTGGACCCGCAGCTCCTCGAACGCCATCGCCACCGCCGTCGTCAGCAGGGACATTACCGCGAACCACGCTGCGCCGACGGTCGGGAAACGGACCGCACACGCTTGCTTCCTACGGTCGCGGTCATGACTCTTTCCAGCACCATCCGCAGTGTCCTGCCCGATGTGGAGACCGGCGGGAGCACCATGCCCGCGCTCGTCCTGCGGCACGCCGCCCGGCTGGGCGGCAAGCCGGCCCTGATCGACGGGGCCACCGGCCGCACGATCACCTATCGCGATCTCGCCGCCGGCGTCGACCGGACGGCCGCCGGCCTGGTCGCCCGGGGCTTCGCGCCCGGCGACGTCCTGGCCGTGCATCTGCCCAACCTGCCGGAGTACGCCGTGATCGCGTACGGGGTGATGGCCGCCGGCGGGATCGTCACCGGCGCCGGACCGGCGTCGACCGTCGAGGAGCTCACCGCCCAGCTGACGGCCGCGCGGGCCCGGATGCTGGTCACTGTGCCGGGACTGGCCGAGCAGGCGGTGGCCGCGGCGGGCCGGGCCGGGGTCGAGGAGGTGTTCGTGCTCGGTACGGCCCCCGGAGCCACCCCCTTCAGCGAGCTGATCGGCCACTCGTACCCCCCGGTGCGCGTGCCGATCGACCCGGACCGCGACCTGGCCGCCCTGCCCTTCTCCAGCGGCACCTCCGGCCTGCCCAAAGGGGTCGAGCTGACGCACAGCGCGCTGGTCACCAACATCCGGCAGGGCCAGGCCTCGCTGAGCTTCCACGAGCAGGACGTGGTCGTCGCGGTGGCGCCGTTCTTCCACGCGCTCGGCCTCAACCTGGTGCTGCCGGGCAGCCTGGCCGCCGGTGCCACCGTCGTCACCATGGGCCGCTTCGACCTCGAGGCGTTCCTGAGCCTGATCCAGCGGCACCGGGCGACGCTGACCATCGTGGTCCCGCCGATCGCGGTGGCGCTGGCGTACCACCCGATGGTGGACGACTACGACCTGTCCTCGCTGCGGGCGGTCGGTGTCGGTGCGGCACCGCTGGGCGCCGACCAGGAACAGCGGTGCGCCGAGCGGCTGGGCTGCGCCGTCGCGCAGGGCCTGGGCATGACCGAGACGTCGGCCTTCATCTCCGGCGGCCCGCTCGACGCACCCCGCCGCGGTTCGGTCGGCCGGCTGGTGCCCGGCACCGAGGCCCGCATCGTCGACCCCGGCAGCCACACCGACCTGGCCGCCGGCCGCACCGGCGAGCTGTGGGTCCGCGGCCCGCAGCTGATGCGCGGCTACCGCGACGACCCGGCCGCGACCGCCCGGACCATCGACGCGGACGGCTGGCTGCACACCGGCGACCTCTGCTACTTCGACCAGGACGGCTACCTGTACGTGGTCGACCGGCTCAAGGAGCTGATCAAGTACAAGGGCTACCAGGTGGCGCCGGCCGAACTGGAACACCTGCTGCTGACCCACCCGGCGGTCGCCGACGCGGCCGTGGTGGCGCGGCCCGACGCGGACGCCGGTGAGGTGCCGGTCGCGCATGTGGTGCTGCGCGGTCCCGCCACGGCGGAGGAGCTGCTGGCGTATGTCGCCGAGCGGGTCGCGCCGTACAAGCGGCTGCGGGCGGTGCGGATCACCGACTCGGTGCCGCGTTCCCCGGCCGGCAAACTGCTGCGCCGCGTGCTCGTCGAGGCGGAACGGGCGCACCGTCCTTGACGACCTTGGTATTTCCGGCGGCCCGGCCGCACTCAGGTGTTCGGGTGCGGCCGGCGCCCGCGGCGGGAGGGGCGCCCATGGCACGCGCAGGACTGCTGAGCTGGGTCGTCAGTCTCGGTGCCACGGTGGCGTCGACGTACGCGTTGGACGCGTTCGCCGCCGCGGTGGGCACGGCCGCGGCGGCCTCGGGACTCCTCGCCCGGGTCGCGATGCCGGGACTGGCGGCGCTGCTGCTGCTCAGCTACGCGGCCTGGGGGCTGGGCCTGCGGGCCAACGTACGGGCCAACTGGGCGCTGCTGACCACGATGGGCACGAGCACCAACATCCTGTCCAAAGCGGCGTACGAGATCGCCCGGCGCCGGACCAGCGGCGTCCGCGCCCACCGCACGGCGGCCGCCACCGGGTACGTCGGCACCGAGCTCGCCAAGGAGATCCCGTACTACCTCGGGGCCTTCGGGGCCGCGGCGCTGACCGACTCGGTCACGTCGGGCCAGGCGCTGATCTTCCTCATCGGCGCGAACCTCGGCGCCGCCCTGTACGAGTTCCTGCTGGCCCGGGCCACCGGAGCCGTCATCCGCCGGCGCGGGCCGGCCGAGCCCCGCGCGCGCCGGGCTGTTGCCGTGGAGAGCGGGCGCCGAGATCGCTGAGGCGCGGATCGGCTCGCGGGTCGGGGCTGCCGTACCGGGATCGGGGGACGCGGCTGATCAGCCGGCCGCGTCGACGAGCCGGGGCAGCAGCTGCGCGGCCGGGCCGCGCAGGTTCACCGCGGCGACCGGGTCCAGCGGTGTCGGCATCGGGTTGAGCTGCACCACGGCGGCGCCGGCCCGGGCCGCGAGGTGCGGGATCTCGGCGGCCGGATACACCAGCCCGGAGGTCCCGATGGTCAGCAGCAGGTCGCAGGCGGCCGCCGCCTCGGCCGCCTCACGCAGGGCCGCCTCGGGTAATGCCTCACCGAACCACACCACCCCCGGCCGGACCGGACCCGCGCACGCGGTGCATCGTGGCGGTTCCAGCCGCCGGCCTTCCAGCGGCTCATCGGCCGGCCCCGGCAGCGGCGCCGGCTGTCCGCACAGGAAGCACCGCGGCGCGAACAGGCTGCCGTGCAGGTGCACCGGTGCCGCCGAACCCGCCCGCTCGTGCAGGTCGTCCACGTTCTGCGTGATGACCACAGTGCCCGGCCGGCGGGTCTCGATCGTGGCCACCGCGACGTGCGCCGGGTTCGGCCGGGCCCGGCTCACGGCGCTGCGCCGCCACTCGTACCAGCCCCAGACCAGGGCCGGGTCGGCGCGGAAGGCCTCCGGAGTGGCCAGCGACTGGGCGTCGAACCGCTGCCAGAGGCCGGTGAGGGCGTCGCGGAAGGTCGGGATGCCGCTCTCCGCGGAGACTCCGGCCCCGGTGAAGACCACCACCCGCCGGGCCTGGGCCAGCAGGGCGGCTGCTTCCCGTACGGCTGAGACCTGATCCATTCGCACAGTATGCAATCGCTGTTCTGCCGGCGGTCGCGGCGCGGTTTGCTTGCGGGATTGCGGGGTGAACCCGCCGGCTCGCGGAAGTCGAAGCTCGGGGGAGCGACCATGCGCGATGCGGCCATCGTGGCGCCGACGGCCTCCCTGGCCGGCTCGCCACCTCCCGACGAGGCCCCACACCCGTCCACGCGGCCGGACCGCCGTGGCGGGACCGGCTCTCCCGGCTGGTGCCGAGCGTCGTGCCGGGCACGCCGATGCTGGTCGCCGGGCTGATCGGCGCCGGCCGGCCGGTGCTCAGCTGGGACGAGGCGACCACGGCGGACGTCGCACGGCGCTCACCGGCCGAGATCTGGCATCTCGCGCAGAACATCGACGCTGTCTTCGGCCCCTCCTACTTCTTCATGCACGGATGGACCCGGCTCGCCGGAACGTCGGAGCTGGACCTGCGGCTGCCGTCGATCGTGGCCATGGCGGCGGCGGTCGCGGCGGCCGGTCCACTCGGCCGGCCCTGGTCGGTGTGCTGGAACGCGGCCGGCCGGTGCGGTGGGCCGGGTACGGAATCTGCGTCGTGCTGCTGGGGCTCGGTCACCTCGTCGCGCTGCCACGCTGACCGCGCACGCCGCGATGGTGCTGATCCGCGCACGCCGGGACCGGTCCTGGCGGGTGGTCGCCGCCTGGGGCGTGACGCTGACCGCCGCGCTCGTGGTGCTGTCGCCGGTGGCGTGGCTGGGCGTCCGGCAGCGGAACAGCCAGCTGGCCTGGGTCGATCCCTTGACGGTGGGCGCCCTCGGCTCGGCGCCGGGGCAGATCGTCGGTTCGGTGCCGACGGCCTGGCTGCTGGTGGGGCTGGCGGTGGTCGCGTACTGGCGTCCGGTGTCGGCGGTGGTGCCCGTCGCCCTGCTCGCGGCGGCCCCGGTGACCGTGGTCGCCGCGGTCTCGGTCCTGGTCGCTCCTCTGTGGGTGGCCCGCTATCTGCTGGTCGTGCTCGTGCCGCTGGCGATGCTCGCAGCGGTCACTGTGGTGGGACAGCTACGGGTGGACCGCAAGCCGCGTGGCCACGGGCCGGCGGCGCTGCGCCTGATCGTCGTCCTCGCCGTGGTGGCGGCCACGGCGTATCCCGGCCAGCGCTCGGTCCGGGGCGCCACCGCGAAGAACGGCCCGGACTATCGCAGCATCGCGGCCCTGATCGAGCGGCACCAGCGGCCCGGCGACGGCATGGTGTTCGAGGTCCGGTCCCGGGCGATGCGCGCGGGCGTGGAGTACTACCTGCACCGGGACCGGACCTTCCCGCGCGACCTGCTGCAACGCCGCTCGGCCGCGGACGCCGGCCGGCTCATGGCCGAGGAGTATCCGGACGCCGCGGCCCGGGTGGCCGGCACGCCGCGGGTGTGGTTGCTGGTGAGTGGTCCCCGCCAGGACCCGGTCACCGGCTACCCGGCGCTGCGGTCGCTGCTGCGTGACCACCACCGACGTGTCGGCGTCTGGCCGGTGAACCGGGGCACGGTCGCCCTGTACCGCTGTCGATGCTGAGCGGACAGCGGGTGGCCAGTTAGAAGGCGCCGGGCAGGGGTAGGGCTGGTCCACCCGCGACCCGGTGACCCGGCCGCGGCAGGACATCCGGCGGAAAGGAGCCCGGCGTGCTGGACATCGAGGCCGACGGCTCGGGGACGGTGCAGGTTCTCGTGCGCGGAGAACTGGAGATGCAGCATGCACCCCGGCTCCGGGAGTCCATCATGGCCCTGCTCGACCGCGGCGACGTCACCGGCGTCAACATCGACCTGGCCGCGGTCACCCTGCTCGACGCCACCGGTGCAGGTGCGATCATCGTCGTCCACCGCATCGCCACCCACCGCCGGGTGGCTCTGCGCATCACCGGCGTGAGCCCGATCGTCGTCCAGATCCTCACCCTGATCGGCGCCGGGGCCCTGCTGCCGGCGGGGCAGCGTTCACCGCCAGGTGTCACCGGCGGGCAGCGGGGTACTGCGGCGCGATGCGAGAGGTCAGGAAATGACGATGTCGTGGGTGCGGGCCACGGCGGTGGCCCGGGCCGGCTGGGCGGGAGTCCTGCTGGTCGTACCGGAGGTGGTGGTGCGGGCGGGCGGCCCGGCGCCGGTCCCGGCGGCCGCGGTGACGGTGGCCCGGGTGCTGGCGGTCCGGCACCTCGTCCAGGCGGCCGCGAGCGCCCTGACGCCGACCGGCCCGGTCGCGGGTCTCGGTGCCGTCGTCGACACGCTGCACGCCGGCAGTTGTGTCGCGCTGGCCGCGATGTCGCCCCGGTGGCGCCGTGCCGCGCTGCTGGATGCGGCGGTCGAGGCCGCCTTCGCGGCAGTGGGATGGGCCGGCAGCGGCCCACCGCGACGCGGATGACGCGCCGTGCCCGCCGCCCGGCTCAGGGCGGGGGCCGGTCACTGTTCGAGTGATCGGCCTTCACGCCGTCCGGCGCCCGGACGACGTCCGTGGCTCCGCCGCGGCGTGTTCGCCCCCGCACCGGCGGATCGTCGCACTTCTTGGTCGACCGCCGGCTGAACGGCCCGGGCCGGACCGGCCCAAGCCGCCGGCCCCGGCCAGCCGCTCAGCATCCCGTCGTGCGCTGCGAGCAGGCCCAGACCGGTCCCGGCGGCCAGGCCCCGCGCCCGCGGCCGGGTCGGCCCCCGGACGGCGCGGACCAGCGCCAGGACCAGCACGCCCGGCATCAGGGGCAGCTCCAGCAACACGGCCCGTCCGTGCTCATCCGTGCTCGTCCGATTCTCGACGCCATCCGCAGGCAGCCTGTCGGCCGGCGCGGCGCCGAGTTGAGCGGAACGGGCGGCAGGGACCCTGGCCGGGTCCCTGCCGCCGGGCGGTGCTCAGGAATGCGGGCAGGTGTCGCGGTACTCGGAGATGGTGGTGCTGACCTGCGGCGGCGGGCACAGGAACTGCTCGTAGCGCAGGTCGTCATCGATGAAGCGCTTCAGCCAGGCGATGCTGTACTTCGCGATCGTGGTGTTCGAGCTGTTCGGCGCGAAGTGGCTGGCGTTGTTCAGCTCCAGGTACGCCTTGTCCAGCGAGGCCGGCAGGCTGGTGTAGAACGGCTGCGCGTGCGAGGTCACCGAGGCCACGGTGTCGTTCTCCGCGCCGATGATCATGGTCGGCACCGTGACGCCGGACCAGTTCTTGGTCAGGTTCCACGGGGTGAGCGGGATCGCGGCCTGCAACGCCGGCCGGTCGTCGGCGGCCTCCAGGGTGCCGCCGCCGCCCATGGAGTGGCCCATGACGCCCAGCCGGGCGGTGTCGATCCGGGTGCGCACGCTGCTGCGCTGGGTCAGGTAGTCCAGCGCGGCCAGCAGTTGCCGGCCGCGGCTGGCCGGCTGGTCCGAGCGGGTGAGCGTGTCGATGTTGAAGACCACGAAGCCCTGCGAGGCGATCCGCGGCGCGAGCCAGGCCATGCTGGAGCGGCTCGCCGTGTAGCCGGGGGCGATTGCCACCGCGCCGAAGGTGCCGGCGGACGTGCTGGTGGGGTAGTAGATGTCCCCGCCGCCGAAGCCGCTCACGCTGAACGACGAGACCGTCGTCTGGGAGACCGCGAACGAGCCGCGGGTCGCCTCGATGCTCGCGGTGGTGGGGGCCGGGCCGCGCTCGAACGGGTTCGTCGCGGCGTCCGCGCTGGGCACCAGCGCGATGCTGCCGGCGGTCAGCGCGGCGGCGAGGGCCGCGCCGGCGACGGTACGGCCCCGGAACAGCCGGTTGCGGCCGGCCGCCGGTGTCCTGCGGTGCCCACGTACGGCCGTACCGGGCGTCACGTCAGCTTCTGGCGTCACAAAAGCCTCCAGATCGGTGGGGACGATGCCTGTTCCCGCCGCGGGAAAATCACCGGGCCCCGGGAAACAATGCGCATCGAATGGTGTGTCCGGACATTAGCCAGCCGTGTTCGGGTGGGACCAGTTCCGTGACGATCGTGAGACGGCGGTCGCACGATCACCGTCGTGAGCAGGGACGACCCTCGGAAATACGGCGAACCGGAAACGGCGTCGAGGCGGTCATCAAACCTCGGAAAATGGACTCGTGAAAAGTCCGGCCGGACGGGTAACACGGGTGAGCCGGAATGTCATCGGCGCCGGTACGACGAGCGGATGGAAGGCCCGTACGGCGTGCCGGAGGATGGACGCATACCGTTGCTGGGCCGGGGGAGGAGCACCGTGACCCCTCGCCGGGTGATCAGCCACGAGGCCGCCGTGGCGGGAGCCGTCCGGCACTTCCTGCGCAACGGCACGGTCGACCTGGACGAGCTCGCCACCGAGCTCGCCGTCAGCCGGGCGACGTTGTACAGAGTGGTGCGCAGCCGTGAGCAGCTGCTCGGGTACGTCCTGTGGACCCTGTGCGAGTTGCGCCTGAACGTCGCGCGCGCGGCCCGCACGCGCGACGGCGTCGACGGCGTCCTGGAAGTGACCCGGCACTTCGCCGCCGGGCTGACCCAGGCCCACGCCCTGATCCGCTTCGTCACCGCCGAGACCGAGCTGGCCGACCGGGTCATGTACTCGACCAGCGGGATCGTGCATCCGCGGGTGGTCGCCGCCCAGCGCGAGATCTTCCTGGAGGCCGGTTGCGGCCCCGCGGTGGATCTCGACCGGCTGGCGTATCTCTACACCCGGCTCGCCGAGGCCGCCCTCTACGCCGGGCTGCTCTACGAGGACGGCTCCGACTTCGGAGCGCCGGAGAAGGCGTTGCGCGCGCTGCTGACCGAGGTCTGGCCGGTTTCCGCCGATTGAGCCCGGCGCGGTGGGGTAGACGGGACCTGCCACCGGGAGGAGAACGTCATGGCCGAGCGTACGGTCGCGGATCTGCTCGTGGAACGCCTCAGTGAGTGGGGCGTGGACCGCGTCTTCGGGTATTCCGGCGACGGCATCGACGGCGTGCTGGGCGC
This sequence comes from Actinoplanes sp. NPDC004185, assembly GCF_053603475.1. Lineage (NCBI taxonomy): Bacteria > Bacillati > Actinomycetota > Actinomycetes > Micromonosporales > Micromonosporaceae > Actinoplanes > Actinoplanes sp. NPDC004185. Next base: position 30,771 of record NZ_JBSGFR010000059.1, on the reverse strand, counting down.
GCTGCGCCGGGCCGGGAAACCCACGTTCGTGCAGGCCCGGCACGAGGAGGCGGCCGCGTTCATGGCCGTCGGGCACGCGAAGTACACCGGCGGTCCGGGTGTCTGCCTGTCCACCCAGGGCCCCGGCGCGGTGCACCTGCTCAACGGCCTCTACGACGCCAAGCTGGATTCCAAGCCCGTGGTGGCGATCGTCGGGCAGCAGGCCTCGACGGTGCTGGGCAGCGCGTACCAGCAGGAGATCGACCTGGTCCGGCTCTTCGGCGACGTGTGCGCCCAGTTCGTCCAGGCCGCGCACACTCCCGAGCAGGTGCCGATGCTCATCGACCGGGCGTTCCGGACCGCGCTGGCCACCCGGAGCCCGACGTGTGTGATCCTGCCGCACGACGTCCAGTCGGCGCCCGCACCCGATCCGTCCGCGCACGAGCACGGCGTCATGGTGACCAGTCCGGGCCTGCGCCCGGCCCGGGTCGTGCCGCGCGAGGAGGACCTGCGGGCGGCGGCCGAGGTGCTGCGGGCCGGCGAGCGCGTCGCGATCATGGTGGGTCAGGGCGCGTACGGCGCGGCCGCGGAGATCGTCGAGCTGGCCGACCGGCTCGGCGCGGGCGTCACGGCGTCGCTGCTGGGCAAACCGGTGCTGGACGAGGGCCTGCCGTTCCACACCGGGGTGATGGGGCACCTCGGCACCACGGCGAGCGAGCAGCTCCTGAGCAACTGCGACACCCTGCTGCTGATCGGCACCAACGACCCGTGGACCGAGTTCTACCCGGTGCCCGGGCAGGCCCGGGCGGTGCAGATCGACATCGACGGGCGGCAGCTCGGCGTGCGCTATCCGATCGAGGTGCCGCTGCTGGGCGACGCCGCCGAGACGGTACGCGGCCTGCTCGCCGAGGTGCAGCCGCGTGCCGCAGGCCCGTGGCGCGACCAGGTGGAAGCATGGGTACGCCGGTGGCGCGAAATCTCCGCCGCCCGCGCCACCGCCCCGGCCGAGCCGATGAACCCCCAGTTCGTGGTCCACTCCCTCACCGAGCGGCTGCCCGCCGACGCCCAGGTCGCGGTGGACGTGGGCTCGGTCGTCTACTGGTACGCCCGGCATCTGCGCCTGCCGCGCGGCGTCCCGGCCCACCTGTCGAGCACGCTCGCCTCGATGGGCTGCGGACTGCCGTACGGGATCGCCGCCAAGCTGGCCGCTCCCGGCCGGCCGGTGATCGCCCTGACCGGGGACGGGGCCATGCAGATGACCGGCCTCGCCGAGCTGGTCACCGTGGCCGCCCGCTGGCGCGACTGGGCCGACCCGCGGTTCGTGGTCTGCGTGCTGAACAACGGGGACCTCGCCGAGGTGAGCTGGGAACAGCGCGAGATGGAGGGCGAGCCGCGGTTCGCCACCTCCCAGCAGCTGCCGGAGGTGCCGTACGCCGGCTATGCCGAGCTGCTCGGCCTGCGGGGGCTTCGCGTCACGTCGCCCGGCGACCTGCCGGCGGCCTGGGACGCCGCGCTGGCGGCCGACCGGCCGGTGGTCATCGACGCCGTCGTCGACCCGGCCGTCCCGCTGCTACCGCCCGGGCGCCCGTTCGAGAAGGTCAAAGGCATGTACGCGGGCCTGGCCGCGGAGGGCGGGGAGACGGCCCGCCGGGCCGAGGCACACCTGCGCCGGGAACGCGCGGACGAGGGCTACGACGACCCGGCCGGCTGACCGACGTTTCGCCGCGCCGGGTGCGGGCATCCCGGCGCTCCGGCCGTGGCCGACCGGCACCTGGTCGTCGACGATCATGACGTGCTCCGGCTGCGCCGCGGCCCGCGCGAGAACCGCGTCCGTCCCGCGGTCGACGCCCTGTTCCGCTCCGCTGCCCGCTGGTGCGGTCCCCGGGTGACCGGGGTGGTGCTGTCCGGCAGCCTCGACGACGGCGCCGCCGGACTGGCGGCCATCGCGGAGTGCGGCGGCGCGGCGCTGGTGCAGGATCCCGCGGACGCCATGTTCGAGGGCATGCCGCGGGCGGCGCTGCGGGCCGTACCGGATGCCGTGGTCCGGCCGGCCGCGCAGCCGGCCCGGGCGATCATCGAGGGGCCGGCCGTCCGGTGCCGCCCCCGGCCACCGGGCCCGCAGCGGCGCTCATCTGGGAGACGGACAATCGAGGCGGCGCTGTGGACCGCCATGAGCGCCATGCAGGAGAAGGCCATGGTGCTCGCGCAGCTGGCCGAACAGGCCGCCCGGGCCGGCGACGAGCCCGCACGGCGCCGGCTCGAGGCCTCGGCGGCCGAGGTCGCGCAGGCCGCTGACGCGCTGCGCAAGCACTTCATCGCGGACCCCGCGGAGGCCGGGCCGCTGCCGTGACCGGCGCGGTCACCCCCGCCGGCGCAGGATCCGGCGGACGTGGGCGCCGACCCGCTGCGGCGTCAACGGCACCACGGAGATCATGAGCCGGCCGGAGCCCTCCACCGTGCAGGTCAGCGCGGCGAACCGAGCGCCGCGCCGGAGCACCAGCGGCTTCGGGCGGCGCAGCGCGGGTGCCCGTACTGCCATCGCGCCCGCCGCGCCGGTGGCGCTCACCGCCCCCAGCGCGCGGGTGACGTCGAACTCCCCGGCCTGTGACGAGACGATCCGGCGCCGGCCGGTCGCCGCGGTGGCGGCGACCAGCTCCGCCGCCACGAACCTGATTCGTACGGTGGTGCCCGTCCCGTCACTCCCGACGACGCTCACCTCGGCCGGCACCTCCTCGGCACTCACGGCGATCCGGTCGATGCCGAGGACGGACAGGTCGGCGACGGGCGTACGCGCGGTGATGGTCAGCACCCGCCGCCCGCGTCCGTCGGTCTCCCAGTCGAGCCCGGTCGCGTCGAGGCGGGCCGCCCAGTCCGGGTGCGCGGTCACCTCGAAGCAGGAGTCGGGCAGCCCGCGGTCCGGGTCCCGGAAGCCCGGATAGCGCGCGTACCACCGGCCGTCCTCGACGAGGGTGCCCGGTGCGCCGCGGCGCGCGTCCTGGCGGATGACGGCCAGCAGGTCGTCGAGGTCGCCGTCGCGGGCCACCGCCATCCGGATCCGGGTCTCGGCGCCCAGCCCGGCCGCGATGTCATCGCTGAGATGGTCGGCCACCAGCCGGCCCACACCCTCGTGGAGCTGCGCCTGCACGGCCCGGTCCAGCACCAGGAAGTCGTCCTCCAGCAGGCGGGCCACCTCGTGGTCGAACCGGCGCAGCAGCACGGCGTCGCGGTGCCGGCCCGGCTCGATCAGCTTCGCGACGAACGCCACGATCGCCTCGGCGGTCCGCAACCGTTCCAGGTGCCGGCTGAGGTAGGTGATGTTCGTGGCGCTGAAGCGCCGTACGGCGAAGTAGTAGTCGTAGTCGGCCAGCACCGAGATGCGCCGGGCCCGGTAGCACGCCTCCAGGGTGAACGGCAGGTCGCTGCCGATCCGCATGTCCTCGGGGTAGCGGATGGCGTGCCGCTCGAGCAGCTCCCGCCGGAACAGCTTGGTGTTGGCCAGCGACCGCGGCAGCGGCGAGTCGAACAGGTCCAGGTCGGGTTCGTCGCGGGCGAAGATGTCCTGGTAGATGTGCCGGCTGTTGACGCCGACCACCTTGCCCAGCACCACGTCGGAGCCGTACGTGTCGGCCGCGGCCACCAGCCGGCGCAGCGCGTCCGGGCCGAGACGGTCGTCCGACCCCACGAAGAAGACGTAGCGGCCGGTGGCGACCTCGAGGGCCTGGTTGCACGGGCCGGCCGGGCCACCGGAGTTGGCCTGGTGGATGACGGTGAACAGGCCCGGATATCGCTGCGCGAAGCGGTCCAGCTCCGCGCCGCTGCGGTCGGTCGAGCCGTCGTCCACGGCGACGATCTGCAGCCGTTCCCGCCCGATGGTCTGCTCCACCAGGGAGTTCAGGCACTGGGTGAGGTAGGGCATGGTGTTGTAGACCGGCACCACGATGCTGACGTCGGGCACGCTCATCGCGCGGTGTTCTCCTTGATCGTGCGGCCGGCCGACAGGCGGCGGTACACCGCGTCGAGCACCTGGGCCTGGGCCTCCCAGGTCCAGCCGGGCAGCGGGCTGTCCGCTCCTTCGTAGACCCCGCGGTAGCGGCCGGGGTCGGCCAGCACGGCCCGGACCGCCCGTGCGAGGTCGGCCGCGTCCCGGGCCCGGAACACCTCGCCCTGCCCGGTCGCCCGGACGGTCTCCGCCATCGTGCGCACGTCGCTGACCACGATGGGCAGCCGCGCGTGGGAGTACTCGAAGAACTTCGTGATCAGCGCGATCTCGTGGTTCGGCCAGTGGTGCAGCGGGATCAGGCCGATGTCGGCCGACGCCAGCAGGGCCGGCACCTGCCGGTGCGGCACGTAGGGCACGGTGTGGACCCGGCCGGCGACCCCGAGCCGGGCCGCGGTGGCGAGCAGCTCCCGCACGTACGGCGTCGACGCGTCCCCGACGACCAGCGCGAGGTGCACGCCCTCCAGCCGGGGCAGCGCCGCCACCACCGTGCCCAGTCCACGCTGGACGGTGGCCGACCCACTGTAGACCAGCAGCGGCGTCGCGTCGTCCAGGCCGCACAGCCGGCGCAGATCGGGCGCCGCACCGCTGTCCTCCGGCGGCGCGGTGACCGCCGGGGTGTTGAGCACCACGGCCGGCAGCTCGGCCAGGTGGTGCTCGCGCTGCAGGAGCTCGGCCAGCATGGGGGAGACGGTCACGACCGCGTCGGCGTACGGCACGTACTCCCGCTCGTAGGCGAGATGGGCGGGCAGCCACCGCGCGTTGTCGCGCCGCGGCCGGGCGCCGGGGAGGAACTCGTGCGCGTCCCACAGCAGCTTCACCGGACGGCCGGCGGCCCGGGCCCGGAGCGCCGCCCGCGCGCCGACCCCCAGCATCCGGAAGTCGTGCGCGTGGATGAGATCCGGCGCCAGCTCGTCGATCACCGCGCCGAAGGCCCGCTCGTAGTTCCACAGGCCCGGCTCCAGCCGCCGCCAGGCCCGGTCACCCTCGACGGCCCGCCAGAACCACACCTGCGCGTACTCCACAGGTCGCCGGGCCCGGCGCGCCGCCCGCAGCAGCGGTCCACCGCGGGCGAGCAGCCGGGCGCGCAGGCCACCCGTTCCCGTCATGGGGCCGGTCATGGCGAGCAGGCGGACCTCCGCGCCGCCGAGCCGCCACCGCACGGTCTCCCCGGTCGGTGAGCAGCCCAGCAGGACGACGTCCCACCCCGCGTCGGTGGCCGACCGGGCGGACTTCTGCACCCGGGAGTCGCCCTCGACACCGTTGTCGACCAGCATCACGACCCGCCGGCCGGCCCCGGTCTCGTCGATCGTCACGTACGCCTTCCCCAAGTCTGCCGTCGGCAATGTGAATGCGGGCGAGTGTATAGGGCCGGCCGGAAAAGGCAATCGGCATCGGAAATTCGGCTGCTATTGGCATTTTCGCCATTGCTTTGTCAGCCGACGTTAACCGGCGTGCGCAGTAGGACTTCGCAGCTCAGGGTGCGAGTGCTTTCGCGTTCTACCCGCATTGGCCACCGGCTATTCACCCGCCGGCCGTTCGCGATCCGTAATTTCCAGCCCGTGTCCCGTACGCCCCGGGGGCACGCACTTCGATTCGCTCACGCCAATGCGCTCGTCCTCATTGCGGAGTTGAGAGGTTCACCATGGATGCCCTGCCCGAAGTCAGCGTGGTCATTCCGACGCGTTTCCGCCCGGAGCTGGTGACGCGCGCGGTCCGCAGCGCCCTGACCCAGACGGTGGGCACCATCGAGGTCATCGTGGTGGTCGACGGACCGGACCAGGCGACGAGCGACGCGCTGGCGCTGATCACCGACGCGCGGCTGCGGGTGCTGGTGCTGCCCCGCTCCGGTGGCGCCCCGAACGCCCGCAACGTCGGCGTCCGCGAGGCCCGCGCACCCTGGACGGCGCTGCTCGACGACGACGACGAGTGGCTGCCCCACAAGCTGGCGGTGCAGCTCGACGCGGCCCGCGCCGCCGGGGTGGCGATGCCGGTGGTGGCCAGCCGCCTGATCAACCGCACCCCGCGCGCCGACTCCGTCATGCCGCGGCGGCTGCCGGTGCCCGGCGAGCCGGTCAGCGAATACCTCACCGTGCGCCGCGGCCTGTTCTACGGCGACGGATTCATCCAGACGTCGACCATCATGGCGCCGACCGCGCTGCTGCGCCGGGAGCCGTTCACCGTCGGGCTACGCCGCATGCAGGAACTCGACTGGGTGCTGCGCGCGGTCAGCCACGACGAGGTCGAGCTGGTCATCGCGGCCGAGGCGCTCGTGGTCTTCCACCAGGACGAGGACCGCCCCCGGATCACGCTGAGCTCGCCCTGGGAGGGGCAGCTCGAGTGGCTGCACCGCAGCCGCCACCTGCTCACCCCGCGGGCGTACGCGGCCCTGCTCATGAGCGTGATCAGCTCGATGGCCGCGCCGACCCGCAGCGCCCGGATCTTCGGGACGCTGCTGCGCGACGCGCGCCGGCACGGCCGCCCCGGCCCGATCGACTACCTGACCTTCCTGCAGATCTGGCTGATCCCGCCGAAGCTGCGCCACAACCTGCGCGACCTGGCCCTGGGTCGCCGCCGGGAGCAGCGCGACAGCGTCGCGGGACCGGTGGCCGCCGAACGGCGAGTGCCGACGCTCGGGGACCGCAGTGGGGAGCTGGCGCATGACGGCGCCCGCCGGTAGGACCGTCGCGATCTGGCGCAGTTGCCTGCTGCCCGGCTCCGAGACCTTCATCCGCCATCAGGGCGGCGCGCTGACCCGCTGGCGACCGGCCTACCTGGGCGCCGTGAAGGTCACAAGCCCGATCGCCGCGGACACCGACCTGATCGCCTTCCCGGACACGACCGCCGGCCGGGCGGGCTGGTTCCTGCTGCGGCTGACCGGGAGATCTGCCCGGCTGCGCCGCCTGCTGACCGGACTGCGCCCGGCGCTGGTCCACGCGCACTTCGCCGGCGACGGCTGGCTGATCAGCCGGTCGGCCGCGCAACTGGGCATCCCGCTGGTGGTCACCCTGCATGGTCTCGACGTCACCAGCCAGGCCCAGCGGCCCGGCCTGCGCGGCACCCGGCACCGCCGGCACCTGCGGACGACGTTCGACCGCGCCACCCTGATCATCGCCGTGTCGGAGTTCATCCGGGACCGGGCCACGGAGCTGGGCGCCGACCCGGCGAAGATCCGCGTGCACCACACCGGCGTACCCCTGGCCGAAGTCCCGGCGCCGGTGCCACCGCGCTGGGACATCGTGTTCGTCGGGCGCTTCGTCGCCAAGAAGGGCATCGACGACCTGCTGGAGGCGGCTGCGATGGTCGGGGACCTGCGCCCACGGATACTGTTCGTCGGCACCGGCCCGCTCGAGGAACCGAGCCGCCGCCGGGCCGTCGAGCTGGGCCTGGACGCGACGTTCGCAGGGGCGCAGGACTCCGCTGTGGTGCGCCGGTCGCTGGCCGAGGCCAAGGTGTTCGTGTCCCCGTCGAAGACGGCACCCGACGGCGACACCGAGGGGCTTCCGACCACGATCCTGGAGGCGGGAGGCGCGGGGTTGCCGACGATCTCCACGTACCACAGCGGCATCCCGGAAGCAGTGGTGCACGGGGAGACCGGTCTGCTGTGCCCCGAGGGCGACCGGCCGGCGCTGGCCGCGGCCATCCGGCAGCTGCTCACCGACGACGAGCTCCGGGCGCGCCTGGGGCGTCAGGCCCGCCGGCACATGGAGGCCCACTTCGACCTGAACGACCAGACCGCCCGGCTCGAGCAGCTGTACGAGGCCGTCTGCACGCGACCCGCGGCCCCGGCCCGATCCGGCGCGGCTTCGGTTGGGTCGGGTGTGGCGTCGGCCCGATCCGGGTCCGGATCCGGGCGGACGTGACAACAGCGGTTTACGTCGCGCTGGGGACCCGCCGGATCGCCGCGGCGCTGCACCACGTCGGCGCCCTCGTCGCGGCCGGCACGCGGGTCACCCTGCTCCACACCGACCGGCCGGAATGGGCGCAGGTCCCATTGCCGCCCACAGTGACGGTGCATCGGCTGGACGTGGGCGCCGCCCGGCGGCTGCTGCTGGCCGCCGACGGGCCGTTGCGCGACGACGGCCTGCTCATCGCCGGTGACCCCGAGGCGCTCGCTGTGGCGTGGTTCGTCGGCCGCCGGCGCCCGGGCGTGACCATCCGGCTGGAGCCTTCGCCGGAGCCCGCACGGCGTACCGGGCCGGCCGACCTGGCCGTGGTGACGCCCTGGTATCCGTCGCCCGACGACCCGTACGCGGGAGCGTTCGTGCAGGCCTCAACCGCGGCGGTACGGCCGGACCACGACCGGGTCGCGATCCTGCACACGCAGAACTGGTACTACTCGCCGACCGGCGTGGCCGGCAACCGCGTCGGCGTGGCCGCGGAACGGCAGGCGCCCCGTTCCGGCCAGGCGGTCGTGCTCGATACACCCGAGGGGGAGCTGACCCGCGTGGCGGTGCCCACCGCGGCCGGCCGCGGCTACCCGGCCTTCGCCGAGGCCCAGGTCCGGTCCCTGCGCGCCACCCTGCCGACCGGCCGGATCGAGGCGCCGGTGGTGCACGCCCACACCGGCATGCTCGGCGGGGTCGTGGCGATGCGGCTGGCCCGCCCGGATGCCCGGATCGTGGTGACCGAGCACGCGACCTTCCTGCCCGAGGTCTTCGCCCAGCCCGGCGCCCGCGACCAGTACGCCGAGATGCTGACCCGCGCCGACGCCCTGCTCTGCGTGGGCCGTCACCTGTACGACCAGCTCGCCGGCTACTTCCCCGAGCACGCCCACAAGCTGAGCATCGTGCCCAACGCCATCGACTTCGACCGGTTCACGGTCCGCGAAAGCCCACCCCGCGAGTTGTCACGGTGGCTCTACGCCGGACGGCTGGTGGCCCACAAGGGCGTGCTGCCCCTCGTCGACGGCTTCGCCCGGATCGCCGCCGAGGACCCGCGGGTCAGCCTGACCCTGGTGGGGACCGGCCCGCTCGCGGACACCCTCGACCGGCGGATCGCCGCCCTGGGACTCAACGGCCGGGTCACCCGCCGGCCGGCCGTACCGCCGGACCAGGTGACCGCGCTGATGCACGAGCACGACCTGCTCGTGCACGCCAGCCGCCTGGAAACCTTCGGCATGACGGTGGTCGAGGCGGTCGCCACCGGTACGCCGGTGCTGGTCGCCCGCAGCCAGGGCCCGGCGGAGACCCTGGCCGGGATCGATCACCAGGCCGGCCTGCTGATCGAGCCGAGCGAGGATCCGGACGTCATCGCCGACGGGTACCGCCGGCTGTGCAAGGAGCTGGACACTCTGGATCTGCCCCGGGCCCGCGCGACTTTGGCGGCGCGCTACGGCTTCGGCGCTGTGGCGAGACGGCTGCGCGAGGTTTACCACCCCGGCGCGGTCGCCCCTGAGCTGCCTCTCGTGGTCCAGCCGTCGTCGCCAGGAGACGGTCATCGGCTGTCCCGGCTCGTGCGGTTCTCCGCCGTCACCGTCCCCGACCAGATCCTGTCCGGTGTACAGCGGGCGGCGGCCGTGCTGCCCGCCCCCGGACCGGAGGCCGTCGTCCGCTACCTGCGGCGGATCCCGGCGGTCATCAGCGACCGCACCCTGCGCCGCTGAGCCGGCTCATCCCGCAGTGCCGCACAGAGCGGTCGTCACGACCGGGTCGCGGCGCTGCTCAGCACGCTGCTGACCCGCCGGAGCAGGTCGTCCGCGGTGAACGGCTTCTCGATGAAGGCGATGTCCGGGTCCAGCACATGGGTCGAGCCCAGCAGTCCGTTGCTGTAGCCCGACATGAACAGCACCGGCAGGCCGGGGTGCCGGGCCGCCAGCAGCTCGGCGAGCCGCGGACCGGACATCCCCGGCATGATCACATCGGTCAGCAGCAGGTCACAGCCCTGGTCCCGGCTCAGTTCCAGCGCTTCCGGCCCGGATGCCGCCGACAGCACGCGGTAGCCGCCCTGGCCCAGGATGCGGGCGACGATCCGGCCGAGCGCCGGTTCGTCCTCGACGACCAGGACAGTCTCCTGGTGCCCCTGCGGCACGGCCGCCTCGACGGCACGGGTGACTGCCGTGTGCGATGTCCCGACCAGGGGCAGGTACACCCGGAAGGTGGTGCCTACCCCCGGCTCCGAGTAGACGTTGATGCTGCCGCCCGCCTCCGCGATGATGCCGTACACGGTGGACAGTCCCAGGCCGGTGCCCTGGCCCCGGGGTTTGGTGGTGTAGAACGGCTCGAAGATGTGGGCGGCGACCTCCGGCTCGATGCCCTCGCCGGTGTCGCTGACCTGCAGCCGGGCGTACGTGCCGGGCGCCAGTTCGGGGTGCATGTCGAGCTGGTGCTGGTCCAGCCGGGCCCGGTCCGCCTCGATCACCAGCGTGCCGCCCTGGGGCATCGCGTCGCGGGCGTTGAGCGAGAGGTTCAGCAGCACCTGCTGGATCTGGCCCGCGTCGGCGTGCACCGTCAGCGGCGCCGGGGCCGGGTGGGTCCGCAGGTCGATGTCCTCGCCGATGGTGCGGTGCAGCATCGCCCGGACCTCGTCGATGGACGCGTTCAGGTCGATGTCCTGCGGCTGGATGGTGTCCCCGCGGGTGAAGACCAGCAGCTGGTGGGTGAGGCCGATGGCCCGGTCGGCGGCGATCCGGACGTGTTCCAGGTCGGCCCGTACGGCGGGTTCGGTGGACTGCTCGGCCGCGAAGTCGGTGTAGTTGACGATGATCGCCAGGATGTTGTTGAAGTCGTGGGCGACGCCACCGGCGAGCTTGCCGAGACTCTCCATCCGCTGGGCCTGGTGGGTACGCTCCTCCACCTGCCGGCGGCGCTCGGCTGCCTGTTTGGCGGCGGCGATGTCGCGGGCCACCACGGAGACCCCGATGATCGAGTCGTCGCGGCCCAGGATGGGGGCCACGCTCACCGCGATCTCGAGCGGCGAGCCGTCCTTGTGCACCCGGGTGGCCTCGTAGTGCAGGCTGCGTTCACCGCTGGCGATCCGGGACAGGACGTCGGACTGCTCGCCGAGCCCTTCGCTGCCGGCCAGCATCGACGCCGGGCGCCCGATCACCTCCGCCGCGGTCCAGCCGAAGAGCCGTTCCGCGCCGCCGTTCCAGGCGGTGACCGTGCCGGCCGGGGTGACGCCGATGATCGCGTCGTCGCTGTGCTCCACGACGGCGGCGAGCGTAGCGCGGTGGCTCTCGGCCAGGTCCTGAGCCGCCCGCTCCCGGGCTCCCGCCACATCGAGGCATTGCTGGTCCTGGGGTGCGACATAGATCGCTCCCCGGCGCAGCAGGACGCCATATCCGCGCCGGAGTGTCCAGTAGTAGACGCCGACGGCGGCCGTGAACAGATCCCAGGAGGCCGCGGCCCAGGAGTCCGCGGCCATTCCCGGGTGGGTCTGCCCGGAGATGAGGGATCGATAGGTCATGACCGCGTGGAAACCATGCCCGACCGCACAGCTGAAGAAGATCAACGCGGTCGCGGTGGCCAGCCGATTGGAACGCAGCTGCCCGGCGCGGGCCACCGGGACGACGATCGCCGCGGTGATCGCCGCGTACGCCACCATGATGACGGTGTTGCCGAGGAGAAAGATCTGGTCCGGCACACCCGTCTGTTCGGACCGGAAGCTGCGGTACTTAGCGGCCGGCGCCGGTCCGTTCGGCGGTGACGGTGCTCGAGCCCTCCGGGGGAGGGGCCGGCACGGTGAACCAGAACCGGCTGCCGCCGCCCGGGTTCTCCCGCACCCCGACCTCGCCGCCGTGGCGTTCGATGATGCGGTGCACGATGGCGAGCCCCAGTCCGGTGCCGTGGTACGGCTGGCTGCCGTCCGCCCGGATGAACGGGTCGAACACGGTCGCGCGCTGGGCCGCCGGGATGCCGATGCCCCGGTCGGCGATCTCGATGCACCAGCCGCCCGGGTCCTGCGCCGTACCGGTGATCTCGATGAACGGCTGCTGCCCGGCGGCGGTGTACTTCAGGGCGTTGCCGACGAGGTTGTCGACGACCTGGCGCAGCAGGACCGGGTCGCCGTCGACGCTGGGCAGCGGCCCGACCACGATCGTGGGCTGCTGCCCGCCCGTGCCGCCGACCCGGTCCCGGATCACGTCGGCCACCAGCCGGTTCAGATCCACCTCGGTACGCCGTAACGTCCGGTTGTCCGCTGTCGCGTAGTTCAGCAGGTCGTCGATCAGCGACTGCATCCGCTGAGCGCCCCTGTGCAGGCGCTCCAGGAACTCGCGGTGCTCCGGCTCCAGGCGGGGTCCGGCATCCTCGCGCAGGAAGTCGGCGTAGCCGGCGATCCGGGCCAGCGGGCTGCGCAGGTCATGGGCGACGACGCCGGCGAAGCCGACCAGTTCCTCCTCACGCCGGCGCAGCTGCTGCTCGACCGCCTCCCGCCGGTTGATGTCGTCGCGCAGCGCCGCGGTGGCCGCGTCGACCCGGCGCAGCGCGCGGTCGCGGGAGCTGACCACCGTGCCGGTCAGGGCCGCGAGCAGCGCGGTGATCAACGTGCCGATCAGGGCGGCGACGACGTCGAGATGCAGCGCGGTGCCGGCCAGCACCCGGTCGGTGGGCGCGACGGTGACCTGCCAGGTGCGCTGCGGCACCGGGATCGGCAACGTCCGGGCGGGCCGGCTCGCGTCGATCGCCGCGCTCGGCAACCGGCGTCCGACCGGGGTGGCGACGCCGTTCGACGCGTCCGAGAGGGTCACGGCGACCGATTCCCCGGCGATCCGGCTGATCGCGTCCTGGAGGAAGTCGCCGCCGCGCAGCGCCATCACCATCCAGCCGCGGAACTGCCCGGCGTCGCTCGCCGACGGAGAGGTGGAGTAGACCGGCGCTGCCAGCGCGAAGCCCAGCTGCTGGGTGTCCTGGGGCACGGCGGCGTCCTGCAGCAGGCGGTAGCTCGCACTGATCGCGACCTGGTGACCTTCGCGGGCCTGGCCGAGCGCGGCTGCCGCCTCGGGTGCCGCCGCGAGATCCTGACCCGCGGACGAGTCGCTGCCGTCGATGGCCCGGCTGAGGACCACGAACAGGTGTTCGGGGGCGTGCCCGGGTTCTGGCCGTAACCGCAGGTCCGGGCTGCCGGCGCGGCGCCACTCGGCTTGCACCCGGGGAACCTGGGCGCCGGTGGCCGGCACGACCAGCGCCACTCCGGTGGCACCGGGCAGCCGTTGCCGGTCCGTCGCGGCGGTGATCGCCTCGAACTCCGGCCTCGACAGCTGTCCCTGGGCGCCGACCGCGGCGGCGAGGTCGAGCAGGGAAGTGGTGTAGCGCCGGATCTCGGCGGTCAGGGTGCGCGCGACCATCATGGTCCGCTGTTCCAGCGCCTGGTCGAAGCGGTCCTCGGCGGCCCGCCGGAGCGCGCCCACGGCCAGCACGGTGCCGATCATGCCGAGCGCCATGACGAGGGCGACGATCCGCGACCGACGTCCCCGGGCGCGGGGTGTTCCGCCGGCCGGGGTCTGCACCGTCGGCGCGGGTCTCACTCGATTCAGGCTACGCGGCCGGCCGGTCCGGCAAGACGATTCGGGCGAACCGTCCCTGTGGCTGATCGGCGCCCCGGCGGGCCCGCCGGCCGCCGCGCCGGTCAGTAGCGGAAGGTGCTGACCAGCCCGTTCAGCGTCGCCGCCGCGTCGACCAGCGACCGGGCGGTCGTCTGCGTCGTCTGCGCGCCCGCGCTGGCCTGCTCGGCCGCCTGGGCCACGCCGACGATGGTGGTGGCGATCTCGCCGGCGCCGACGGCGGTCTCGCCGACGTTGCGGGACATCTCCTGCGTCGTCGCGGTCTGCTCCTCGATGGCCGAGGCGATGGTCAGCTGGGTGTCGTTGATCTCGGTCACCACGGTGGAGATCCGGGCGATGACGGCCGCCGCCGCGCCGGAGCCCTGGTTGATCGCCTCGACCTTGCGGGCGATCTCCTCGGTGGCCGAGGCGGTCTGCTGGGCCAGCTCCTTGACCTCGCCGGCGACCACGGCGAAGCCCTTGCCGACCTCGCCCGCGCGGGCGGCCTCGATGGTGGCGTTCAGCGCGAGCAGATTGGTCTGCGCGGCGATGTCGGTGATGAGCTTGACCACGGTCTGGATCTCGGCCGACGAGGCGCCGAGGCGGGTCACGGTCTCGTCGGCCTCCCGCGTGGCCTGTACGCCGCCGCGGGCGATGTCGGTGGCCCGGGAGGCGCTGCGCGAGATCTCCGCGATGGAGGCGTTCATCTCCTCCGCGGAGGCCGCCAGCGTCGACACGATGGTGGAGACCTCCTCGGCGCTGGCGCTGACCACGCCGGCCTGAGCGCTGGTCTCCTCCGCGCCCCCGGCGAGCTGGGTGCTGACCGTGCTGAGCTCGTCGGCGGCATCCGAGACCTGCCGCGCCCCGGCGGCGACCGCGGCGACCAGCTCCTGCATCCGGTCGGCGAAGCGGTTGAAGCCGCCCGCCGCCTCGGCGATCTCGTCCCGGCCGTCGTCGTGGATCCGCTGGGTCAGGTCGCCGTCGCCGTCGGCGATCTCGGCGAGCCGGTGGTTGAGGGTGCCGAGCGGCCGGATGATGGACCGGATCAGCACGAAGGCGAGCGCGGCGCCGAGCAGGACGGTGAGCACACCGGCCGAGACCATGACGACCGAGGAGCGGTCGGCGGCGGCGGAGGCGTCGGTCATCGCGGCGGAGGACCGGGCGTCGATCGAGGACGTGAGCGAGTCCACGCTGGCGGCGATCTCGTTGAAGATCTTGATCTCGTCGACGGCCACCAGCTGGTTGGCCCGCGCGATCTGCGTGGCGGTGCCGCTGCGGTACGCCTCGACGATGGTGCGGTCCAGCGCGGAGAACTCGTCGAAGTGCTGGGTGATGCGGTCGATCAGCTCCGTTTCCGCGGCGGTGATGTGCGCGCCGCGAAGGGTCTGCAACTCCTGGCGGAATGACGCGGCCGAGGCGAGGAATGCGGCGCGCGCGTCGGCGGTGTCGGCTGCGGCGCCGTCGACCCCGCGGACGATGTCGAACGCGTACGCGGTCTGCCAGCCGTTGAAGTCCGCCGACCGGAACTTGACCTGCTTGGCGAGCTGGTTGGCTGTCGAGTAGTCGGCGAGCGTGGCGGTTGCGCGGGACTGATCGGCGATGGCCGACAGCCCGACGGCCACGACCGCGCTCAGCAGTGCCAGCAGCACGACCATCGCGGCGACCAGCCGGCTACTGATCCGGATGCTGCGCAGCCCGACCTTCATGGTTCCCTCGCCCCGTTCGTCGACATGCTTCCTAGATCAAGAATCGTCCGCGATGACGCCGGTCTGAGCAGTCGCCGGAAGACATCTCCGGCGGCGCTCACGGGGCGGCGTGGTTCCCTTCGTGGCTGTACCGTGCCCGCTGTGGATCACCAGCCCCCGCTCACGCCCGGCCCGCAGTACCCGGCCTACACGCCGCCGCCCCCGCCCCGCCCGGCCTGGAACGGCAAGACCAACGGTTTCTCCATCGCCTCCCTGGCGCTGGCCCTGATGGGTTGCGCCGGCCTGCCGAGCATCATCTTCGGCGTCATCGGCCTGCGGCAGAGCAAGCGCAACGGTGACCGGCGCGGCCGCTTCTACGCGATCGCGGGGCTGGTCGTCTGCGGCCTCTGGGCGCTCGCCATCGCGGTGGCGGTCGGCGTGGCCGTCGTACGGGATGCCGCCGACGGCCCGGACCGCGACGCCACGGGCGCCATCAACGGCGCACGCGAGCTCAAGGTGACCGAGCTGCGGGTGGGTGACTGTCTCAAGGACATCAGCTCGCAGACCGGCAGCTATGTGGACGTGGTGCCGTGCTCGACCACGCACTACAGCGAGGTCTTCGCTCTCTTCCCTCTGCGGGAGGGCGACTGGCCGGGCGACGCCCAGGTCAAAGAGACCGCCCGGACCGGTTGCGACGACCGCTACGCCGCCTATGCCGGTGTCAAGCTGGACGAGGACTCGTGGACGGTGCTCGCCGTGCCGCCGGAGGAACTGCACTTCTCGTCCGATCGAGACGTGCTGTGCCTGGCCCATCACCTGCGGGTGCCCACGACCGGCTCGCTACGCCGCTGATCCCGCTGCGCCGGCAGCGGGATCGGCGGGTCGGCGGGTTCAGCGGGCCACCGCCGGGCGGCGCAGCAGGCGCGCCCGCACCGGCGGCAGCCAGCGCACCAGCGCGGCGGTCCGCTCGTTGGAGCCGTAGGCGAGCAGCGTCAGGAAGACGCCGTAGACCGGCAGGTGACCGAGCAGCTCCGTGCCGCCGAAGAGCAGCAGGGTCGCGTTGAACGGGATGCCCGCGACCAGCACGGCGACCTGGGGCAGCGCGCCGGAGATCACCAAGAGGCCGAACAGCAGCTCGGTGACGCCCGCGACGGCGACGAAGGTGTCCGGGCTCAGGTGGATGCCGACCAGCGAGAAGACATCGAGCTGCGGGTAGAGGTGGAGGGTCTCGCGGGCCAGCGCGGGGTTGGCCAGCTTCTCCGCGAAGGCGAGCGTGATCAGGGCGCCACCGGCACCCAGCCGCAGGCCCAGCAGCGCCCGGCGCAGGGTCGCGGCGTCCGGCTCCACCCGGCCGAAGGTCTCGTCCGACGGCGGGACGAAGGCCAGGAACACGGCCACGCCGAGCAGGTCCATGGCCGAGAGCAGCCCGACCGGACCGGTGAGCAGCAGGGCCAGCGGCCCGATGACGGTGAGGGCCAGCGCCGCGGGGCGCAGCCGGATGCCGGTGATGAACCAGATGCCCAGGGCGCCCTCGGCGAGCAGCAGCGCCACCCCGCCGGTCAGGTGCTCGACCTCGAGGTCGTGGGTGAGGAAGTGGCCGGTGACCGCGGCGGCCAGCAGCGAGACACCCAGGTGGATGGCGAGCAGCCGGGGGACGTACGGGATGATCCGGCCGGCGAACCGCAGCGGCCGCAGCTCCGGCGTGGGCAGGTAGCGCAGGGCGACGTACCGCCACAGGACGGTGGCCAGGACGACCGCGACGATCAGGCCGAAGGTGACCGGCCGCAAGGCGAACGCCCAGTCGGTGGCGTAGGAGCCGGGCTCGTCGACGAACCACTTCTCGTGCGCCGAGGCCGGGGAGGGCGACGCCAGCAGCGCCGCGGCGGCGGTGCCCGCAACGGCGGCACCACGTCCCAGAGTGACCTTCATCGTTCCCGCTCCCTGTGCCCCGGCGCCGCCCGGTGCGGCGCCTGTCCTGCTGTACGTCGTCCTTTCTACGGGCGGGTTGAGCTCTGTGGGGGGTTCACGGACCAGGTCAGGACCAAAGTCCCGGGCATTCGGGACCCTCTGCGGGCCCGGTCATGGAGCGGCGCGGCCGAGGGTGCTCTGGCGGGGGATCAACCGGTGCTCGGCCAGCAGCTCCACCCCGGGGACCGGCCCGGAGCTGGCGATCCGCATGATCAGCCGCTCCACCGCCAGCTGCGCGATGGCGGTCTTGTCGGGGGAGATGGTGCTGATCGTGGGATGGCTGTAGCGCCCGTCCTCGATGTCGTCGTAGCCGATGATCGCGATGTCCTCGGGGATCCGCAGCCCGCGTTCCAGGATGGTGTGGATCGCGCCGGAGGCGACCAGGTCGCTGTAGCAGAAGACCGCGTCCGGCGGGTCCGCCCGGTCGAGCAGCGCGGCCATCGCGGTCACGCCGTCGATCCGGTTGAACCGGGCGGTGCTGATGATCAGCGACTCGTCGACCGGCAGCCCGGCGGCGGCGTGGGCCGCGCGGAAGCCGCGGGTGCGCAGCTGGGCCGCCTCGCCGGTCGCGTACGGCTGGTCGCCGATCGCCGCGATCCGGCGCCGGCCCAGGGAGATCAGGTGGGTGACGGCGTCGGTCGAGGCGGCGATGTCGTCGATCCCGACGTGGTCGAAGGTGCCGTCGGAGACGCGTTCGCCCAGCACGACCAGGGGCAGGGCAAGATCACGCACGGTGAGATCCTGCTGGGACAGGCCGAGCGGACTGATGATCATGCCGTCGAACAGGAAGCCCCGTGAGCCGCGCCCGATCAGCTCGCCCTCGTGCTGCCGGTCGCCGTCGGTCTGGTCGATCAGGACGTTGTAGCCGCCCTTGCGGGCGGCCGGGATGATCGCCTGCAGCAGCTCGGCGAAGTACGGCGTGTCCAGGTACGGCACCACGACAGCGATCTGCCCCGACCGCCCGTTGGCCAGGTTGCGGGCGAGCACGTTGGGCCGGTAGCCCAGCTCGGCGATGGCCCGTTCGACTTTCTCCCGGGTCGCCGGCGCCACCTGGGCGTAGCCGTTCACCACGTTGGAGACCGTACGGGGGGAGACCCCGGCGAGCTCGGCAACGTCACGCAGCGTGATATCTCGCATGAGGCCCCTCCTTGCTGAGTCGGGCGACGGTGTGCCTGAGGTGACGATCGTATTTCCGAGAGGTTGCCTCTTGCCAGAGCCGTTGAGCCGGTGCATAGTCCTTTGCAGCGCTGCAATCGTAACTTACAACACACTTTACCGGGGAAGGACGCCACGGTCGTCCGGGCTCTCTCCCGCGGTTCCGGTCCCGCCTGTTGACTACGCAGAGCGAGGAGCGGCGATCCCCCATGCGCGAAATCCAGCCAGGAGGCCACCGAATGAGTTCCCGGAAAATGCTGACCATGAGACGTCTCATCATTGCGATGCCCGTACTGTCCCTCGTGCTCGGAGTGGCTGCCTGCTCGGGCGGCGACGAGGGTGGCGGCACCTCGGCCAAACCGACCAACTGCACCAACAAGATCGTTCACCCGGAGGCCACCGCGGTGTCGGTCTGGGCCTGGTACCCGAACATGGCCAAGGTCGTCGACAACTTCAACAACGCCCACACCGATGTGCAGGTCTGCTGGACCAACGCGGGCCAGGGCGCGCCGGAGTACGCCAAGTTCCAGACGGCGATCTCGGCCAAGAAGGGCGCGCCCGACGTGATCATGCTGGAGGCGGACCAGCTGGTCGGCTTCGAGATCCAGGAGGCCCTGGTCGACCTGGCGCCGTACGGGGCCAACGACGTGAAGGCCAAGTTCAGCGCCGGCGCCTGGAAGGACGTCTCGCAGGGCGACGCCGTCTACGCCATCCCGGTCGACGGCGGCCCGATGGCGATGATCTACCGCACCGACGTCTTCGCCAAGTACGGGATCAAGACCCCGCCGAGGACCTGGGCCGAGTACGCCGAGGCCGCCGCCAAGGTGAAGGGGGCCGGCGGGCCGAACTTCGGTGACTTCGGCAGCAACGTGCCGGCGGTGGCGACCGCGCTGATGATCCAGAAGGGCGCCAACCCGTTCACCTACGACCTGGCCGACAAGCAGAAGATCACCATCAAGCTCGACGACCAGGCCACCAAGGACGTCCTCACCTACTGGGGCGGGCTGGCCACCAAGAAGCTCATCGGCACCGAGGACCAGTTCACCACCGACTACATCGCCGGCGTGGTCAACGGCAAGTACGCGACCTACGTCTCCGCCGCCTGGGCGCCCGGCTACCTGACCGGGGCCGGCGTCGGCAGCGGCAAGGAGAAGGGCAAGTTCGCCGTGGCGCCGCTGCCGCAGTGGGACGCGAACGCGCCGGTCTCGGTCAACTGGGGCGGCTCGACCTTCGCGGTGACCTCGCAGGCGTCCGACAAGAAGGCCGCGGCCGAGGTGGCCAAGGGCCTCTACGCCGACGAGGCGTCGCTGACCGACGGCTGGAAGACGCAGACCATCTTCCCGCTCAACCAGGACGTGCTGAAGTCCGACGCCTTCGTCACCAACAAGGTCGACTTCTTCAACGGGCAGACGGCCAACAAGGACATCTACATCCCGGCCGCGAACGCGTACCAGGGTGCGACGTACAGCCCGTTCACCGTGTACTACTACGCCCAGCTCCAGGCCCAGATCGTGAAGATCAACAGTGGTAAGACCACCGGCGAGCAGGCCGCCACCGAGCTGCAGGACATCATGGTCAAGTACGCCAAGAGCCAGGGCTTCACCGTCCAGTGACCGCCGGCCGGACGGCCGCCCCGGGTCCACCGTGCGGCGGCCGTCCGTCCCCATCCGTGGCTGCGACGACGCCGCAGAGGAGACGTGAACCCCATGGCCGTCATCAGATCGACCCCGCCCGCGGCGCTGCGCGACAGCACCGGCGTACCCCGGGCCACCGCGCCGCCCCGGCGCCGCCGATCGGCGCGCCGCGGCGCCGCCGGCTGGCTCTTCATCTTCCCGTTCCTGGTCGTGTTCGCGGTCTTCCTGGTCGCACCCCTGCTGTACGCGGGTTACCTGAGCCTCTACACCAAAGGGCTCGCGACCGGCACCACGTTCGCCGGGATCGACAACTACACCCGCGCGTTCACCGACCCGTCGTTCCTCAAGGGACTGTGGCTGGTGCTGCGGTTCAGCCTCGTGGTGATCCCGCTGCAGATGATCGTCGCGCTGGTCGCGGCACTGGTGCTGGACGAGGTCACCGGCCGGCTGGCCCGCTTCTCCCGGCTGATGATCTTCCTGCCGTACGCGGTCCCGGCCGTGCTCGGCGCGCTGATGTGGGGCTTCCTCTACAGCCCCAGCTTCGGTCCGCTGGAGCAGATCTCGTCGCTGTTCAACGTGCAGGCACCGTTCCTGCTCAGCCAGGGCAACATCTTCTACGGCCTGCTCAACGTGGTCACCTGGCAGTGGTCCGGCTACTACATGGTGATCATCTACGCCGCGCTGAAGAGCATCGACACGTCCATCTACGAGGCGGCCCGCATCGACGGCGCGAGCTCCCGGCAGATCGCGCTGCGCATCAAGGTGCCGATGGTGTCGTCCGCGTTCGTGCTGATCCTGGTCTTCTCGCTGATCGGCACGCTGCAGTTCTTCGCCGAGCCGCAGATCCTCGGGCCGATCGCCAACGGCTCGGTCACGCCCGACTTCACCCCCAACATCTACGCCTTCAACCTGGCCTTCGCCTACGCCCAGTTCAACTACGCCTCGGCGATCTCGTTCGCGCTGGGCTTCGTGGTCTTCCTGGCCGTGGCCGTCTTCATGGTCGTCACCCGCAAGCGAGGGAGCATCTTCACGTGAGCAACCGCCACCTCGGGGCGAAGCTGTTCCTGCTCGCCCTCGTCTGCTACTTCCTGGTCCCGGTCTGGTGGCTCGTCGTGGCCAGCACCAAGAACGCCGAGGGCCTGTTCTCCGGCACGGGCGCCCTGTGGTTCCACGGCTTCCACCTCGTCGACAACCTGAAGGACCTGGTCACCTTCAACAACGGCGAATACCTGCGCTGGCTGGGCAACTCCGTGCTGTACGCGCTGACCGGCGGGATCGGCTCGACCGTCATCTCGGTGCTGGCCGGCTACGGCTTCGCGAAGTTCAGCTTCCGCGGCCGCAACCTGACCTTCGCCCTGGTGCTGGGCTCGGTCATGGTGCCGCTGACCGCGCTGGTCATCCCGACGTTCGTGATGATGAGCAACGCCGGACTGACCGACACCGTCTGGGCGGTCATCCTGCCGTCGCTGCTCAGCCCGTTCGGCGTCTACCTGATGCGGGTCTACACCTCGGCGTCGGTGCCCGACGAACTGCTCGACGCCGCCCGCATCGACGGCGCCGGCGAGCTGCGCACGTTCCTGCGGGTGGCGCTGCCGCTGATGCGCCCCGCGGTGGTCACCGTGCTGCTGCTGTCGGTGGTCGCGACCTGGAACAACTACTTCCTGCCGCTGACCATGCTGTCCGACTCGAAGCTCTACCCGCTCACCGTGGGCATCGGCCTGTGGTCGCAGCTGGCCAGCTCCAACAACGGCGGCGGGCAGTCGCTGTGGAGCCTGATCATCACCGGTTCGCTGGTGTCCATCGTCCCGCTCGTCATCGCCTTCCTCACCCTGCAGAAGTACTGGCAGGGCGGCCTCGCCGTCGGCAGCCTCAAGTGACATCCCCCTCGACCCCTGGGAGACCCGTGCTTTCCGCCAGCTTCATCCTCGATCCCGCGTTCACCGTCGCACCGGTGTCCCGCCGTACCTTCGGGTCCTTCGTCGAGCACATGGGCCGCTGCGTCTACACCGGGATCTACGAGCCGTCGCACCCGACCGCGGACGCCGACGGTTTCCGCCAGGACGTGCTCGCGCTGACCCGCGAGCTGGGCGTCTCGGTCGTGCGGTACCCCGGCGGCAACTTCGTCTCGGGCTACCGCTGGGAGGACGGCATCGGCCCGGTCGGTGACCGGCCGGTGCGCCGGGACCTGGCCTGGCACAGCCTGGAGACCAACGAGATCGGCATCGACGAGTTCATGCGCTGGGCGCGCAAGGCCGGGGTGGAGGTGATGTACGCGGTGAACCTCGGCACCCGCGGCGTGCAGGAGGCGCTGGACGTTCAGGAGTACCTGAACCAGCCCGACCGCACCCACCTGGCCCGGCTCCGGCAGGCCAACGGCGCGACCGAACCGTACGGGATCACCATGTTCTGCCTCGGCAACGAGCTCGACGGCCCGTGGCAGACCGGGCACAAGACGGCCCACGAGTACGGCCGGCTCGCCATGGAGACCGCCCGGGCGATGCGCAGCGCCGAGCCGGGGCTGGAACTGGTGGCCTGCGGTAGCTCCTCGTCCTCGATGCCGACGTTCGCGGCGTGGGAGGCCGAGGTCCTCGAACTGACCTACGACGCCGTGGACTACATCTCCGCGCACGCCTACTACGAGCCGATCGACGGCGACCTGGGCAGCTTCCTCGCGTCGGCGGTCGACATGGACCACTTCGTCACCAGCGTCGCCGCCACCGCCGACAGCGTCGGGGCCAGGCTCAAGAGCGGCAAGAAGCTCAAGATCTCCTTCGACGAGTGGAACGTCTGGTACCAGAGCGCCTTCCAGGCCACTCAGGAGACCGAGTGGCGGGTGGCCCCGCGGGTGATCGAGGACTCGTACACCGTCACCGACGCCGTGGTGGTCGGCAACCTGCTGATCTCCCTGCTGCGGCACAGCGACCGGGTCACCGCCGCCTGCCAGGCTCAGCTGGTCAACGTGATCGCCCCGATCCGCACCGAGGCGGGCGGCCCGGCGTGGCGCCAGACGATCTTCCACCCGTTCGCCTTGACCTCCCGCCTGGCCCGCGGCGAGGTGCTGCGCGTGGAACCGCAGTCCCCGAGCTACGACACCGCCCGCTTCGGCTCGGTGCCGCTGCTGGACGCGGTCGCCACCCACGACGCCGAGAGCGGTGACGTCACGGTCTTCGTCGTGAACAGGCACCTCACCGAGAGCCTCGACCTGGCGGTGTCGCTGGCCGCCTTCGGGGCCGGTCTGCGGGTGACGGAGTCGTGGACGCTCGCGGACGAGGACCTCTACGCCATGAACACGGCGGACGACCCGGAACGCGTGGTGCCCGGCCCGGCCAAGGACGCGGACGTCACCGACGGTGTCCTGCGGGCGAGCCTGCCCCCGGTGTCATGGAGCGCGATCCGGCTCACCACCGGCTGACCGGGGCGACCGGTCGGGTCCGCCGTGCGGCTTCACGCCGGGCGGGCCCGGACCCGGGCGATGAGGTCGCTGGTCGACACGCCTGCCGTGCGGTGGACCAGCCTCAGCCGCCCGGCCGCGGCCACCGGTCCGTAGACCTCGTCGATCGCCTCCGGAGTGAGGTCGTCGCCGTGCACGACCAGCGCGATGTCGTGCTCGGCCAGGAACTCCAGGGTCACCCGGAACGGCGCCGCGGGCACCACCTCATCGACGTACCGGCACGCCGAGACCATGGCGACCCGTTCCGCCAGGGTCATGATCGGTTGCCGCTTGTACGACGCCACCACCTCGTCGGACAGCACGCCCACGATCAGATGGTCGCCGTACTGCCGGGCCGCTTTCAGCAGGGCCACATGGCCGGGGTGGAAGAGGTCACCCACCATGTCCACGTACACGCGCATCCTGTGTCACTGCTCCCAGATGGCGGTGGCCGACAGCGGCTCGGCCTCCTCGAAGACCAGCAGGGTCCGGGTGTTCACGATGCCCGGCATGCCCTGGATGACGTCCAGGACCAGCCGGCCCAGGGCGGCGTTGTCCCGGGCCCGGACCAGCAGGATCGCGTCGAACTCGCCGCCGACCAGCGCGATGTGCACGACCCCGGGCAGCGCGCGCAGCTGCTCGCCCACGTCGCGCCATTCCGCCTGGTGCAGGTTCACCGTCACGTACGCCGAGGTGCCCAGGCCCGCCGCGACGGGGTCGATGTCGGCCCGGAAGCCCCTGATCACGTTCGCGGTGCGGAGCCGTTCGACGCGGGCGTACGCGTTGGCCCGGGAGATGTGCAGGTGCTCGGCGAGGGTGCGCATCGACATCCGGGCGTCGCGGGTCAGCTCGGCCAGGATCTGCCGGTCGATGTCGTCGAGGGCGCTGGCCACTTGTCTTGTCCTCCTCGGCTCCGGGCGTCGTTGCCCGGACGTTTGGCCGCCGCAGAGCGGCGCCACCCGTACATCTTCTCGGATTTTCCCGGGATGTGGAAACCGAATGGTCGGCGAACGACCATGTCTGCATGACAGGTGACCCGCACCACCTTCTGCCGTCGGCCGAGCCGGTCACGCTCATCGACCCGCACGGGCGAGCTGTCGACGCTCCCGGCCACTCCGCCCCGGACGACGCGGCGCTGCTGCGGGCCTTCGCGGCCCTGGTCACCGCTCGCCGGCTCAACGATCAGGCGTACGCGCTGGTCCGCCAGGGCCGGCTGGCCGTCTATCCCTCCTCGCACGGGCAGGAGGCCTGCCAGGTCGCCGCCGCGCAGGTGCTGTCCGACGGCGACTGGTTGTTCCCGACGTACCGCGACACGATCGCCGCGGTGGGCCGGGGCGTCGACCCGGTCGAGGCGCTGTCGCTGCTCAAGGGCGACTGGCACTGCGGCTACGACCCGTACGAGCACAACGTCGCGCCGCACGCGACGCCGCTGGCCACCCAGCTCCCGCACGCCGTGGGGGTCGCGCACGCCGCCCGCCTGCGCGGCGAGCCCACCGTCGTGCTCGCGCTGTGCGGCGACGGTGGCACCAGCGAGGGCGACTTCCACGAGGCGCTCAACTTCGCCGCGGTCCTGCGCGCGCCGGTCATCTTCTTCGTGCAGAACAACGAGTACGCCATCAGCGTCCCGCTCGCCCGCCAGACCGCCGCCCCGTCCCTGGCGCACAAGGGCATCGGCTACGGCGTGCCCGGTGAGCGCGTCGACGGCAACGACGCCGCCGCGCTGCTCGCCGTGCTCGGCGCCGCCGTCGAGCGCGCCCGGGCCGGCGGGGGACCGCAGCTCATCGAGGCGCACACGTACCGGATGCAGGCCCACACCAACGCCGACGACGCCACCCGCTACCGCCGCGACGACGAGGTCGCGGCCTGGGTCGAGCGCGACCCGATCACCCGGCTCGAGGCCCACCTGCGCGAGCGGGGCCTGCTGGACGACGCGCGGCTCGCGGACATCACGGCGCAGGCCGAGAAGGTCGCCACGCACCTGCGCGACGGCCTCAACCGCGACGTCGAGCCCGACCCGGCGATGCTCTTCGACCACGTGTACGCGAGTCCCACCCCGCAGCTCGCCGAGCAGGCCGCGCTGGTCGCCGACGAGCTCGAGCGCGAAGGAGCGCTGCGATGACGGTCACGGCCACCGACCACGTCAAGCTGACGATGGCGCAGGCGCTCAACCGGGCCCTGCGCGACGCGATGGCCGCGGACCCGGCGGTGGTGGTCTTCGGTGAGGACGTCGGTGCGCTCGGCGGCGTCTTCCGGATCACCGACGGCCTGACCGCCGAGTTCGGCGACAACCGGTGCTTCGACACCCCGCTGGCCGAGTCCGGCATCGTGGGCGTGGCGGTCGGCATGGCGATGAACGGCATGCGCCCGGTGGTGGAGATGCAGTTCGACGCGTTCGCGTACCCGGCGTTCGAGCAGATCGTGAGCCACGTGGCCAAGATGCGCAACCGCACCCGCGGCCGGGTCACGCTGCCGATGGTGATCCGGGTGCCGTACGCGGGCGGCATCGGCGGGGTCGAGCACCACTGCGACTCCTCCGAGGCGTACTACGCGCACACGCCCGGCCTGCACGTGGTCGCCCCGGCGACGCCGGCGGACGCGTACGGGCTGCTGCGCGCGGCGATCGCCTCGGACGACCCGGTGATCTTCCTGGAGCCGAAGAAGCTCTACTGGGCCAAGGAGGAGGTCGAGCTCGGCGCCCCGGTGCCCGGCATCGGCACCGCCGTGGTGCGCCGGGAGGGCACCGACGCCACGCTGATCGCCTACGGCCCGTCCGTACCGGTCGCCCTCGAGGCCGCCGAGGTGGCCGCCGCCGAGGGCCGCAGCCTGCAGGTCGTCGACCTGCGCTCGATCGTGCCGTTCGATGACGAGACTGTGTGCGCGGCCGTGCGCAGCACCGGCCGGGCCGTCGTGGTCGCGGAGGCGGCCGGCTTCGCCAGTGTCTCCTCCGAGATCGTCGCCCGGGTCACCGAGCGCTGCTTCCACGCCCTGGCCGCCCCGATCCGCCGGGTGACCGGCTTCGACATCCCGTACCCGCCGCCGAAGCTCGAGCACTTCCAGCTGCCCGGCGTGGACCGTGTCCTGGACGCCGTGGACGACCTGCAGTGGGAGGACTCGTGAGCACGCAGACCTTCCTGCTGCCCGACCTCGGGGAGGGACTGACCGAGGCCGAGGTGGTGCGCTGGCTCGTCGAGGAGGGCGACACCGTCGAGGTCGACCAGCCGGTGGTCGAGGTCGAGACCGCGAAGTCGCTGGTTGAGGTGCCGACGCCGTATGCCGGCCGGATCGCCACCCGGCACGCCGCCGAGGGCGTCACCCTCGAGGTCGGCAAGCCGCTGCTCACGGTCGCGGCGCTGGTCCCGGAGGCGGAGACCTACCGCGAGGAGGAGCAGGCCGGATCCGGCAATGTCCTGATCGGGTACGGCACGACGGGCGCGACGGTCACGTCCCGGCGGCGTCGTCCGCGGGGCCGGCAGGCTCCGGCTGTGCTGCCGCACCGGGTGCCGCTCGTGGTCTCGCCGCTGGTGCGCCGGCTGGCCCGGGAGGCCGGCCTGGACCTGGCCACCGTCGAGGCGACCGGTCCCGGCGGGGTGATCGTGCGGGCCGATGTCGAACGCGCCCGGGCGCGCGTGGCTACCGCTCCCGCTACGGCTGCGCCGGTCTCCGCCGCTCCGGTCGTGCCGGGAGAGCGCCGGGTTCCGCTGACCGGCTTCCGCAAGGCGGTGTCGGCCGCGCTGACCCGCAGCCGCGCCGAGATCCCCGAGGCCACCGTCTGGGTCGACGTCGACGCCACCAGGCTCTGGGAGCTGCGGCACAGCACCCCCTCCGGCCCGGGTCTGCTGGCCTACCTCGCCCGGTTCGTCGTGGCCGGGCTGCGGCAGTACCCGATGCTCAACGCCCGGGTGGACACCGAGCGGCAGGAGATCGTCGAGTTCGATCGGATCAACCTCGGCCTCGCCGTGCAGGGGGAGCGGGGCCTGGTCGTGCCCGCGGTCGTCGGCGCCGAGACCATGACCACCGGGCAGCTCGACGAGGAGATCCGGCGGATCACCGCCGGCGCCCGGGAGGGCCGCGTGACGGCGCCGGAGGCCGGGACCTTCACGCTCAACAACTACGGCGGTTTCCGGGTGGACGGCAGTGCCGCGATCATCAACCACCCGCAGGTCGCCATCCTGGGGTTCGGCCGCATCCTGGACCGGCCCTGGGTCGTCGACGGCGAGCTGTGCGTTCGCAAGATCACCCAGATGAGCTTCGTCTTCGACCACCGGGTGTGCGACGGCGGGACGGCGGCCGGCTTCATGCGCAGCGTCGCCGACGCGATCGAGGATCCGGCCTCCGCGATCGCCCGCCTCTGACCAGCGGCTGACCCCAGGTATGCGCTTACCGGGGAAAGCGCTCTGAGGCATTGACATCGGCTGCCGTCAATTCCTAGCCTGCGTTGATTCGTTTCAGCCAGGAGGAGTCGCCATGCCGGGTTCGCTGCGTCCGTACCGTCGGTGGGGAATCCTCGTGGCCGCCGGCCTGCTCCTGGTCGGCGGCTCGCCGCCCGCCGTGGCCGCGGCGCAGCGGCCCGGCGGCCCCGCTCTGGAACGTCTCGACCGGGGCCTGGTGGCCGCCGCCACCGCCGACGGCGTGTTCCTGAGCTGGCGCCTGCTCGCGCCCGAGGCGACCGGTGCCACCGCGACCGGTCTCGCCGGGCCGGACTTCCGGGTCTACCGCGACGGCCGGCCCGTCGCGCTGGTCACGGACAGCACCAACTGGCTCGACCCGGACGGCACCCCGGCGTCCCGCTACCGGGTGGCCGCGGTCGTCCGCGGACGCGAGGCCGGGCGCAGCGCCGCCGTCACCCCGTGGGGCGGCGGCCACCACGACCTGCCGCTGCGCAAGCCCGCCGACGGCGTGACCCCGAGCGGGCAGACCTACACCTACACGGCCAACGACATGAGCGTCGGCGATGTCGACGGTGACGGCCGGTACGAGTACGTCGTGAAGTGGGACCCGTCCAACTCCAAGGACGTCTCGCTGACCGGCTACACCGGACCGGTCTACCTGGACACCTACCGGGCCGACGGCACCCTTCTCTACCGGATCGACCTGGGCGTCAACATCCGGGCCGGGGCGCACTACACCCAGTTCCCGGTGTACGACTTCGACGGTGACGGCCGCGCCGAGCTCATGCTCAAGACGGCGCCGGGCACGAGCGTGATCCGGTACGACGCCACGGGCCGTGAGGTCTCCCGGCGTTACGTCACGATGCCGCGCGCCGACGTGCGCGCCGGTCACCGGCACACCGACGACTACCGGCTCAGCGCGGCCGGCTACCGCGAGCACCTGGTGACGATGTTCCAGGGCTGGACCGCGCATCCCGAGGTGGTGGCCGGGCGCTGGCCGGCGACGCTGGAGGCCGCGCTCGGCCTCGCGCCGCGGTACGCGTACCCGCTGTCGCGCGCCGACGCCGAGGCCCTGGTCGACTACTTCATCGACGTGTACGCCCCGTCCCGCAGCGCCCGCAACAACCTGCGCGCCTTCGAGGGCTTCATCCTCGACGGCCCGGAGTATCTGACGGTGTTCGCCGGTGCGACCGGCCGCGAACTGCAGACCGTGCGCTACAAGCCCGGACGGCACGACGACGGGCTGATGTGGGGCGACTACGCGCTCCCGCGGATCGAGCCGGGCAACCGCGTCGACCGGTTCCTGTCCGGGGTGGCCTACCTCGACGGCCGGCACCCCTCGGCCGTGTTCGCCCGCGGCTACTACACCCGCACCACGCTGGTCGCGTACCGCTGGGACGGCCGCCGGCTGACCGAGAACTGGTACGTGGACAGCGGCTGGACCCCGATGAGCAACCCCTTCAACGACAACCCGCACGGCCGCGACGGCACCGACCCGCGCTACGCCACCCTCACCAACCAGGGCTTCCACTCGCTGAGCGCGGCCGACGTGGACGGCGACGGACGCCAGGAGATCGTGTACGGCGCCGCGACCATCGACGACGACGGCAGCCTGCTGTACTCCTCGTTCGACACGCTCCCCGAGGGCAGCGCGGCGCCGGGGCAGCGGGTCCGGCTCGGCCACGGTGACGCCGTGCACGTCACGGACATCAACCCGGACCGGCCCGGCCTGGAGACGTTCACGGTCCACGAGAACGGCACCGGCGCGCCGTACGGCATGGCCCTGCGCGACGCGGCCACCGGCGAGGTGCTCTCCGGCACCTACTCCGGGCGCGACACCGGGCGCGGGATGATCGGCGACGTGCTGCCGGAGGTCCGCGGCATCGAGTCCTGGGCCAGTATGCCCGGCGGTTCGGAGGCGTCCGGCCTGCACACGGCGGCGGGCGCGGTGCTGCCCGGGCCGGTGCCGGGCACCAACCAGAGCATCCGCTGGGCCGGCGACCTGACCACCCAGCTGGTCAACGGCGCGGGCGAGGTCACCCCGACGATCGACGACTGGCGGCGCGGCACCCTGCTGACCGCCACCGGCACGCTGACCGACAACGGCACCAAGGGCAACCCGTCCCTGGTCGCCGACATCCTGGGCGACTGGCGCGAGGAACTACTGGTCCGCACGGCGGACAGCACGGCGGTACGGATCTATCTGAGCACCGAGATCACCGGGCACAAGCTCTACACGCTCATGCACGACCCGCAGTACCGCGTCGAGGTGGCCCGCCAGCAGACGACGTACAACCAGCCCTCGTACCCGGGCTTCTATCTGGCCTCGGACACCGACTGGCGGAACGTGCCGCTGCGCCGCGCCTGGTAATTCTCCGGGGTTCGTGCAACCTTCCGTCGGTCCGGTCTCGTGATTGTCCCGACCGAACGGATAGGGGTGGGCATGAGCGATCGCGACGCGGCGTTCGCCGAGTACTTCGCGGCCCGGTCGGGGGCCATGCGGGGGACGGCGTTCCTGCTCTGCGGGGACTGGCACCGGGCCGAGGATCTGGTGCAGACCGCGTTCACCAAGCTGTACACGCACTGGCATCGGGTCGCGCGGCACGAGGCGCTGGATCCGTACGTCCGGCAGGTGCTGATCCGCACCTTCATCGACGACGGCCGCCGGGGCTGGTGGCGGCGGGAACGGCCGCACGAGACGCTGACCGAGCAGTCGGCCGCGCCCGGGTCGGCCGACGACCGGCTGATGCTGTTACAGGCACTCGCCGGGGTGCCGCCCCGGCAGCGGGCCGTGCTGGTCCTGCGCTACTGGGAGGACATGTCGGTCGACGAGACCGCGGCTGTCCTCGGCTGTACGGCCGGCACGGTCAAGAGCCAGGCGGCGCGCGGCCTGGACGCCCTCCGGACGTTGATGTCCCACCCCGTCACCGCCGAATGAGAAGAGGCATCGTGGACGAGAACGACCTGCGCGAAGCCATGCGCACCAGCATGACCCTCACCCCGCCGCCCCCGATGGAGTCGGCCGCGGCCGTGACCGCCGGGCGGCGGGCCGTC